>NZ_CP088911.1:7377154-7699298 GCF_021165735.1 Yinghuangia sp. ASG 101 | reverse complement strand
GGGCGTCCGGACAGCCAGTCCGCGAGGGCGGCGGCGTTGGCCACGTGCCGTTCGAGGCGCAGCGACAGGGTCTCCAGCCCCTGGAGGATGAGGAAGCTGTTGAGCGGTGCGATCGACGCGCCCACGTCGCGCAGCAGTTGCACGCGCAGTTTGGCGGCGTACGCGCCGGGCCCGAGGTCGGGCCAGTAGCGGAGCCCGTTGTAGCTCGCGTCGGGCTCGCTGAAGCCAGGGAACCGGTCGGGATGGGCACCGAAGTCGAACGTCCCGGCGTCCACCACGACCCCGCCGATGGCCGTGCCGTGGCCGCCCAGGTACTTCGTGGCCGAGTGCACGACGACGTCGGCGCCGTACTCGATCGGGCGCAGCAGGTACGGGGTGGGGATCGTGTTGTCGACCACCAGCGGAACACCGGCGGTATGCGCGACCTCGGCGACGGCGGCGATGTCGAGGACGTTGCCGCGCGGGTTGCCCAGCGTCTCCGCGAACAGCAGCTTCGTCTCGGGGCGGATCGCGTCGCGCCACGCGGCCGGGTCGTCCGGGTCGTCGACGAACGAGACCTCGATGCCCAGTTTCGGCAGCGTCCAGTGGAAGAGGTTGTATGTCCCGCCGTAGAGCGCCGTGCTGGAGACGACGTGGTCGCCGGCCCCGGCGAGGTTGAGCAGCGCCAGTGTGGTGGCGGCCTGCCCCGACGCGGTGGCGACGGCGGCGACCCCGCCTTCGAGGGACGCGAGACGCTGTTCGAGCGCGTCCGTCGTCGGGTTGTGGATCCGCGTGTAGATGTGGCCTTCCTCGGACAGGTCGAACAGCCCCGCGGCGTGCGCGCTGTCGCGGAACACGAACGACGTCGTCTGGTAGATCGGGACGGCTCGGGCCCCGGTGGCCGGATCGGGGGCGGCGCCCGCGTGGACCTGGCGGGTCTCGAACGACCAGGCGGACGGGTCGACGGCCGGGCCGTCCGGGGTGTCTCCGCTGTCGACGGCGGCGTCGAGGGTGGCGTCGATGGTCATGCGAAACTCCTGCGGGTCGCGGTGGCAGGCCGTGATCGTAGGCAGCAATTTCGCGGCTCACTATGACTTTTGGGCGCCATCGGACAATCCGGAAACGATTCGTTCGCGGCGCGTTCACAAGTGGACGGACGGGCCCGGAGAGCGTGCGCGGTGGCGTAGGCTGCCAGCTCGCGTCGGGACATCGGAGACGGATGCAGGGCGACACCGCGGAGGCCCCGGTGCCGGGGAACGGTCCTCCACCGGAAGGGCCGACGGTGGATTCGGCGACCCCCGAGCCGCTGCTCGTCGCGCGGGCGGCGGAGGGCGACGACGCGGCGTTCGAAGTTCTCGTCCGTCGGCACGCCCCCCGGTTGCTCGCGCTGGCGACCCGCCTGCTCGGAAGTGCCGGCGAGGCGGAGGACGCGGTCCAGGACACCTTGGTGACGGCGTGGCGGCGGCTGCCCGAGTTCCGCGCCGAAGCGGCGTTCGGGACCTGGCTGTTCCGGATCACCACGAACCGGTGCCTCAACATCCTGCGGTCCCGCCCCGCGACCCGTCCGCTCGACACGGCCCCGGAACCGCCCACGGCCGCCCCGGCGGACGACCCCCAGCGGGCGGCCGAGTCGGCGGCGTCCGCGAAGGCACTCGGGGAGGCCCTGGCCACCCTCACGGCGGAGCAGAGGGCATGCTGGGTACTACGAGAACTGCACGGAATGGCGTACGAGGAGATCGCCGATGTCGTCGGTATCGCCGAACCAGCGGTCCGGGGCCGCCTGTTCCGTGCCCGGCGGAGCCTGATGGAGGCGATGCGGGCATGGCGCTAGAACCACCGCGGTTTCCCGGTGACGACGACGCGGACGACGAGATGCTGCCGTGCGGTGCCTCGCTCGCCGACATCTGGGACTCCGGCCGACCGGTCCCGGGCCACGGCGACTGCCCGCATTGCCGCGGAGCCGTCGCGGACGTCGACGCGCTGCACGACCTGGTCGCGCAGGCCGTGGCCCCGGACCCCGAGGGCACCGGAGGCGCCGGCGGTCTCGCGGGGCACGCCGATTTCAGCGCCCGGGTGATGGACGTCGTCCGCACCGAACTCCGCCCCGGACCGCTGGTGCCGCTCACGGCACCCGAGGACGATCACCCGCGGGTCCGCGACGGCGAGGCCGACGGCCGGACGTCCGAGGACGCCGGGTTCGGCGGCATGGCCGATGGCGACTGGATCTCCGAGGCCGCCGCGGCACGCGTGTTGCGTGCCGCCGCCGAGTGCGAGCGGGGTGTCTCGGCCGGCAGCTGCCGCATCCGGCCGCTCGCCGCCCCGGACGACCGTCCCGTCCGCACCGCCCGACTGCCGCGTGAGCCGCTGCGCGTACGGATCGAGATCGCGGTGGACTCCGCGGCGCATCTGTCCGACACCGCCGAGCGGGTGCGCGGGCGGGTCGCGCGGGCGGCGGACCGCGACATCGGCCTCGACGTCACGGCGGTCGACGTCGCGGTGGTGGCCCTGCGCGACGCGTCGACGCCTGTATCCCCGCACAGGATCAGGAGGACCCTCCGTTGACCGCGCACCGTGTCCGGGCCCCCGCGACGGCACTCCCGCAGCGCACGCTCGCGCTGGCCGCGGCCGAGACCGTCCGGCACGTCCCCGGAGTCGCCTACCTCAGCCCCGGTACGCGCGGTGGCGGCGCCCGGCATCACGACCCCGCCGCCGGGGTCACCGTCACGGCCAGGGCCGCGGGCTGGCACGTCCGCGTCCACGTGGCGCTGTTCGCGGGGCGACGGGCCGCGAGCGTGGCGCGGGACGTCCGGGGCGCTCTGACCGAGGAACTGTCCTCCCGGGCCGCCGCATTCGACCACGACGGCGACGGGCCCGCGGACACCCCGTCGGCGCGTGTGACCGTGACCGTCGTCGTCACCGCGGTCCTCCCGCAGCCGCCGCTCTGACGCGTGACCCACAGACTGCCTCGTGAGAGCGGCCTTCGGGGGACGTGAAAAAACTCGGAAAACAGCGTGAGGATCGCGCGACGGATGTGTCGAAGAGGTGTCGGAAGCGAACGACCGGGCCGGGAAACGGCCCGACACACTCGGGAGGACCACCGTGAGCACCGCGACGAAGACCAAGACCGAGACCGCCACCGCGACCACGCCGAACGCCCGCCGCGCGGACGAGAGTCACGACGGCGAGACGGCCGTCGCCGAGACCGGCACCGACATGGCGATCGTGCCGCAGGCGGGACCGGCCGACCGGGGCCGCACGTCGATCGCCGACCCCGTGGTCGGGAAGATCGCCGGCATGGCCGCGCGCGAGGTCCCCGGCGTCCACGCCTTCGGCGGCGGCCTCACCCGGGCCCTGGGCGCGGTCCGCGACCGCGTCCCCGGCGGACGGCCCAGCGTCACCCGCGGCGTCAAGGTCGAGGTCGGCGAGCGGCAGACCGCGATCGACCTGGAGATCGTCGTCGAGTACGGCGTCGCCATCGCCGAACTCGCGTACGAGGTACGCGAGAACGTCATCTCCGCCGTCGAGCGCATGACCGCGCTGGAGGTCGTCGAGGTCAACATCGCCGTCACGGACATTCACATCTCCGGCGACGACGACAACACCGGCACCCGCGTCGAGTAGCGGCAACTCGCGTACGGCTCCGGGGAGTCGCGGACCACCGCGGCTCCCCGCCGCCGCGCGGCACCGGAGGGCGGACACGTGCGTCCGTCCCCCGCGCGGACAGCCCGAACGAGCCGGGCGTGCCCCTTTGACGGGTTGGTCGTTTGCAGGGACGTAGTGGCAATTCCGACAGTGAGGCAGGTAAGGGGCACCGCCGCCGTCCGAAGCCGCGTCCGCACACGGGCCGAGTTTGTCGGGCGGGGCGTTCCCTTGATCGGCCGATCAGCAGCGCATCCCTCGAAAGTGATGGTCTCGCCATGGCAACCACCCGCACCGCACGCACAGCCTGGGACGGCAACCTCGTCGAGGGGAGCGGCCTGGTCACCTTCGCCTCGTCGGGGATCGGCGAGTACCCGGTGTCGTGGCCGGCCCGCGCGGAGGCCCCGAACGGCAAGACCAGCCCGGAGGAGTTGATCGCCGCCGCCCATTCCAGCTGCTATTCCATGGCTCTCGCGCACGCCCTGACCGGCGCCGGCACCCCGCCCACCAAGCTCGACACCCAAGCGGACGTCACCTTCCAGCCGGGGACCGGCATCACCGGCATCCATCTGACGGTCGTCGGCCACGTGCCCGGAGCGGACGAAGCAGGCTTCGCGAGGGCCGCCGCGGACGCCAAGGCCAACTGCCCGGTGAGCAAGGCCCTTTCCGGGACCGAGATCACCCTCACCGCGAACCTCGCCTGAGCCGAGCCAAGCCGCGACCGCGGCGAAGCGGGCGGGTCGGCGGGCCCCTCGCGGCCGTCGCACCGCCGACGGCCCGCGGTCGGCTTGGTGCGTCCCGCCGCGGCCGGGGACCGCGCCGGGGCCCAACGCTCCGGTCGTCGCGCTATCGTCGGCGCTCGTGACGCAGCCTGCCGAGGACAACGCCGCCACTGCTCCGCGTACTCCGTCGGCCGTGCGAGGCGGCCGATGAGCATGCCGCAGCCCCCGGGTCGACCGCCGAACCAGCCGCCGCCGGGGCCCCCGGGGCCGCCGCCGGTCCCGGGGAACCCGCCCGACAGGGGTGGGCCGCGGCGGCGGGTGTTCCTGCTGACCGCGGTGTGCGTGGTCCTCGCGGTCGTCGCGGGGGTCCTGGTCGTGGTGCTGCGTGACGACGACGGCGGCACGGAGCGGATCCGGCCCACAGACCTGCTGAGCGACAGGCAACTGGCGTTGATCCGCACGGCGGTGCCCGACCCGGCGTGCGATACGGCCACCCAGGATCCCCGGCCTGACGACCCGTCACTCGCGGCGCTCGACGTCATGCGCGTGGACGGCACCTGCCTGTCCGTGACGACCGAGTACCTGCCCGCCGCGCAGGTGCCCGCGCGGCGGGAGGCGCTGTCACGGGATCCGGCCGTCGTGGAGGCCGCGGTCTCCCCGCCGATGTCGCCGGACAGCGTGGACCTGTCGACCCAGGACGACCACCGCGACAACCAGTGGCCGCTGGACGTCCTCGGCGTACCGGAGGGCTCGACGGACCTGCCGTGGCCGGACGGCACCGGAGTGGTGGTCGCGGTCATCGACACCGGAATCGACGAGACCCACCCCGACCTCGCCGCCGCGGTGATCGGACGCCGCCATTACGCGGGCGAGGGCGCGCACGACCCGGACGGGCACGGCACGCACGTGGCCGGCATCATCGGCGCCCGCAACGGCAACGGCGGCATCACCGGGGTCGCACCCGGCGTCTCGATCCTGGACGTGCCCGTGCACTTGAAGGACGCCAACACCCAGGGGCCCACGCCGTCGGTCGGCCTGGTGTGGGCGGTCAACCACGGCGCCGACGTCGCGAACATGTCGTTGGGCGGCGCGTACCGGGACTACGACACACCCGAATACCGCGGTGATCTCACGCTCTGGGCGGCCACGATCGAGTACGCGCGCGCCGCGCAGGTGGTCCTCGTCGCCTCCGGCGGCAACTGCGGCGCCCCGCTCGCCGGAGTGCCGGACAGCCCCCAGTGCAAGACCCGCAATCAGCGGCAGGTCCCGCAGACGTTCGAGGGAGTCGTCAACGTCGGGGCGGTCGACCGCGAGCGCCAGGTCACGCAGTACTCGACCAAGCGCGACGACATCGATCTGGTCGCACCGGGCGGCAAGAACAAGGGGCCGGACTTCGCGCCCTTCAACGCCGGCAACGTCGAATCCGACGCGCCCGGCGGCGGCTTCGCACGCATCCAGGGAACATCGCAGGCGGCACCGCACGTGGCCGCCGCGGCGGCGATCGCGCGGTTCGTCCGTCCCGACGCGCGTGCCGACGAGATCGCCGCGGCGCTGACCGACAGCGCCGACATGAAGAAGCTCTACGTGCTCAGCCGCGACAAGAAGGGCAGCGGACACGGCCTGCTGAACATCCCCGGCATGATCGACCGCATCCGGGGCGGCCCGCCCGCGACCCCGCCGCCCTCGGGTCCGGCGTCCGGGGCGCCGACACCGACGGGTCCGGCCGACGACCCCGCGGCGCGCACCCAGGCCGCCTACGTCAGCGGCGACACCTTGTACGCCTACGACGGCACCACCTCCAACCCGGTGCGCCGTGTGGACCCGAAGTCCCCGGTGCGCTGGCTCACGTGGTCCGCCGATCACACCCTGCTGGTCGGCGCCGACCGGCAGACCTTGTTCTCGTGGGCCGGACCCGGCACGCAGGTGGTCGAGAAACCCTGCGACTGGTGCGACGACCCCTACAGCCGGCCCGCCCTCGTCGACGACGCCGCGGTGACCGACCCGTCCGGCGGCGCGGCCACCGGGGACCTGGTCATGCGTGTGTCGCCCGACGGCACCCTGACCCGGTACAACGCCCACACGCTGGACGAGATCGGCTCCACCCCCGTGGCGTTCCCCGGCGGCTGGGCCGGCAACGTGACACTGCACGGCAGCGTCGGCGGGAAGCTGCTGGTGGACACGTCCGGCGGAGCGCACGGCCTGAACGTCCTGTGGCTGGTCGACCCCGTCTCGGGCCAGGCCGGGCCGTCGCACGAGGACGTCGGCCCGGTGCTCGGCGACGTCGGGGAGGCCGGTGTCGGGGACTCCGGCGACGTCGCGGTCTCCGCCGACGGCACCAAGGTGGCTCTCGCCAGCGGCTATGCCAGTTGCGGGACGCCCGACGCGATCTACGTCCTGGCCGGTGGCGACCTCAAGGAGATCGCCGGCCCGAGGCCGGTGCCGGGGCTCCATGTGGACGAACTGTTCTTCAACGGCGGCAGCCTGTTCGCGACCATGTCGTCGTTCACGGCGGCGGCCCCGGGGCGTCCCTGCGCCAAGGCGGCCCCGGCGGGCCTGTGGCAGCTCAACGGCACCACCTGGCAGCGCGTCGACGAGAAGATGACCACCGGACGCCCCCTCGAAGGCCGTGCCGGCACCATGGCCACCGGCTGGCTCACCGTCCGCGCCACCGACGCGAGGCTCGAACCCGCCACGTCCACCGACCTCGACGAAGGCGACCTCGGCACGGTCACCAGCCGAGTCTGGGCCACCCCACCCCGCACCGAAGTCCCCGTCCCCCCGCCCCGATGACCCCCCGGACGAGCGCGACCGCGGGCTGACGACCCGGCCGGTCCGGGTCCGATCGCGCCTGTCGGCCGCGGCGGACGGGGGCGACGCGGGCGACTCCGACAACGCGCGGCGCTGTGTGCCGGGCGGCGTGGCCCCCGGCGGTCTCGGCGCGCGGTCTCGTGGTGGGGCTCCCAGGTTCGCGGTCGGCCCGTCGGGCCCGGTCGCCTCACTTACCATCAGGAAGAAACGTGCGGGCCCGGGCATCCATCCCGCCTCCGCATACGCACGTCACGTCACCTGGTACCACGGGAGGAAGCACCACATGGATGCCGCCCTGCGCGCGGACCTCGCCTCGCGAGGCGTCTCGCCGGAGTGCCAGGAAACCATCGAGCTGGTCCGGGACGTGCTCACGCGCGTCGGCGACAAGTGGACGATCCTGGTGATCGGCGCACTCGCCCCGGGGCCGCTGCGGTTCACCGCCCTGCACCGGCAGATCGCCGGTATCTCCCACCGGATGCTGAGCCAGACGCTTCGCTCGCTGACCCGCGACGGCCTGGTGACCCGGACCGCCCACGCCGAGATGCCGCCTCGCGTGGAGTACGCGCTCACACCTCTCGGCCGCTCACTCGACGCCGCCGTGGCCGGTGTCGTGCGGTGGGTCCAGGAGAATCAGTCTCAGGTCGTCCACAACCGCGGCGAGTTCGACCGGGACGAGTCCGCCCGAGGCGGGTCGTCCTCGGCCTGACGAGCCGTACCCACCCAAGGAGTTGCCGTGCGCAGACTGTCGGCGGACCTCGGCGCGGATCTTCCGGTCATCGCGGCCCCGATGGCCGGCGGGCCGAGTACGCCCGCGCTCGTCACGGCCGCCGCCCGGGCGGGCGGGCTGGGCTTTCTGGCCGGCGGCTACAAGACCGGCCCGGCTCTCGCCGAGCAGATCCACACCGCACAGGCGGCGGGCGTCGCGTTCGGCGTGAACCTCTTCGCGCCTCATCCCGTCCCCGTGTCCGGCCCGGCATACCGCGCGTACGCGCACGCGATCCGGGCCGAGGCCGACCGCCTCGGAGTCGACCTTCCCGAGGAGCCGGTCGAGGACGACGACCACTGGGCGGACAAGGTCGACCTGCTCACCTCCACCCCCGTCCCCTGGGTGTCCTTCACGTTCGGCATCCCGGACCGTGCGGTCGTCGACGCGCTCCGCAGGGCGGGGAGCACGCTGCTGCAGTGCGTCACCTCGGCCGACGAGGCGCGCCGGGCGGTGGAGTCGGGCGCGGACGCGCTGATCGTGCAGGCTCCGGATGCCGGCGGCCACTCCGCCACCCTCACCCCCGCACAGCCGCCCGCACCGGTCCGGCTGCCCGACCTGGTCGCCGCCGTACGCCACGCGGTCACCGTGCCGGTCGTCGCCGCCGGGGGAATCGGCGGCTCGGCGGACGTCGCGGCGGCGCTGCGCGCGGGGGCGGAAGCCGCGATGGTCGGCACCGTCCTGCTGCGGACGCACGAGAGCGGGGCGTCCGCACCCCACAAGGACGCCCTGGCCGACCCCGCGTTCACGACGACCACCGTCACCCGGGCCTTCACGGGACGCCCCGCACGGGCCCTGCGCAACGAGTTCATCGATCGGTACGACCCCGTCGCCCCCGCGGGCTACCCCGCGCTGCACCACCTCACGGCCCCGCTCCGCAAGGCCGCCACCGCGGCGGGCGACACCGGGCTGATCCATCTGTGGGCCGGGACCAACTACCGGCAGGCGAGGACCGAGTCCGTCGCCGACACGTTCGCGCGGCTCGCCGACCGGCTGTGAGCGGTACGGTGCCGAGGACGGCGCGACGGTCCGTGCGGGCGGCCCGGACTCGGTGCTCGCCCCGGTCACCACGCCGTCCGATCGTGCCAACTCCCGCGACGTCGCCTCCGGTTGCGCACGGTCGGCGATGGACGGATCGAACGCGGAGTCGGCCGCGCGGCGGCTCGCGTGCCTGGTGCGTGCCGCCGCGCGGGGTGCGGGTCAGGCGCCGGGGTGGATCAGTCCGCGCTGGTAGGCGCGGACGAGTCGGCGCGGAACGAGGTGTTCGCGTCCGTCGATCGTGGTCGGGACCAGGTCGGGCCGGGTCGCCTTCCACTGGGCGCGGCGGCTGCGGGTGTTGCCGCGTGACATGCGGCGCTTGGGAACGGCCATGGGTGTACGGCTCCTTCAGGGGGGTCGGGGCGGGGCGTCGGCTACCAGCTCGCCTTGCGGACACCGGGCAGGAACCCGGCGTGGGCTTGTTCGCGGAACCGCACGCGGGACAGGCCGAAAGTGCGCAGGTGGCCGCGGGGACGGCCGTCGACCGTGTCGCGGTTGCGCAGCCGCGTGGCGCTCGCGTCGCGCGGCTGGCGGCGCAATTCCCGGAGGGCGGCGGCGCGTTCGGCGTCGGTGGAGTGGGGGCTGCGGAGTGTTTCCTTGAGTGCGGCGCGGCGTTCGGCGTACCGGGCCACGGTCGCGCGGCGCTGGTCGTTCTTGGCGATCTTGCTCTTCTTGGCCATCAGATCTTCTCCCCCCGGGCGCGGATCGCGGCGACGACGGCTTCGATGCCGCGGCGGTCGACGGTCTTGATGCCTTTCGCGCTGAGGGTGAGGGTCACGTACCGGCCTTCCGTCGGCAGCCAGTAGCGCTTGCGCTGGATGTTGGGGTCGAAGCGGCGCCGGGTACGGCGGTGCGAGTGCGAGATCGTGTTGCCGAACGACGGTTTCCTGCCGGTCACTTGGCAATGGGCGGACATCGTGTGCCTTTCGTGCGGAGAGGTCGCCGGTCGGAGGACGCGGCGGTTCAGGCGTGGGCGTGCGCGGGGCCGTCCCACGCGGGAAAGGGGTCGTGCTCGGGACCGGGACGGGCCTCGCGGGGGTCGAGCAGGCACCCGGCCAGTGCCGCGTGGAGGCGTTCGGGACGCAAGTCGGTGCCGATGAAGACGAGTTCCTGCCCCGCGGGGACGTCGGGGTCGTCGGTGCCGACCGGTTCGAAGCGCGCGACGGGCCCGGCCTGCGACCACAGTCCGGTGACGGTCGGGCGGGTGGCGAGGCGGAAGAAGCCCTTGGACCGGATGACGTCCCCGAAGCGGCCGTCGCCGAGTTCCCCGTTCACCAGGTCCCACAGTCGGCCGGGGTGGAAGGGGCGCGGGTCGCGGAAGACCGTGCTGGTGATGCCGTATTCCTCGGTTTCGGGCAGGTGCGGGTCCCCGTTGAGTTCCGCGATCCAGCCCGGTGCCTGTTCGGCCTTGGCCACATCGAACAGGCCGGTGCCGAGCACGTGGCCCAGAGGGACGCCGCCGTGGTCGCCGCGGATGACGTGGGCCGACGGGTTGAGCCTGCGGAGCGTGGCGTGGAGGCGCTGCTCGCGTGCGGGATCGACGAGGTCGGTTTTCGACACGACGATGACGTCGGCGAACTCGACCTGGTCGATGAGCAGGTCGCCGACCGTGCGGTCGTCGTCCTCGTACGCGGACAGGCCGCGTTCGGCCAGGTCGTCACCGGAGGCGACGTCGACGGGGAAGGCGGACGCGTCGACGACGGTGACCATCGTGTCCAGCCGCGCGACCGCGGTCAGGTCGGCGCCGTCGTCGCGGGCGAACGAGAACGTCGCGGCGACCGGCATCGGCTCGGAGACGCCGGTGGATTCGATCAGCAGGTAGTCGAACCGGCCGGCCCGGCCCAGTCGCGCGACCTCGTCGAGCAGGTCCTCGCGCAGCGTGCAGCAGATGCATCCGTTGGTCATCTCGACCAGGCGCTCGTCGGTGCGTGTCAGCGCACCGGAGCCGGCCACGAGCGCGGCGTCGATGTTCACCTCGCTCATGTCGTTGACGATGACCGCGACCCGGAGCCCGTCGGTGTTGCGCAGCACGTGGTTCAGCAGCGTGGTCTTGCCGGCGCCGAGGAACCCGGACAACACGGTCACCGGCAGCCGGGGGTCGCCGTTCGTCCCGGTCATCGCTTCGCCCGGGCGGCGTCGGCGGGCTTGGCGGCGTACGGCAGGAGCGCCATCTCCCGGGCGTTCTTGACGGCGCGGGCGACGTCGCGCTGCTGTCGGACGGTCAGTCCGGTCACGCGGCGGCTGCGGATCTTGCCGCGGTCGGAGATGAACCGTCGCAGCAGGTCCGTGTCCTTGTAGTCGACGGAGGTGATGCCCGCGGCGTCGAGCGGGTTTCTGCGGGGCTTGTGGCGGGGCGGGGCTCCGTGGCGGGGCATGGTGTGTGTCTCCTCGCGGTGGTCGGGTCGGGGGTCAGGCGGCGACGCCGTCGAGGAACTCCGCGAACGGGTCCGCGAAGGTCCGCCAGTGCTCGGGACCGCGGGCGTACTCGTCGTCGGTCAGCAGGCAGGAGTCCAGGAGTTCGAACAGCGGCTCGCGGTCGAGATCGGGCGCGATGAAGCACACGTGCTGGCCGCGGTCGCCGTGCGCCGGGTCCCAGTCGACGGCCGCCGCTGCCTGCCGCAGGGGAGGCATCGCGTCCCACTCCCGGTCGGTGAGCGACGCGAGCCAGCGCCCCGCCGACTCGACGGACAGGGTCCCGCCGGCGGCCTCCCACACCAGCAGGTCGTCGGGACGGCAGGCCAGCCACACGCGCCCCCGGCTGCGCAGCGCGGCCGGGACGACGTCGGCGAGGGCGTCGTACAGGCGTCCGGGATGGGCGGGCCGGCGGCGGCGCCATACCGCCGAGACCATGCCGGAGTCGTTGCCGTCGGAGGGCAGCCGCGCGCACGCGGGGTGGACGCGGGCCGCGGCGCGCTCGATGTCGAACTCCGCGGTGGTCAGCGACGCGAGCCCTCGGGCGTGGAGCGGCAGGAGGGTGGCCTGGGGGTGCATGAGGCGCATGAGCGCCAATCCGGCGGCGTCCGCGTCGTCACGGACCGGCGGATGGGCGAGCACGGTCGCGTACTCCACCTGGCGGGCCAGTACCTCGGCGACGGTGCCCTGGTCGTCGGGCGACGCGGCGAGCCCCCGTTCGGCCAGGTCGACCGGGCGTGCCAGGTCCTCGACGAGGCACCCGGGGGCGACCGCGGTGATCACCGCGGCCAGGCGGAGGCCGTCGCCGGCGGCGGCGATGGCCTCGGCCGCCTCCTGGGGCTCGACGTTGTCCCATGCCTCGACCACGCCGAGCCGGACGCCTCGGTCGACGGCGAGGCGGCGCAGCCTGGGCAGCACGTCCTCGCGTATCCCGCAGCAGGCGCAGTCGTTGGCCGTCGGCAGCCGCACGCGCTCCAGGACGCCGGACGCGTCCCGGACGGTCAGCTCGACACGGCCGAGGGCGTCCCGGACGAGTCGCTGGTGCGCCAGGACGCTTCCGGGCACGGCGGCGAGCAGCCGATTCCCGGCGGCGTGTCGGACATCGGCGTGGAGGCCGGTCAGCAGAACGACCGGCAGGGGCGGCTCGGGAGGCATCGGGAACCCTCGCGTAGATGGCAATGATTTTCATGACCGTACACGAGGCCGCCGCCTATGCATAACGACAATCATTACCGATAAGCTCTCGTGCGAAGCACCCCTCGACCCCCTGGAGGCACACCCATGGCACGCAACGAGGTACGCCCGGTCATCAAACTCCGCTCCACGGCGGGCACCGGCTACACGTACGTCACCCGCAAAAACCGCCGCAACAACCCCGACCGCCTCGAACTGCGCAAGTACGACCCCATCGCGCGCCGCCACGTCCCCTTCCGCGAGGAACGCTGACCCCAACACGACAACCCGGCCCCGCCGACCGCGCCCGGCCCCTGCCCGGTCGGAGCCTGCGTGACGCGTTGTCGGCCGGGGCCGTACGCTCTGGCTTCGTGAGAGACACCAACGTGAGCGGCGCGTCCCTGCGGGCCAGACTGGCATCCGTTTCGTACGGATGGGTGCCCGCGACGGCCGGCTTCCTGTGCCTGCTCGCGGGGGCGCTGGACATCGTCGGCGCGATCTTCCCGCACATGCGCCGCGGGCGGATCCACACGCTGACGGTGGCGCTGCCCGGCGCGGTCTCGACGTTGGCGACCGCGGCCTCGCTCATCACCGGCGTCCTGATGGTCATGCTCGCGCACGCCCTGCGCCGCCGGAAGCGCCGTGCGTGGCGGGCGGTCGTCGTGCTGCTGCCCGTGGGCGCGGTGTTGCAGGCGCTGCGCTGGCACGAGCACGGCCCGGCGGTCATCACCGTGGTGCTCTTCGTCCTGCTCCTGGTCGCCCGCAGGCAGTTCTACGCGCTGTCGGACCCGCGCACCCGACGGCGTGCGGTGTGGAACTTCCTCGCTCTGGGCGTCTTCAGCGTCGGAGCGGGGCTGCTGATCCTCGGCGCCCACCCGAAGACGGAGATCGGCGACCCGAGTTGGGCCGACCGTCTGAGACACGTCGCGTACGGCCTGGTGGGGATCGAGGGGCCGGTGCACTATGCGAGCGACCGCACCGCCGACCTGGTGTACTTCTCGCTCGCCGGGCTCGGCCTGCTGACGGCGTGCACCACCATCTATCTCGCGCTGCGCCCGTCCGTCCTGTCCCCGCATCTCGGCGAGGAGGACGAGCGGCGCCTCCGCGCCCTTCTGGAGCGGCACGGCCGGCAGGACTCGCTGGGCTACTTCGCGCTGCGTCGCGACAAGAACGTCATATTCTCCGCGTCCGGCAAGGCCGCCGTCGCCTACCGGGTGGTCTCCGGCGTGATGCTCGCGAGCGGCGACCCGATCGGCGACGTGGAGGCCTGGCCCGGGGCGATCCGGGAGTTCATGGAGACCGCCGCCCGGCACGCCTGGGTCCCCGCGGTGATGGGCTGCAGCGAGACCGGCGGCGAGGTGTGGACCCGCGAGGCCGGCCTCGCCGCGCTGGAGATCGGCGACGAGGCCATCGTCGACACGAAGGAATTCACCCTCCAGGGGCGGGCGATGCGCAACGTCCGCCAGATGGTCAACCGCATCGAGCGAGCCGGCTACACGTGCCGGATGCGCCGCGTACGGGACCTGCCCGACGCGGAGAAGGCCGAGATCCGGCACGCGGCCGACTCCTGGCGCGGCACCGAGACCGAGCGCGGGTTCTCCATGGCGCTCGGCCGCTTCGGCGACGCCACGGACGGCGACTGCGTCGTCGTCACCGCCCACAAGATGCCGGACACCGACGACGACCCACACGACAGCGGGATCCGCGCGATCCTGCACTTCGTGCCCTGGGGCCCGGACGGAATATCCCTGGACCTGATGCGCCGCGACCGCGAGGCCGACCCGGGCCTGAACGAACTCCTCATCGTGCACGCCCTGCGGCAGGCCCCGGAGCACGGCATCAGCACGGTCTCGCTGAACTTCGCCATGTTCCGCGCGGCACTGGCACGCGGCGAACGCCTCGGCGCCGGCCCGGTCCTGCGCGTCTGGCGCGGCCTTCTGCTGTTCCTGTCCCGCTGGTTCCAGATCGAATCGCTGTACAAGTTCAACGGAAAGTTCCAGCCCCGGTGGGAACCGCGGTTCCTGGTCTACCCCACCGCCCGCGACCTGCCGCGCATCAGCGTCGCCGCACTCCAGGCGGAGGCGTTCCTCACCCTCTCCTGGCCCACCCCGCGGTGGCCCGGGAAGCGCGACCGCACGCCCACCGACGCCCCCGTGGTGGCCGAGACGCCCCCGGCGGCCACCACGCGCACACCCGCACCGTGACCGCCCCGGCCGTCCCCACGGATCTCACCGGACGGCGGCGTTGCCCGCGGCCACCGGGAACTCACGGCCGTGGAGCAACCCGAGGACGATCGCGGCGGCCACGGCGATCAGGTGCTCGCGGCCCGCGAGGTTGGGCACCGCGATCGATTCCCACACCATCGATCCTCCGGTCAGCACGAAGACGACGGGAGCCCGCCGTACGACGGAGAGATAGGTGAACAGACCCACCACCGCCGCCGACGGACCGGTGTCGAGCACCTGGCCGGCCTCGGGCGGCAGCCCCAATCCCCACCAGCCGGGCCCGAGCGCGATCATCACGCGCACGGTGAGTGTCCCGGCCAGTGTCGTCACGTAGGCGACGACCAGGGTCCGGAACCGGCCGAGCGTGAGTTCGGCGAGCGCGAAAGCCAGGAACAACTGGGTGATACCCGCCCACACCGGAAGGTCGAGGGCCGGGACGTACAACGACACCGGACTGCGCAACAGGGCCAACCACAGCGGCAGATCCGCGGTGACGCCCCCGAGTCGCCGCACCACCACCGCACCCGTCGGGTGCTGCGCCAGGCTGTGGAAGAAGATGACGCCGAATGCCGCCACGCACGCCAGCGTCAGGGCGGACGGCCCGCGTCGTACCAGCTGCCGCACCGGATCGGTGACAATGGCATGCCACTCGTCACGCAGCGCGCGCCCCACGAACCACGCGACACCCGACACCCGAGACCGCCGCTCCCCGACGCTCTTCTCACTCATTCGTACGGCGGCCCATCTCCCCAACACCCCACACAGTCGTAGAGATGCTACGAACCGATCAGGCCGCCACCTTCGCCCGGGTCGCGCCCCCGCCCACCCACCACAGCCCTACCGCCAACCCGACCACGGATATGGCGCCGGGGGGAGCGACGTCGCGGGCGGCCGTCGGTGGAGGCCACGGCATCGTTCGGGGGGTGAGACGTCGCCGGTTGGGGAGGGGGTGCCGGGGTTGGCGGTGCGGCGGTGCGGGTCAGGGGCTCGTGGTCGGCTGTCGGGCGACCTGGGCCGTCGTCTCGGCGAACAGGCGTATCGCGTCGGTGATTTCGGCGGCGCGCCAGACCATGCCGTAGGCGACCGGCGCCGCGTCGGCGAAGGGAACGAACGCGATCCCGGGCCGGGCGAAGTAGGACCCGGCATGGGCCGGGGCGAGGAGCGCGCCCTTGCCCGCCCCGACCATCGTCAGCGCCTCCTGCATGTTGGTGACCACGGGGCCGCGGGCGATGGCGCGACCGCTCGGCGTCCGGGTCGGGGCGCGGTGTTCGCGCCAGGGGGCGGGGACGTCGCCCGCGGCGGTCAGCAGGGACACCGCGGCGAGGTCTTCGAAAGTCACCTCCGTACGGGCGGCGAGCGGGTGGCCGGCGGGGACCGCGAGCACCCGGCCCTCGGACACCAGCGGCGGTCCGTGGCCGAGGTCCGGTTCGCCGAGCGGAAGTTCGGTGATCTGGACGTCGAACTCCCCCGACCGGAGCGAGCCGAAGGGGTCCGCGAACGGCACCTCGCAGATTTCGACGGCGAGTTCCGGGTGTGTGGTCCGCAGGACCTCGGCGGCCTCCAGCGCCATCTCGGCGATCGGCGGTGTCGCGAACCCCACGTGCAGCACGGTGTCGATGCCGCGCGCGCTCGTCCGGGCCCGCCGGACCGCCGCTTGCATGGCGGAGTGCAGCGGGCTCAGGTCGTCGCGGAGCTGTCTGCCGATCGCCGTCAGCCCCACCCTGCGGCTGGTCCGCGCGAACAGCGGTGCGCCGATGCGGCGTTCCAGCCGGTTGATCAGCTGGCTGACCCGGGACCGGGAGAGTCGCATGCGCTCGGCGGTGCGGCCGAAGTGGAGTTCCTCGGCCAGGATGAGGAAGCAGTCCAGTTCATCGCGTTCCATCCCTGTTCCCTCGGATCGTCGGGGGCGCGTGCGGCCGTGCGCGGAATCGTGCAGTCAGGCTGCATGAACGGTGAGGCCTTCGCCGTTGTTCCGGTTTCCGGCCTGAATCAGGGTTGCTCGTGAGGCGCGAGCCTCCGATTCCCCGAGTGAGGCAGGATCCGATGAAGACAAGTGCACCCGAGTCGCCGACGGACGAGGGCGGTGTCGGCGCGATGAGCGCCCGCGAGTGGGCCGTGCTGCTCGTGCTGTGCGGCGCGATCTTCCTGGAGGGCATCGACGTGGCGATGCTCAACGTCGTGCTGCCGGCCATCCGCGCGGACTTGGGTATGTCCACCGCGCAACTCCAGTGGGTGATGAGTGCGTACGTACTCGGCTACGGCGGTTTCATGCTGCTCGGCGGCCGGGCCGCGGACCTCTTCGGCCGCCGGCAGATGTTCGTGTTCTGGCTCGCCGTTTTCCTGGTCTTCTCCGGCCTCGGCGGATTCGCCACCGAGGGCTGGATGCTGATCGTGGCCCGTTTCATGACGGGCGTCTCCGCCGCGTTCATGACGCCCGCCGGATTGTCGATCATCACGACCGGGTTCGCGGAAGGCCCGCGGCGCAACAAGGCCCTGCTGATCTACTCCGGCACCGCCGCGGGCGGCTTCTCGATCGGGCTGGTCGTCGGCGGACTGCTCACCTCGCTGGGCTGGCGCTGGGTGTTCTTCGCGCCGGTGGTGTTGTCGGGCCTGATCCTCGTCGCCGCGCTGGCGGTGGTTCCCCGTTCCCCGCGCCCCGACCGCACCGGACAGGGATTCGACATCCTCGGCGGGCTGACGGTGACCGCGGCCATCGTGCTGATCGTGCTGGGGGTCGAACAGGCCGCGCACGCTGCGGCGGGCCGGACGGTCGCCGTTCTCGCGGCGGGCGTGGTCCTGCTGGTGGCGTTCGTGGTGATCGAGCGGCGCTCCGCGGAGCCGCTGATACGCCTCGGCATCCTGCGCGATCCCGGCCTCGTGCGGGCCAACCTGGCGGGGCTGCTCTTCGCCGGCGCGTTCTTCGGCTTCCAGTTCATCGTGGTGCTCTACCTCCAGGAATTGCGCGACTGGTCGACGCTTCAGACCAGCTTCGCGATGACCGTCATCGGCATCGACGCGATCCTCTCGCCGACGCTCACCCCCAAACTGGTGGAACGTTTCGGCAACGCCCGGGTCGTCTTCGGGGGCCTCCTCCTCGCGACCGCGGCCTACGCGCTGTTCCTGCCCGTGGGAATCGACTGGACATACCTGGTGATGCTGCCCAGCCTGTTGCTGCTCGGCCTGGCGTTCGCCCTCACGTACGGACCGCTCACGATCGCCGCGACCGACGGCGTCGACGAGGCCGAGCAGGGCCTGGCCGGCGGACTGCTGTACACGTCCTTCCAGTTCGGCGCGGCGCTCGGCCTCTCGGCCGTGACCGCGGTCAACGTCGCGGCCACCGACGCGAGCACACCCGGCGCGGTGTTGGGCGGCTACCGGGCCGCACTGCTGGTGCCGCTGTGCGCGGCGGTGGTCGCGGCGGCGGTGACCGCGTTCGGACTGCGCTCCCCGACGCGCGCCGCACCCGCCGAGCAGGCCCCGGACACCGCGGAGGCGTCCGCCCTCCGATAACGACCAAAGCACCTGGATTCGCTCCCGCCCACCGACCGGGCGAACCAGCCCCCGAGGCCGCCGAACATTCGCCGTCGCGAGGCGTGGTCGGGCCGGAGGAAACGCGCGCGGTTGTCCGGTTCGTGGTTGCCGCCACCTCGCGGGCTTCCGACGCGTGGGCGGACGGTCTCAGCGCGGTGCGAGGAGTTTGGCGAGCAGGGCGGTCAGGTGGGCGCGTTCGGGCTCGTCCAGCGGTGCGAAGACGTCGTCGAGATGGTCGGCCACTCCGGCCTCCAGGCCACGCAGAGCGTCGCGTCCTCGGTCGGTGAGGGAGACCGCGTAGGCCCGCCGGTCCTCGGGGTTGCGTTCGCGGCGGACGCTCCCGTCGCGTTCCAACTCCTCGCACAGGCCGACCATCACGCTGCGGTCGATGCGGAGCTCTTCCGCAAGGGTCTGCTGTGCGCAGGGGCCCACGGCCGCCAGCATCTTGAGGACGAGGTGCTGGCCTCCTCGCGCCGATCGGACTCCTCGCCCTCCGCGGCTGCCCGACGTGCTGGGCGCTCGGCCTGATCCGGACGGTCTCCCGGGGCCGCGTGCGACGCACGTGCTCCGACGGCCGCTGCGAACCCAAGGCCGGGCGCCGCGCCCTGACCGGTGATCAGGCGCGCTATTCGTTGACCAGCACCGGGACCGAGACCAGGGCCGTCACCGGGGTGCCGCTCAGCCCGGTCGCGGGGATCGTGAAGTCGATGCCCTCGTGTTCCGCGGCTGCGGTTTCGGCGGTGTGCGCGTGCCCCTCCTCCTGGTACTCGAAGCTCGTCGTGCCCACCAACCGGCCGCGGTCGTCGTAGTACGCGGCGCGCAGTTCCAACGCGATCACGTCACTGACGTCGGAGGTGACGACCATGTGGCCGGTGACCGACGGTTCACCGGTGAGGGTGAGTCCGGTGATGCTCAGCCGATCGGTGAACGGCCCCTGTTCGAGCCGGACTTCCCCGGGTGTGGGCGGCGTGTCCAGGAAGGGCGCGGCCGACGGGGCCGAGCGCGGCGCGGGCAGCGAAGGCTGCGGCACGCTCGCGGGGGCGGCGCTCTTCGACGATGAGCTGCAGGCGCCGGCCGATGCCAGCAGGACGGCCGACACCGCGGCGGCGACCGTCGTACGGACGAAGGTGTTCATCGTCGTCCTCCTCGGGACGGGCGAGGAGGCCGGGAGCCGCGCGGCTCCCGGCCTCGCGATCCTGGGGATCAGGTGCGGTGCGGGTCGCGGCCGAACAGCGAGCGGTACATCTTTCCGTACAGCTCGGTGTTGTTCTGGCTGGCCGCGAACTTCTCGCCGGTCGGGCCGTACGCGTAGATCGGGACGTCCGCGCCGGTGTGGTTGCCCGACAGGTAGGTGAGCCAGAGGCTCGCCTCGGGGCTGCCGTCCTTGACGTCGGCCGGGTCGTCCGCCGTGCGGAACGTGGCGGGAGCGAAGTTCTTGGCGTCGCCCGCGCCCGTGCCGTTGACGATGCCGGACGAGCGCGCCGGGTCCTTCGCGCCCGAAGTCGGCCGGGACGGCGTGGAGTTGTTCGCCGGGTTGCCGGCGTCCACGTTCGTCGGCGGCGCGACCGCCTCGGCGTTGGTGTAGGTGCCGTTCTCGATGATGTTGAAGCCGGCGCACTCGTGGTCCGCGGTGACGATCACCAGCGTGTGGCCGTCCTTGCGGGCGAACTCGTACGCCGCCTTGACCGCGTCGTCGAACGCCTTGATCTCGTCGAGCGTCTGCGCCGCGTCGTTGGCGTGCGAGCGCTTGTCGATCTGGGCGCCCTCGACCTGGAGGAAGAAGCCCTTCTTGGAGGAGTTCTTGAGCAGGTCGATGGACTTCGTGGTCATGTCCGCGAGCGTCGGCTCCCGCTTCTCCGGCGCACCGGCCGCCGACTGGGCCTTGGCCTGCTCGACAGTCAGGTTGCCGCGGTTGAACAGGCCCACGACCTTGCCGCCGCGTGCCTTGTCCAAGTCGGCCT
Source organism: Yinghuangia sp. ASG 101 (assembly GCF_021165735.1). Classification (GTDB taxonomy): domain Bacteria; phylum Actinomycetota; class Actinomycetes; order Streptomycetales; family Streptomycetaceae; genus Yinghuangia. The sequence continues at coordinate 7,679,047 of NZ_CP088911.1, read as the reverse complement.
TCGTGGCCACTTTCTGGCTGGCGGCGGTCTGGGCGGGCAGCGACGGGTCGCCGAAGCTGCCGAGCACCGTGTAGCCCTGCGCCTCAAGGGCCTTCTGGTCGTCCGGCTCGAACCGGGCCAGGCCGCCGCCGAGGACCACGTCGGCGGTACCGTTGCGGGCGATCTGCTCGGCGATCGGGGTGATCAGCGTCTTGTCCGCGGGCGGCGCCTCGTACGTGCCGTCGGCGTTCTTGGGCAGGCACGACGCGTCGGAGTAGGTCGGCCCCTGGCATCCGCGCAGCAGCGCGTGGCTGAACTGCGCGGCCGGGGTCGCGTCGGTGATCTCGGCGGTCGACACGTTGCCGGTGGCGTAGCCGGCCTGCTTGGCCTGCTCCATCAGCGTCACGGTCTTCTTCTCGTACGCGTCGACGCCGATCGCCGCGTTGTACGTCTTGACGCCCGATGACCACGCGGTCGCGGCGCTGGCCGAGTCGGTGACCAGCGCGGGCTTGTCGCTGCCCTTCTCCACCGCGTAGGTGGCGACCGCGCCGGTGTACTGGAGTTGCTCCATCGCGAGCTTGCCGGCCGCGCCGTAGAAGCGCTCCCGCCCGGCCGTGACGTGCGTACGCCCCATGCCGTCGCCGAGGAGGTAGATCACATTGCGGACGTCTTTGCCCTGGTTGCCCTGGTTGCCCTGGTTGCCCTGCCGCGGTGCGGCATCGGCGATCATGGCGGAGCCAAGCGTCGTGGCGCCCACCACGGTGAAGACCATCAGTGTCTGCGCGGTTCTTCTGCGCATCGGGGGATTCTCCTCAGACCGTCTCGACGCCCGCGACTCGTCGCTCGGGCCGCGCGCGCTCCCGGACCGGGCCGGGAGCCGAGACGGTAAGCGGGTCGGGTGAACGCATATCGACCACGGTGCGTCTCGCAACCAAAGCGTCGTCGCAGGGGCGGCGTTCCCCGTGGTCACCCCATGGAAATTCAGAAGTTGCGCAACTGTAGAATTTTCAGGGCCACCGGACGTGCGCGAGGAAAGGGGTGGCCATGAGCCGTGCGCGCGAGGCACACCGCGTCCGGGCGGGAGCGGGCGGACGGCCGCGCGGTGGGTCCCGTATGCCCCGGGCGACACCACCCGTGCGGACCACGACGCCGGGCAAGCCGCCCGCGGCCCCGGCCGGGCCTTCCTTGCGCAAGGGGGCAAGTAGGGTGGGCGCCGTCGGCACCGCCGTTCGTGTCCCCGTCTCCACGGAACAGGTGGAGCACACCAGGCGGGCGGTATCCGGTCGGACGACCGGTGCGCGCACGCCGGCGGCGGAAGCCGTTCCAACCCGGCCTCGCCCCGCGGAAGCGCAAGGGGCGCACCGGCCACCCCACGACCACGACCACACGAGGAGCCTCCGCACCATGGGTGTCACCCTCTCGAAGGGCGAAAACGTCGTACTGAAGCAGGACGGCACACCCCTCGCCGACGTCACCGTCGGCCTGGGCTGGGACGCTGAGCCCTCCTCGGGCCCGGACATCGACCTGGACGCCTCCGCCGTCGTCTGCGGAACCGACCTCAAGGTCGTCTCCGACGAGCACTTCGTCTTCTACAACAATCTGGTCAGTCCCGGCGGCGCGGTCCGGCACACCGGCGACAACCTGACCGGCGACGGAGACGGAGACGACGAGCAGATCCTCGTGGACCTCGACCGGCTCGGCGCGGAGATCGGCCAGGTCGTCTTCGTGGTGTCCATCCACGACGCCGAGGCGCGCGGCCAGACGTTCGGGCAAGTCGAGGACGCGTACATCCGCGTGGTCGACAACCGCACCGGCCGCGAGATGTGCCGCTACGAGCTGTCCTACGACGCCGCGGACGAGACGGCCATGGTGTTCGGCGCGCTCTACCGCCGCAACGGCGAGTGGAAGTTCCGCGCGATCGGCCAGGGCTACGCCACCGGACTCGGAGGCATCGCCGCCGAGTTCGGCGTCAACGTCGGCTGATCCCGCCGGACCCACCGCACGGCGGGAATCGCCGTGCCCGGCCGACCCGTTCGACCACCGCCGACGCTACGTGCGCCCGGTCCGCGGTCCCACCACCTCCGCGTGACCCGGCTCCCGCGGTCGGGTGTCCCGCGCACTCGCCTCCACGGCCGCCTCCAGCGCTTCGAGGGCGCCGCGCAGCTCCACGATCCTCTGCCGGATCTCGTCCGGATCCGACGGGTGCGCGGCCGGGGTGGTCCGCTGCGGCCTCTCCGACGCGCGGGCGTCCTCAAGCGAGGTGATCACGACACCGATCAGCAGGTTGACCAGGAGGAACGAACTGATGAGAACGTACGATCCGAAGTAGAGGACGGTCCAGCGCGAGACTTCGAGCCCCTCGCGGACCAGGTCGCCGAGCCCTTCCAACGCCATGAGGAAGAAGAGGGTGAGGCAGGCGCGGCCGAGAGAGCCATAGTGCTCGGGCAGTTCCTCGGCGAAGAGGATCCAGCCGAGCATCGCGTAGATGTAGAGGACGAGCGCGCCGACCACCAGGAAGCCGAGCGCGCCCGGCAGGCTCTTCCACGCCGCGTGGAGGATGACGCGCAGCTGGGGGAACATGCGGACGGCACGCAGCACGCGGGCAAGTCGCAGCAGCCGTAGGATCGTTGCGTTCTCCCGCACGACCGGGACGAAGGCGGCGACCACGACGACGAAGTCGAACACGTTCCAGCCGTCGCGGAGGAACCGTCCGGGGTGGTTCCCGAACGCGGCGATGCGGACGACCAGTTCGAGGGTGAAGGCGATCAGGAAGAACGTTTCCGCCATCCGGAGTTCGACGTGCCAGGCACGTGCGGTGCCCGAGTACGTCTCGACTCCCAGAACCGCGGCGTTGGCCACAATGAGGACGAACGACGCCACGGCGAAGCCGGTCGAATCACTGACACGTGCGCACCGGTCGCTCACCGAGACCCAAGCGTGCCGATGCTCGGGTAACGGGGGTTCGGTGGTCTCCGGCGGGGCGGACTCAGGGTCGGCAGCGGGCATTGCGCACCTCAAGAGAAGCGGGAAGGCTGAGCGGGCCGGCCGGGTTCCGGCGGCGTACACGGCGCTGCCCGGAAGCCTCGCGGGCCTTCGTCAAGCGCGCGGGACTTCGGGACGTCGACGCGTCCAGAGAATCTACAGGACCGTAGATACCGCCTGCTCGGGCCACCATTGCCTCGAACTCGCCGACGGCCATGACGTATTGGCCGCCACGTCGAAACCGCCGGGACAGATTCCCCGTGAGAGCAAGGAAACCGATGACACACGCGATGGCACCGGACGGAACCCGCATCGCCTACCAGCTTCATGGCCACGGAACGCCGCTGGTCCTGCTGGCGGGTCAGGCGAACAACCACCACTGGTGGGACGGGATTCGCACCGACTTCCATCCCGCCCGCAGCACCCTCACGCTCGACTACCGCGGCACCGGTGACAGCGACAAGCCCGATATCCCGTACAGCACCGAGTTGTTCGCGCAAGACGTCATCGCCGTCCTCGACGAACTCGGTATCGACCGGGCCGACGTCTACGGCACGTCCATGGGCGGACGGGTGGCCCAGCAGTTGGCGGCCCGCCACCCCGACCGGGTGGAGGCCCTGGTTCTCGGCTGCACCTCACCCGGCGGTCCGCACAGCGTCGAACGCGGCAACGACGTCCGCCGAGCCCTGGCACAACCTCGGCCCGGCGCCGCGCGGCAGGCCCTGCGGGAGCTGATGTACACGCCCCGATGGCTCGCCTCCCATCCCGGCCCGCACCACACCCTGGGCGACCCCGGCATGCCCGCCCATGCCCGGCGCCACCACTTGGCGGCCGGCAACCGGCATGACGCCTGGGACATCCTGCCGGACATCGGCGCACCCACCCTGGTCGTCCACGGAACGGACGACCTGCTCAACCCCACCGCCAACGCACACCTGCTCGCCGACCGCATCCCCGGCGCCCGACTCCATCTGATCCCCGACGCCCGGCACGCCTACTTCGAGGAGTTCCGCACCGAGGCCGGCCCGCTCGTCCTGGACTTCCTCACCACCGCGCGGAAGCCGTCCTGACAGCCGAGACCGGCCGAACCGTGGTGTCGGCGCCGCCGGCCGGGCCGATGTCCGGTGGACGCCGTGTCCTCGGGGATGTCCCGTCGGCGGACTCAGCGGACTCAGCGGACAGGCACGGCACTCCACCCGAGATCGCTCCTTCCGCGCGTCACCCGGGGGGTTCGCGCCGTCGGGCACGAACCCCCGGGGCCGTCCGGCATCGCGGGCCGTCAGTCGGCGGCGACGCCGTCCTCGCGGAACCGGGCCGCGTGTTCGGCCGCCCATTGTTCGAACGTCCTTGCCGGACGGCCGACGACCTTTTCGACGGTGTCGACGACGGTCCCGGCGGCGGCGGGCGGGTCGCCGTACCAGCCGATGACGTATTCCGCGTCCGCTGGCGACACCCCGGTGGCCGTCAGCCTGTCGATGGCCTGGGAGCGGGTGATCGGTACGAAGGCGATGTCGCGCTGGATGGCCTTCCCGAGGATGACGAGCCGTTCACGCGTGGTCAGCGACTCGGGTCCGGTGAGGTTGTACGCCCGTCCCGCGTGCCCGCCGTCGAGCAGTGCCACGGCGGCGACTTCCCCGATATCGGCCTCGTGGACAACGGCGCTGGGGATGTCGTACGGCTCGCGCACGATTCCCTCGCCCCGGATCGAGTCCACCCACGTGAGCGCGTTTGACATGAATTCCTGTGGCTCCAGGCGCGTCCACTCCACTCCCGAGTCCGCGACCGCCTGTTCGACGGGCCCCACCCAACCGCCCCACACGACGGTGATGCGCCGCACCCCCGCGTCGACGGCCCGACGCACCAACTCCGGCCCCACCTCCGCGAGTCCCGCCGTCACCGTGATGTGCAACCGGCTGACGCCGTCGAGGGCGGCGTCCAGTCCTTCCGGCTCGGTATGCGTGCCGGCCGTCAACTCCACCGCCGCGGGGAACCTCCCCACCGCCGCGGCCGGATTCCTCGTCAGCGCGCGAACGCGCTCCCCACGGCGTACGAGTTCCGCCACCACATGCCGCCCGGTGTTCCCGGTGGCGCCTGTCACGAGTGTCGTCACAGCCGAGCTCCCTTCGTCGCGACCGACACTAGAAGTTGAACTCAACTTGAGGTCAAGAAGCCGGGGTTGCCGACGACCGCCACGCGACGACGCCGCCCCACGAGCGCCGCGCCCCCGGTACGCCGCCGCAACTCCCCGCACACGTCGCACGCGTCCACGAGGCGCCCAACCGCGCGAACGACGGCCCGACAGCCCCCCGCGACGCGAAAACCGCCTTCTTGTGCCCTATTCGCCGATAAGCTAGCCTTATAGCTGCGACCTAGTAAACTATTTATCCGGTTGATGCCGGGGCCCACCCGACCGTCACACGAGTGGCCGCGCCGAAGATCCGGCTTGTACGCCCGAGGACGAACCACGAGCACAGCCAGGGTGGACCGCAGACCGTGGGCCCCGATCCACGCCGACTCCTCGCGGCACGACCGCTCGCTTGTCCGCGCCGGGTGTCTCCCCCGCCGTCGTCGTCCCCGGCGCCGGTCGTCGGATCGAGGAGGCAACCCGTGTCGAGATCCGCACGAACCACCCTCACCGCCCTGGCCGTGGCGACCGCGTTGCTCGCCGTCGGCTGCGCCGACCGGGGCGGCGGACCCGAGCCGCGCGACGGCACAGCCGCGCCGCAGCCGGGCGGCGTCACCGCGTCGTCCGACTTCGGCGACCTGAGGAACGTGTGCGGCCCCGGCAACCCGACGGGGTCGCCGGCCCAAGGCGTCTCCGCCACGAAGATCAAGGTCGGTGTGCTGTCCGACGTGGGCTTCACCAAGAACCACGAATACGAGGACGCGACCCGGGCGTTCACCGGCTGGTGCAACGACCTCGGCGGCATCGGCGGGCGCAGGATCGACGCGACCGTCCGCGACACCAAGATGCTCGAGGTCCGCCAACGGATGATCGAGGCGTGCGGCGAGGACTTCGCACTCGTCGGCGGGAGCGCCGCCCTCGACGGCACCGGCACCGACGAGCGGTTGTCCTGCCTGCTGCCCGACTTCCCCGCGCAGACGAGCCAGCGCCACAACGAGGGATCGGACCTCCAACTCACCGTCCAGGCGGGCGGCCCGTCCTACTTCCGGTACGCGGGCTTCTACACGTGGCTGGTCGAGGAGGCGTACCCCCGATCGGCGAACGCGGTCGGGATCATCGCCGGCGACTCCCCGGTCACCAAGGTCGCGATCGACACCCGGGCGGAGTTCTTCCGGTCACGCGGCACGCCCATGTCGTACACCGACCTGTACCCGGCGGCGGGCGTGTCCAACTGGACGCCCTACGCGCAGGCCATCAAGAACAAGGGGGTCAGGGGCCTGATCTGGATGGGCGACTTCCGCTCCCTGGCCAAACTGGAGCAGGAACTGACCACCATGGACTACCGCCTGGACTGGATCGACGCGAACAACAACGCCTACGGCAGACCCTTCCTGGAGGTCGCCGGCCCCGCGGTGCTCGCGGCGCAGAACAACCTGGCCGACATCGGCGGCACCCATCCCCTGGAACTCGCCGCCGACAACCGGGCCGTCCGGCACGTCGTCGACCTGTTCGCCGCGTACGCACCCGGGGCCCAGGTCACGTGGCCGGCGGTGAAGGCCTTCTCGGCCTGGCTGCTGTTCGCCAAATCGGCCGCGAGCTGCGGCGCCGACCTCACCCGCAAGTGCCTTGTCGACGCGGCGCGTTCCGAACACGCGTGGACCGGGGGCGGCCTGCAGGCACCCGTCGACCTGTCCGTCCAGGACGGCCCGGCGACGTGCATGAACATCGAGAAGGCGACTCCCGGCGGCTGGCGGCCGGCCGACTTCACCCCGAACCAGGGCGCGTACCGCTGCGGCATCCCCGCGTACAGGCTGACCGGCGACTACGGCACCCCGGGGACACTGGCCGATGTCGGAAAGAGCGCGGACGACCTCCGCTGAACCCCGGCTCCCGGCGGCCGTGGACGACCGCGACTCCTCGACCGGAGAACGCCGTCCCACCCGAACCCGCGGCTTCCACACGTGACTTGCGACCGCCCCCGCCCCCGCGCCCGCGCGCCCCGGCACCTAGGCTGACCCGGCGGTACGGATGATGAAGGAGTTGCTGAGGGCATGAGGGTCTGGACGGCGATCGGGGCGGTGCTGTTGGTGGTCGGCGGCGCGGCGGGCTGCGACAGCGGATCGGGCAAGCACGCCGACGGGCCCGCCGAGCCGGCCGACTTCGTGGCCACGGGCATCGACGACGCGACCTACTCCGGGGACGGTATCCAGGAGATCGCCCCGGCCGAAGGGACGTTCGCCGGCCCGCACTTCCGGCACCTTTTCACCGGTTCCGCCGTCGCCAAGACGACCTCCTCGCTCATTCCCGGCGCCGAAGACCTCGACGCGGCACCGGGATACGAGTTCGTCGCGCTGTTCGAGAGCCCCGATCCGCAGATGCCCGAGTACGGTTCGAACGTCGACGTCACCACGACCGTGGTCGTCGACGGGCAGCCCCGGGCGCTGCCGGACGAAGCGTCCTTCGGCGGCGGCTACCTGGTGAGCGTGCCCGTCGGGCACAGCGCACAACTCGTGGTCACCGACGCGGGGCGCACGCAGTCCTTCGACATGCGCACCGGCCGGCGCGGACCGGACGCGGTCGCCGGCTACTATCCGGTGCGCACCGCGTCGGTCCCGGCCGCCGACGCCAAACTGACCGACGACGCCGCGTGCGACGCGCCGATCCCCACCCCGACCGGGTCGTTTTCCGACTGCGAGGTCATCAGCACCTTCGAGATCACCGACGGCACGGGCTCCCTCGACCCGTGGGCGCCGGGCCTCGGCTGGGCCGACGACGGCCGGGCCTGGCTGGTCTTCCCGAAGGCCGAGTACGAGGCCCGCGTCGCCGGCTTGGGCGTCTCATACGCGCGCGACGCCGACAGCCTGCTCACCCTCACGCTGCCCGACGGCTCGGTCGTCCCCGGCGTGAGCACGACCCCGGGCGCCATCAACCTGTGGACGCGCACCTCGACGCCGCTCGTGTTCGACGTCCCGGCCTCGTTCACCACCGGGAAGCTGACGCTGCACCCGGACGGCCGCCTGAGCCGCACGATCGACGGCGTCCCGGCCGCCACGTGGACGAAGGCACCGCAGCCGCACTCGGTCGTCGTCACGGTGTCCCCGTGACCCGCGGCAGCGGTTTGGCGTCGGGGGCTGCCGCGGGTGTCGGCCCGGTGGCCGTCGGCGTGGACGGAACGCCCGTCGCCGCGAGGGTCACAGGCGGCGCTGCCAGGTCTCATCCATCAGGCCGCTGCCGTAGTCCTCGTGCGGCGTCCGGGCGGTCAGCTCGAAGCCGAGCCTGGCGTAGATGCGCCGGGCCGGGCCGAGCTTGTCGAGCGTCCACAGGGTCATCGCCTCGTAGCCGGCGTCCCTGGCGAAGTGCAGGGCCTCGGTGACCAGGCGGCTCCCCAAACCGAGGCCGCGGGCCGCGGGATCGACGATGAGCAGCCGCAGCCTGGCGGTGCGGTCGTCCGCGCGGACGCAGAAGATCGAGCCCGCCGGCACCCCGTCGACCTCGGCCATCCAGGCCGCCTTCGGGCCGCTGTCGTCGGCGTCGTAGTCGGCGGCGACCCGGGCGACGAACGCCTCGAAGTCCGTGCCGAAGCCGAGTTCCGCGGCGTACAGCTCGCCGTGCCTCATCGCGACCCAGCCGAGGTCGCCCGGCCGGCCCAGCGGCCGGATGACCGCCTCGCGTTCTGCCGTCATGATCACACGCCCCTACTGAAACGACTGTTTCAGTAGACTGTACCGGTGACCCGCTCCGAGACAACCCCGTCCCCGCGCCGGCAGGAACTGCTGGAAGCCGCCTACGCGTACGCGCTGCGCAGTGGCCTGGGCGAGCTGTCGCTGCGCCCGCTCGCCGAGGAGATCGGCTCCAGCCCCCGCGTGCTGCTCTACCTCTTCGGCAGCAAGGACGATTTGATCCGCTCCCTGCTCGCGCGGGCCCGCGCGAGTGAGCTCGAAGCCCTCCGGCACGCCGGCGACCGGGTGGGGCGAACGGAGGGCGTGGGGGCGGCGGCACGCGTGCTGTGGGACTGGTTGTCCGACGACGCGCACCGGGCCCTTCTGCGGCTGTGGGTGGAGAGCTACGCCCGTTCCCTGATCGACCCGGACGGGCCGTGGGCCGGCTTCGCCCGCGCCACGGTCGAGGACTGGCTGGCGCTGCTCGCCGAACACCAACCCGCCGAGCTGCGTGCCAACGAGGCGGGCCGCACGCAGCGCACCCTCGTCCTGGCCGTCTTGCGCGGTGCGCTGCTGGACCTGCTGGCCACCGGCGACACCGCGCGCACCACCGCGGCGCTCCACCTCCAACTCGACGCGCTGCCCTGACACGCCGCGGCGCACGACGGCGCCGAGGGCGCGGCCGGTCGCGCGGACCGCGTCGAGGACGCGTACGCGTGTCCCGGCGCCCTGACACGCCGCGGCGGACGACGCGGAATCCCCCGGCCGCCGTCCGCGGCGGCCGGAGCCGCGACGACGGATCGCCTCCCGTCGCGCCCCCGCGGGTCAGGGGATCCTGGCCTCGATGTGGTCGAGTTGGGCGGCGAGGATCGCCTCGAACGCGGCGCGGCGGTCGGCCCCGAGCGGGCGGATGTCGCGGGCGAAGTGGGCCAGGGCGGGGAAGCGTTCGGGATCGGCGCCGAGCACGGCGACCCGGAACTGCTCCATGCCTTGTTCGTACTCCTCGGGCGTGATGGTGCTGATGCCGGCCTCGGAGGCGATCAGCGCGGCCAGGAGGACCGCGATGCGGTGGTAGCACACGGGAATCTCCCGATCGGGGAGTCCCGACGTGCGCAGGGCCTGGAGCAGTTCCTCCATGACCAGCCGGGATCCCGCGCCGCCGGACCCGTAGCGTCCCCAGATCGCGGCGAGTTGCGGCTGCTCCCCGAACGCCTCGCGCAGACGCAGGGCCAGGGCGGTGACGCGCTCTTTCCAGTCGCCCTCGGGGCGATGGCCGTCCATCGTCGCCAGCAGGACCCGGTCGGCGATCGCGCGCAGCAGTTCGGTCTTGTTGCGGAAGTGCCGGTAGAGGCTGGAGGAGTCGGTCCCGAGCACCGCGGCGAGTTTGCGCACGCTGAACGACTCGGCGTCGCTCGTGCGCAGCAGTTCCGCTGCCGTGTCCAGGATCTCCTCGGTCGACCACCGTCGTCGGCCCGTCATCGCGCCCCTCTCGTCGGGACTCAGCCTAGCCGAGGCACGCTGGTGTGCACTCGTCGTTGCACTTGTTGATGCACGCACCGCGTGCATAATGGTGGCAACACCAAGCCCCACCCACGGCGCACCCCGGCATCCGGCCGGGAAAGGAGAAACGGACATGAGCGAGACCACCGCCGCGCCCCGGCCGCCGGAGCCGGATTTCGCCGCGATCACGGCCGAGGAACTGGTCGCCTACCGCGACGCGGAGAACCGTTTCCGGGCCTCCGCCGCGGCGCGGGCGATCCTCGGGGAGCCGGACCCCGGCGCCGCGATCGCCTGGCAGGAGATCGCGCTGCCCGGGCGCAACCTGCCGGTCCGGGTGTACCGCCCGGCGGGGGACGCGGTCCGTACCGACCTGCCCCTCGTGATCCACGTCCACGGAGGCGGCTTCGTGGGCACCGCCGTGCAGTGCGACTGGACCAACAGCCGCCTCGCCGCCCGGCTGCCCGCTCTCGTCGTCTCCGTCGAGCACCGCCTGCTCGCCCCGGACAGCCCGCTCGCGCACGCCGCCGACGACGGCTGGGACGTCCTCGCCCACGTGCTGCGGCACGCCGCGTGGTGGGGCGTCGACCCGGCGCGCACGGCGGTCTTCGGCGAAAGCTGCGGCGCGCTGATCAGCGCCCTCACGGCCATCCGCGCCCGGGAGGCCGGCCTCCGGCTCAGGGCTCAGGTGCTGGTCAACCCCGCGGCCGACGTCACCGCGACGATGTTCGACTACCCCTCCGTCGCCGAATACGGGCACAGCCCCGCCCCGGTGCACCCACAACTGACGTACTTCCGGCGGCTCGCCGTCCCGCCGGGCACCGACCCCGGCGCGTTGTCGCCGATCTACGCGGACGACCTGAGCGGGCTCGCCCCGGCGCTCGTGGTGGTGCCCACCCACGACGCGGTCGCCGACCACGGCCGCGGCTACGCCCGGCGGCTGCGCGAGGCCGGGACACCCGTGCGGCTTTCCGAATACCCGGGCGCGAAGCACGCGTTCCTCACCCTGCCCGGCCTCGAACCCCAGGCCGAAGCGGCCCAGGCGGAGATCGTCCGGTTCCTGGGCGACGCCCTGTGACGGCGGCACCCTCGCGTCGGCCGCCTTCCTCCGCGTCGTCGGACAGGGGGTCGACCGGCGCCGAGTGTGCGGGCCCGAAGACGGCCGGCTCCGGTTCGCGGTCGTCGAGCCGCACCGGAGCGGCGGCCGGCGCGCCGACCGCATGACGGCGTCCGGCCTCGACACGTCGTCCCGGAGGCCGCGGCCCGGCCCGGATCACCCCCGGTCCGGGCCGCGGTCCCCGTACCGGTCAGCTCTCCAGGGCGGCGAACATCCCGGGCCGGTAGGAGCCTCCGCCCATGCGCGTGATCACGCCGAGGCGGTTGGCGGCGTTGATCATGGCGACCAGGCTGACGAGTGCCGCGACCTGGTCCTCGTCGTAGTGCTTGCACAGTTGGGCCCAGGTCTCGTCGGACACGCCCTGGTGGGCGTCGGCGAGCCGGGTGCCCTCCTCGGCGAGGGCCAGTGCGGCCCGCTCGGCCTCGGTGAACACCGTCGACTCGCGCCAGGCCGCGACGAGGTTGATCCGGACCGCGGTCTCGCCCGCAGCCGCGGCCTCCTGGGTGTGGACGTCGACGCACCAGCCGCAGCCGTTGATCTGGCTGGCGCGCAGCTCCACCAGCTCCTGAAGGGACGGGGGCAGCGACGCTTCCCGGATCGCCAGGTTGACGTTGTAGATCCGCTTGCTGACCTTGGCACCGATCTGATTGGCCATCAGGTCGAGACGGGGTTCCATGGCTTCGTCCTCACTCGTGCGGTCCGCCCGCCGCGCGGTTCGTTCGCCCGGCATCGTGACGACCATGGAGATGCCGCGGACCCCGTCCCCGTGACAACGCCGCGGTGTGACGTAGGCCATGGATCACGGGTGTCACAACACGGCGGCCTCCGGCATCTTGTGCCCGACACGGTCGAGAGAGAACAGGCAGGAGCCCGGGCATGAGCCAGCGCAGCGAGCGATCCACCGACACCGCACGGCTCGCTCGCAACGGCCCCTTGGACCCCGCCACCGAGGCGTTCGTCGCCCATCGCAACCTGCTGTTCACCGTGGCGTACGAAATGCTCGGCTCGGCCGCCGACGCGGAGGACGTCCTGCAGGAGACCTGGCTGCGCTGGGCGGGGGTCGATCTGGGGGCGGTCCGGGACCGGCGTGCCTTTCTGGTCCGGATCACCACCCGCGAGGCACTGATCCGGCTGCGTACGCTCCGCCGCCGCAAGGAGTCCTACGTCGGCCCCTGGCTGCCCGAGCCGCTGCTGACCGCTCCCGACGTGGCCGAGGACGTCGAGCTGGCCGACAGCGTCTCGACGGCGATGATGCTGGTGCTGGAGACGCTCACGCCGACCGAACGGGCGGTGTTCGTGCTGCGCGAGGTCTTCGAGCTCGGCTACGGCGAGATCGCGGACGCCGTCGACAAGACCCCGGCCGCGGTCCGCCAGATCGCCCACCGCGCGCGGGCCCACGTCGCCGCGCGCCGACCGCGCGAGGCCGTCCCCCCGGCGGAGGCCCGCGACGCGCTCGACGCGTTCCGGCAAGCGGTCGAAACGGGCGACATGCGGCGTCTGCTCGACATCCTCGCTCCGGACGTCGTGCTGCTGACCGACGGAGGCGGCGTAGTCCGGGCCGCCTTGGCTCCCGTCGTGGGCGCGGGCCGGGTGACCCACGTGCTGGCCTGGCTCGCCGCGACGGCGTCACTGCGTCCGGCACAGGTCAACGGACATCCCGCGCTGATCATCCGGCTGGCCGGGGAGGCCGACAGCGTCCTGACCATGCGCATCGACAACGGCCTGATCACCGGCCTGTACGCCGTGCGCAACCCCGAGAAGCTGTCCCGCCTCGACCGTGAGACCGCCGTCAGCCGCTCGGTCCGCACGCCCGGCCCGAAGGACACGCTCCCGTACGGGACGCCCGACCGGACCGCTCATTCGTCGAACGGGTAAGGCAGCACCGGTTCGAGGCTGAACACCAGCGGGCCCGAACCCGCCGGGGACACACGGCGCCTGGACCTGCCCGCCAGCAGGGAGACGAGGTCCCGCGCGGTCACCAGGCCGACGAACTCCTCCGACACACCCACCACCGCCGCGGCGTCGACCCCGGCATCCGTCATGACCTCCGCCGCCCGGGACACCGGATCCTCGGCCCGCACCAGAACGGGCCCCTGCTCCGCCACCAGGCTTCCGACGTCCCGCTCCCCCAGCACCGCGGCGGGCATCGCGCACGCGACCGCCAGGTCCGAGCGCTCGACCAACCCGAGGCAGTGCCCGCTCTCGTCCACCACCGGAAGGTGATGGAAGCCGGTGCGCTGCAGGATCTCCCACGCCATCAGGACCGACTCGTCCTCCGCGAGCGTCACCAGCGCCACGCTCATCACATCGCGTACCGCCCGCTCACCCACGTCGTGCGGCCCGTCGGCCGGCTGTGCCCCGCCGTTGGTTCGCTCCTGCACGGGAAGCCTCCGTCCGTACGACGGTCGATGGGTCGGTGAAGTCCCCTGGTGAGCCGCGCCCGGGTCCTCACGACGCGCCCGAGAACCGGCCGCGCGCCCCCGAACGCGCGCTCGCACCGGTCGCCGAGCGCTCCACGCGTCCTCTTCCATGGTCACCCCGGTGTGCGCCCTGCGCACGACCGGGCGCACGACCGCCGCACGGCGCGGCGGGGTTGTGTCACGGTGGTGGTCGAGGGCGTGGATCTCGGGGCTTCGAGGCGGTCGTCCCATGAGCGAAACACACATTTGACCACCCCGGCACTCGCCGACTGGCTCGCCCGCGGGGGCTATCGCTCCGATGCCGTTGAGGGCCGTCCCGTCCTCCCGTTGTACTTGCCGGGCGCCAGACGTTCCAGGGCGGCGACGACCAGCGCCCGGCGGTCTCGGGTACGGCCGCGACGGGGGTTGCCCAGTAAGAAGAACGGCACGGCGACCGCGTGTTGCGCGATGCCGCGCCGGCGATCCGGCAGCGTACTTCCCGCGCGCATCTGTACGACGAGGACTCGGCCACGACGGCTGAACCGCACGGCCTCGACGTCCGACCACGGAACCGTCTCGACCCGAGTCCGCCGGACCCTGCTGATGCCGACGCCGTCGATGCGCAGCGCCGGCCGTTCCCGCCACGAGAGGATCAGGAGTGGCGAACCCAACACGACGACGGCCCCGGGAAGGCCCAGGTATCCGGCGATCCCGGGCTCGCGCAGGGTTGTCGTCACGCCGTCCGCCGAGAGCGCTCCGGCACCGAATACCGCCACGATCTCCAGGACGAGGACGAGGCAGGCGATCGCGAGGAGGATGCCCGCATCGGACGCCACGCGTCGCGCCCGCCGCTCGGCGGGCACCAGCACTTCCGCGGCGGCGGCACGGCCGGGAACTGACATGGCGGCTCCGGATCCTCGGAGAAGGGAACTCGGCCGGACAGCCTAGCGATACTGAGGGTATCCCCGGGGGGCGAGCCCCACGGCCGACCGGCTCGGCCGCACGGACCGCGGGGACCGCGTGGACCTGCCCTCAGCCGCCCCGCGGCCGGTCGGCGACGCCGGACGTATCGAGTACGAGCACATCGAACACCGGCCCCGAGAGGCCCATGTGCGCGCTCGCCGGTTCGACGCCCACCTGCTCGTAGCCGAGCCTGGTGTAGACCGACCACGCGGGGACGTTGTCCTGGATCACGTGCAGCGACGTGAACTCGGGCCGCGTCGCCGCGATCAACGCGTCGTGCAGCGCGGTGCCGAGGCCGCCGCGCTGGTGGTCGGGGGCGACCACCAGTTCGCACAGGGCCAACAGGCGGGCCGTCGCGGCGATCCTGTCGGGGATCCGGGGCAACAACCGCTCGCCGAACCAGACTTCGGGACTCTCGGGATACCCGTAGCAGAATCCGACCGGAACTCCCGCGTCACGTGCGACCATGAGCGTGTACCCGGATTTCGAGAAGTGCTCCGGAAGTACAGCGTGAAATTCCTCCGCGTCCATGTAAGGCGCGATCGGAGCCTTTTCGTAGGCCTCCGCGTAAATCCTTCTCATCTCATGTCCCATGCCGGCTCCCCGATCCGCGTCGAGACGCTCGATCGCGATGTTCCGCATACGAACTTCCGCTCCTCACCAGGGAATTCGGCAGCATTTGGCGTGAAGAGCGTAGGTGTCGATGGGTGTTCCCTCCCTTCAGTGTCCGCTGCACGCGACATCCGCCGCGTATCCGGGCCACCGGCGGCCTGGGGAGTTCGCCGAACGGCGAACCCGTGCTTACGTGGCCGCGCCCTGCCATTCCCGGCGAACGGCCGCACCCCGTGTGCGTGGCGCCGGTGCGAGGCAAGCGTGGCTTTCCGTATCCGCTGTGACCGACCTCGCACCGGCACGGCACACGCGCGGCGACCGCGTCAGTCGCCCGCGGTCAGGCCGAGGTGGACGGGAGGGTCGGACAGGATGCGGGAGTCGACGATGTCGTACCAGAGCCCCTGCTCGATGCGCCGTTCCTCCCACGCCTTGTCCCGGCCGCGTTGGGAGACGGCCGCGCGGTAGGCGCCCCAGGCCGCTTCGTCGGCGAAGGCGACCAGGTGTTCCACGCAGTGCACGTCGGACCCGATCGTGCGTACGTACCAGTCGGTGCGCAGCACCATGTCGAGGCCGCCGTAGAACCACTTCTCACGGTCCCGGACCCACGACCAGAACTCCGACTGGTTCGCCAGCGCGTGTGGAGTCGGTCGGAACGTGTAGCCGAGGTAGATCATGTGTCGGAACCCCTTGTGTGCATCGTGCGTACGGTTGACGGCGGTCCGCGCTACTCCCAGTCCCGCCATCCCGGATCCAAGGCGGCCGGGCGTGAGGCGAAACGGGCGCGCCAGGACGCCGCGAAGCGGGCGTTGTGGTCGTGGGCCGTGGACGGGTCGAACCAGGTGTCCCGTCCGAGAGCGGGGGCGACCACCATGGCCAGCGGGTGCAGCACCGCTCCCCGGGCGACCTTGGCCTCCCATGCCGTGACGGAGAGGTGCAGGTGTGTGAAGCCGTGCCGGGCAGCCCAGTTGACCGCTTCGTAGATGGTCAGGACGAAATAGGCGAAGGGCGGCGCGTCGGAGGCGGCACCCCAATAGCGTCCGAAAAGCCGCCCGCCGTGCCGATAGAACACCGCGACAGCAGCGAATCGCGCCCCGATCCGGGCCACTCCCACGACGGCATGTGCGGTCACACCGGCGTCGCGCTGGGCCGCCAGTGCGGCACGCAGACTCGCCCTCCCACCGTCGGCACCGTATTTCGTCCGGTTCGCGGCCCCGAGCGTCGCCACCTGCTCGGAAACGTACGCGTCCAGAGGATGCCATTCGACGGTGGCGCCGGACCGCTCGAAAGCCTGCTGCTCACGATGCCAGCCCCGTCGATCGCGGCCCGCGACCGAAGCCGCCAATTGCGGCATTCCGCCGGCGGGCACGCTCAGAACCGCATCGGCGGAATGCAGGATCACGCGGGCGGACGCGCACGTCGCGGCGAGTTCCCGCGCCGCCGCGGCAGGCAGGTACGGCCATACGACACCGGCGCGTCCCCGGCGTGTGGCATCGGCCCGGGCGGCTCGGAGGAGATCGGCCAGTACATCCGCCCGCACGTTCAGGTCCGACCGGCACGGAATGGCGTTCGTGGTGACCCGGTGTCCGCCGAGCCACAAGAACCGCTCGTCCCACGGCCCGGGCAAACCACCGGCCATCCGCGGCAGCTCGAACAGCGGGCCCTCGTCGGCTCCGCGATTCCAGGTGGGTGCCGCGGCGAGGACACGGCCGTCGCGCGAGGCCGTGAGAATGCCGTGCGCGCCGTGGGCCAGTTCGAGTGAACGCAGCCATTCGCGGCCGGCGTAGAACCCCGTCGGCCCGATCAGGTCCCGCCAATCCGGTGCGGGAATGTCGACAATTTCGCTGACGGAGGACGTGGTGGAGATGGACACGCCGGTCATGGCCACGCATTCGGACGCAGGGGAGTGTGAGCCTCGGGCGCCATGGCGAATGTCCCCCGAACCGCCGAAGCGATTCGATCTTGTGACTCCCGGCTATTCCGCGCTATCCACTGGGCGAAGGCTCCGCCGCGCCGAATGGCTACGCTTCCTTTTCCATACCTGAGCGCGTTCACGGAAATACGGTGCGTCAGAGGGCCGGGGCGGGGTGTCGCCGCGCAGGGTCGGGCCGAAACCGTCGCTTTGTCCCGGCCACCGGGAGGCCACGTCGCGATCACCCCCCGGCCGGTTGCGGTTCGCGGACGAACGCGTCGACATCCACGGAAGACGCCGTGTCCCGCGGAGATGGTGCACGGGTGCCCCCTCTCCTGGCAAATTTGGTGCACGAGGGCCGTAGCCCGGTGTCCGCGCAGGCCTTAATGTGCTGATCGCCTCAGCTGGAACCACTCGGCGTGGTTCGGATTTCCGTGGCGTGACACCGCAAAGAAGGACAATCATGTCGGCTGGATTCATTGTCACCTCAATACAGGACACGCCCATGTCGGGGGTGGCCGACGGGATCACCGCACGCCTGCTGAAGGAGGGGACGTCGGAGGATCCCTCCGTCGTGATGGAGCTGACTTTCGCGCCGGGTGCCGCGTTCGGCGAGGATGCCCACAGCCTGCCCGAGGTCCTGGTCGTCACGGACGGGGTTTTCGGCGATGGGGAGCGCGAATACGGCAAGGGCAGCATCATCGTGGGCGCTCCCGGCTCCGTGCACTTTCCGCAGTCGAAGGACGGCTGCACGGTCCTCGCCTTTCACCCGGCGGGCCGATAGCCGGTCGATTCGCCCGGCACCGATGCGAATACGTGTGACCACGCACGCCGATCCGTCCAGGCCGACGTGCCCGTCCTTGTCAGGCCCGCCGCTGCGGAACGCGGACCCGGTCCGGCCCGCTCGGCACGCCCTGGCCCCTTCCGGCAGCGTTCTGTTCACGTCGGCGTACGATTACGCACCCGCCGACTTCGCCCCTCCCACCGGAAGATGAAGAAATCCTTCGACGGCCCGCACGGGAACGACCATGTGTGGGCAATTCGTTCGGTTCCGGTGAACAAGGAGCAGGGGGAGGCCCGACAATGTTCTCACTACGCGACTTGACCGTGATTCCGGAGTTCGGCACAGCCGCGGAATTCGGTGCCGACCGAGAAGTGCACCGCGCCCTGATCCTCCCCGATGAGCCAGGGATCGGGGGCGACATCGAGAAGGCGCTGATCGTCGCCACGGTCGCGCGTCTCCGGGCCGCCGACCGTCTCGTGCAGACCCTCTCCGTCGGCCGCGCGGCCGGACTGCTCGTGGCGGACGCTCCGGACACCGCGTCCCTCGCCGCGATCCGCGAGGCCGCGGTCCGGCACCATCTCCCCCTGCTCACCTCGACACGGTCGCTCGCCGTGTGGGAGTCCGAACTCGCGCGCACCGTCGTCGATCTCTGCGTCGCGTCCGCCCGACGCCACTCGGCCCGGCTCGGCGCGCTCCTGGAACACCTCAGGCCGTCCTCGGACACGGCCTCCGACATCAGCGGACTCCTGGCCCGAGAGCTGGACGCGGACGTCGTCGTCCGCAGCGCCGACGGCATCCTCGCGGCGGCACCCCCGGCCGCCCAATTGTCCTTGGCATCAGTCACCCACCAACCGGACGTCCCGCACCAGACCACTCCGGGAGGCATGTTCGCGCGTACGGTGCCGCTGTCCCCCGACGAAACCCTGATCGTCGCCACCAAAGAACCGCAGTCGCGGGCAGACCGCGCGGTCGTCACCCACGCGGCCACCGCTCTCGCCTTCGCCCTCGCCCCCCGGCCACACCCCGCGGACGCACCTTTCGCCGCCGCCGTCCGCGGCATCCGCCTCTCCGCCTTCCAACTCCTGATGACCGGCCACGCCATCCACGCACAACGGGTCATGGCCGGTGTCACCCCCGGCCTGCTCGACACCGAAACCGCCCGCGTCTTCATCGTCGACTGCGCACGGGCGGACCGCGACACCGTCATGGCGGAGGTGGAACGGCGGCTCGACAGCCGCACCCTGCCCGTCCGGTGCCCCGCCTTCCACGAGCACATCATCATCGTCGTGCCCCGGCACCACGAACACGACGCCGAGCGTGAACTGTGCAGGCTGCGCGAGGCGTTCGCGTCGGCGGACGTCTCCCTCGGGGGCAGCCCGCCCCATCCGCTCGAAGGGGTCGGCGACGCCTACGCGGAGGCGGCGGACGCGCTCACCCGCGCGGCACACCATCCCGAGCGCACGGTCGTCGCCTCGTCGCGCACTCCTGGCCTCGTCGACATCCTCCCGGCCGCACCCGCCCGCGCATGGGCCGACCGGTTCCTGCACCCGATCCTGAGCATGCCCAGGGAAGGCCGACAGATCCTCGAAGCCACGGCCATGGCACTGGAGTTCCGTACGTCGGCCGCCGCCCGCGTCATCGGCGTCCACCGCAACACCGTGGCACGACGCGTCAACCAGGTGTGCGGCGGCGTCGGGATCAACCCCGAGCGAACCCTCGACCGGATCGCCTTGTCCCTGGCGATCCAGATCGTCCACACACACCACGCGAGCAGCACGGACGACGCGGACGCGTCCCTGCACAACCTGCTCACGCACACGCGGGTCCGAGCCTGGGCCGAAACCGCGCTCCGCCCCTTGGCGGACGACCGACGCGACCTCGTCCGCACCCTCCGGGCCTGGGTCCTCTCCGAGTTCAGCGCCGACACCGCCGCGGCGCGCCTGGGGATCGCCACGAAGACCGTGCGCTCGCACATCCGCGCCGCGGAACCCCTCCTGCGGAAGGACCTCATCACCGGCATACCCCAGGACGGGGAGGACACGGAACAGCGCCTGAGCGGAATTCGCCCCCTCACCGTCGCGCTGTACGCGACCACACCGCCCGGAGGTGTCCACCCGGCCTTCCCCACCGTCACCTGGCCCCGCACGACCAGGCAGCCGGTGCCGAGGGGCGCAGAGACAGGAACGGATCTCCGATGACGCGTGAACGCGACCACGGCGTACTCCCCGCGCCTCTCCTGGCGGCCGTCGAGATGCGCGAGGCATGTGCGGAACGTGACGTGGGAGCCATCTTTCGCCTGGCCAGCGCGCACGCGGACTGCAGCTACAGTCGGCTGGCCCGGTTGTGCGAGATGACGCCGAGCCGCGTCAGCCAGTACGCCAAGGGCACCATGCGCGTGCGCGATCAACGGGTCTTCGAACGCGTCGCGGACGGCCTGCGTATCCCGGGCGGCATGCTGGGTCTCGCACGCCGCCCTTGGGAAGTCCGGACGCAGACACGCTCCTCCAACGGCAGACAAGATGCCTTACATTGCTCAGCCGGCCGTTTCCGGTAGCGACGCGGACGAGGTTTCCCGATGCGTGACACAACACGGCGGGCGGCGCCGTCAACGTGACCTCTGCGGCCGACGGGCACGCCACGGAGTCCTCCTACACCGACGCCGAGGCGGCGTCGCTGCACGAGCGGGCCCTGGACATCATCGCGGCGGACCCCGCCCGCGCCGAGCGCGGTCACCTGAACAGCAACTGCGCGGTGCCCGACCCGAAGAGCGGCAAGGACGTCAACGTCCGCATGCCCACACCCATCGGGGAACGGAACCCCCACGTCTGGCGCATCTACCACGAGCAGGACATCCACACGGCGGTGGAGGCCGCGGGTCTCGGCACCGTCACGGCGAAATACCTGTACGCCCATCCCCAGGGCCTGTTCTCCCTCCAGGAGCGTTCGGGTGCGGACCCGCTCCCCGGGCCGGGAGAACCGTTCGCCTCACATCTGCCGCGCGAATTCGCGCTGTTCTTCCGAAGACTGGACGACGTGGAACTGCCCGGCGGACTTGACGCGGACACACCCTTGGCTCCCGACGCGATCGCGCATCTGCGAACCCACTCGCCGAGCTACAGCGGTCAGCGCAACGCCCCTCGGACCAGTGCGGAGTACGCCGACCTCATGTCCTGCGAACTCGAGGCGAACGAGAACGCGATCATGATTCAGGACGAATACGTGGCACGCCGCCTCGGCTTTCCCGGCAACGTCGCGGAGCACGCGCGCGCACAACTGCAAGGCATGCCCGACGCACCTCTGCTGCCCACCCACCCCGACATGCACAACGGGAACCTCGGGGTGAGGAACGGGCACCTGTTCTTCTACGACCTCGAATTCATCGGCTACCACGACCGCCGCCACGCCATCGCGTACGCCCTCTGGAACTCGAAAACAACGGAATTCCACCAAGCCGCCAAAGCGGAAGTGATCAGGTCGATGCCACGCGGTGAACGCGCTGATTTCGCCGAAGGGGTGCGGTGCTGGGAGCGCTTCGCGACGCTCCACAGCGCGACCAGCCGACTGAAACGGACACAGGACGCGGTGCTCTCGGCCGCCAACTCGGGACGCAATCTCGAAAGCACCATCGACAAGTACGGCCGCTGGCTGGCCGAACGCGTCAACGCCGCGGCGCCGCTGTGGGATTCGGGACGCACGCTCGACGCCGACGAGGCGCGCGCCGCCCTCGCCGACACGGTCCGCGTCCACCAGGACCGCCGGATCCTCCGCGACACCGGCCTCCCCGTCGACACCGCGGCCCGGGGGCTCGGGACGCTGACCGCCCGGCCGACGGTCCCCGGGCTGGGGAACACGTCGGCTCCCCCACTCAAATCCGCGGCTCAGGAACGGCACCAGGCATTGGTACCCAGCCTTCGTTTACATCGTTCGCCATAGCAACGCCTCGCGAGATTCCGGGATTTGACGGTGTGTGAGGGGGCAGTGCGGCACGACGCCGAGGACCGGTCCCCACGAACAGCCCTCGACGGCAGGCCTTTTCGGGCAGGTGCGACGCACGCCCCGCGCGGTTCCCGACGTACCGCTCGTCCCGCCGACCGCCCGCGAGCCCCACAGCGTCGTCCCGCCGTCGAGCCCGAGGAGCGCCCGCCCACCTCTTGTTGGTCGCCGTCGCGGATGGCAGGATGACGCCGCGCCATGATTAATGCGCATTCTCTCGCAGTACTGCAGATCGGAAGACCCGACGCACGATTCTCGGCCAGGGAGTCACACGAACTGTGAGTACACCAAACACCCCCAGGGACCACGAACCGTCCAGAAGACAGGTCATGGCGGCCGGAGCGGTCCTTCCGCTCGGTGTCGCCGTGCCCTGGGCCGTCGGCGTGCCGGAGGCCGCCGCGGCGCCGCCGACTCCGGGCCGGCCCGGCGCGTCCCGGGTCTGCACGGCGCCCGCGCCCGGGGCGCCGATGCTGATCACCGAGGACTGCGACGACCCGCGCTACAACAGGCCCTTCATCGATGTCGACACATGGCGGGACACACCGACGCGCCACCGGTTCGTGAGCGGCGGATTCACCGGCACCGCCGCCCGATTCGCGTTCTATCTGCCTCCGCCGCGGCAGTACCGCGGGCGGTTCTTCCAGATCACGTACCCGCTCTTCACCAGCGAGGAGGCGGACGCCGACGACGTCGGCTTCGCCCTCGCCCATGGCGCGTACCACGTGCGGACCAACATGGGCGGTGCCGAGGAAGGCATCATGTCCGGCGGCACCGACCCGTCCGTGTGGGGTTACCGGATCAACGCGGCCGCGGCCAAGTTCTCGCGGGTCGTCGCCGCGGGGATGTACGGCCGACACCGCGCGTACGGCTACCTCCACGGCGCCAGCGGCGGCGCGTACCAGACGGTTTCCGCCCTGGAGAACACCGTGGGCGTGTGGGACGGCGGCGTGCCCTGTGTGATGGGCTCCCCGAACGCGATTCCGAGCATGTTCACGGTACGGGTCCACGCGCTGCGCGTCCTCCGCCGACGGGGCAAGTTGGCCGGGATCCTGGATGCCGTCGACCCCGGCGGCAGCGGCGACCCGTACGCCGGGCTCGACGCCGAGGAACGCGGGGCGCTGCGTGAGGCGACCCGGCTCGGATTCCCGCTCCCGGGCTGGTGGGACCACGCCACCATGGACACAGGGGCCCTTCCGCTGGTCGCCGGGAACGTCCGCGGGCTGGACCCCACGTACGCCGCCGACTTCTGGAGCAAGCCGGGCTACCTCGGCACGGACCCGTCGTCGTCGGTCGCGGCGGCGCGCGTCCGATACGAGGCCACGGTGGTCGACGTCCTGCCCGGCGCCTCCCGGCGACTGGTCCTGACAGGTGTCCCGACCGGGGACGCGGCGGGTGCGGACCTCGTCGTCACCAGCGGCGCGGCGTCCGGCAGCGAACTGCCTTTGGGCACTGTGGAGGGCACCACCGTCGGCTTCGGCATCGGCGCGGACCCCGAGGCGGTCGCGCGCATCGCCCCGGGCGACCGTGTGCGCATCGACAACTCGTGGTTCCTCGCCCTCCAGACGTACCACCGCCACCAGGTGCCGACGCCGGACATGTACGGCTGGAACCAGTTCCGCGGCCCCGACGGCAGGCCCCTGTACCCGCAACGCGACGTACTCGTAGGGCCGACGCAGGCCTTCAACGCGGGCGGCGGCCGTCAAACCGGCCGGTTCCACGGGAAGATGATCGTTCTGGAGTCGCTGGTCGACATCGACGCCATGCCCTGGCAGGCCGACTGGTACCGCGGCAAGGCGCGGCAGGCCTTCGGCCACCGCCTCGACGACGGCTTCCGCCTCTGGTTCACCGACAACGCGCAGCACAACTCGACGGTCCGGGCAGGCGGTGAGGCGCGCATCGTCCCGTACCTGAGGGTGCTGCAACAGGCGCTACTGGACCTGAGTGCGTGGGTCGAGAAGGGCAAGCCGCCACCCGCCGGGACGAACTACGACGTGGCCGACGCCCAGGTGAAGGTCCCGCGAACCGCGGCTCGCCGCAAGGGAATCCAGCCGGTCGTCACGCTGACGGCCAACGGGCGCGAGCGAGCCGACGTCGCGGTGGGCGAACAGGTGGCGTTCACCGCCGAGGTCCAAACCCCGCCCGGCGCGGGTGAAATCGTCGCGGCGGAATGGGACTTCGAAGGCGTCGGCACCTACCCCACCGCGGCGGGGATCGACCGGATCAGACCGACGGCGACGGTTCGGGCCACGTACGCGTACTCCCAACCCGGCACCTACTTCCCGGTGATCCGCGCCACCGCACAACGCGAGGGCGACGCACGCACGCCCTATACGCGGGTGCAGAACCTCGCCCGCGTACGCGTCGTGGTGACCTGAGCCCGTCGGGTCACCGGGAGCGGCGAGCCGCCGGCCTCCTCGAAGACCTCGACACGGGCCACTACTTCGACACTCCTGCCACCGATGCGGAGACCATCTGAACCCTGAGGCGCTGCTCGGGGGCATTTTCGACACCGTCACCGCGACCCCGTGGTGGCTCACACCGTGACCACCTCATGACGGCACATGGCACCGGACCGCCCCCTCGGCGTCCCCGGTGCCATGTCGCATGCCCGGAGGAACGTGACGCGGCGCCCCCGCGGCTCCACCCGCGCGAGGAACGGACCGACCCCGCCGTCGCACCACGCGCGTTCGTTCGTCGGACGCGCCGACGTATCCCCGCCGCGTTCACCGGAGTTGCCGCGTCACACGGCGGCGTCCCACGTGCCGCGATCCGGCCGTCGCACACCACACCCGTGAAGCCACCCCGTGGGAGACGCCCATGGCATTCCCTTCGCTGTCCCGACGTTCGCGTTGTCACCCCAAGGTCAGATTGCGAAGGCGAAGGCGCCGTAATCGCGACGGACAAGTACCCGCCAAGACGAGCTGATTCGATGACGCGCGCCCCACACAGGAGACGGACCCCGCGGAGGTGAGCGCCCATGGCCGGGCAGCCGAACCACGAGTCGGCTCGGCCGCTTCC
Source organism: Yinghuangia sp. ASG 101 (assembly GCF_021165735.1). Classification (GTDB taxonomy): domain Bacteria; phylum Actinomycetota; class Actinomycetes; order Streptomycetales; family Streptomycetaceae; genus Yinghuangia. The sequence continues at coordinate 7,654,010 of NZ_CP088911.1, read as the reverse complement.
GGCGCTGCTGGCAAGGCTGTTGCCCACGCGGGTGCCCCCACCGGACGCCGCATCCGCCTCCGAGGCCCGCCCGTCCGTCGGTGCGGCCCCCGACTCCTCCGGCGACTCCGTGAGCCGCTGGATCGCGCCGTCCGTCCTCATCGGCGTGGTGGCCGGGCTCGGCGCGGTCGCGTTGTTCGGTCTGCTGCACGTCTGTTCCGAGCTGATCCTGGAGCACATCGCCGGCTACCACCCCTACCGCACGGCCGCCGAGGGCGGGCCACGCGACATGTCCTGGTCCGAACGGCCGTGGGCGGTACCGCTCGTGGCCGGTGGGGGCGCGCTCGTGGCCACCCTGCTCGCGGTATGGCTCGCTCCCGAGGCACGCGGGCACGGCACCGACGCCGCGATCGACACCGCACACCACGACCCCGCCGGTATGCGCGGCCGAGTGCCCGTCGTGAAGCTGATCGCGTCCGCACTGACCATCGGTTCCGGCGGGTCGGGCGGTACGGAAGGGCCCGCCGCGCAGATCTCGGCCGGCTTCGGGTCGGTGATCGCCCGGCGCACGGGCATGTCGCACGAACAGGCCCGTACCGCCGTGGTGATCGGCCTGGCCGCCGGTGTCGGCGCGATCTTCCGGGCGCCCTTGGGAGCCGCGCTGCTCGGCGCGGAAATCCTCTACCGGCGGGGCATGGACACCCGGATCCTGCCGCAGGCGCTGATCGCGTCGTGCGCCGGCTGGCTGACGTTCGGCTGCTGCTACGGGTTCGATCCGATGCTCGGCCACGGCGCGACCGACGTGTCCTGGGCCGCCTCGGACTTCGCGCTGCTCGCCGCCACCGGCGTGCTGTGCGGCCTCACCGGCCGCCTGTACACGTCCGCGTTCTACGCCGTCCATCTGCGCACCGAGGCACACGTACGATCCCTGCCCGCCCGCATCGCCGCGCCCGTGGCCGCGGCGCTGCTCGTGGGCCTGCTCGGGCTGGTGGTCCCCGGCGTCCCCGGCACCGGGTACGGCCTGATCCAGGCGCTCACCGACCGCGACACCGCCGCGGACTTCCCCCTGCTGCTCCTGGCCCTGATGCCGCTCGCCAAGATCGCCGCGACCGCGTTGACCGTGGGCTCGGGCGGATCCGGCGGCATCTTCGGCCCGTGCATGGTCGTCGGCGCGGGCGTCGGCGCCTTCGCCTGGCACGTGGGCGTCGACCTGCACGCCGCGTCCACCGGGCCACTGCCCTACGTCGTCGTGGGCATGGCCGCGTGCCTCGGCCCGGTCGCCAACTCCCCGATCGGCGTGCTGATCATGGCCACCGAAATGGTCGGCGACGCCGCACTGCTGGGCCCGGGCCTGCTCGCCGTCCTGTGCGCGTCAACGGTCACCGGACACACGACGCTGTACCGAAGCCAACGCGAAACCCCCGTCCCCCCGACCAAACCCTCCCCGCCCGACCCGAACTCCCCACCAAAATAAGCGTGCCCGTCTCCATGAACCGACGATCCCCACGCCAGTACCCACGCGACCAGGCACCCTTCAAGCCGTCACACCGGCCATTCTCCCCACGCCTGAGCCGACCAGACACCCACCAGATTGGGAGGGCGCCACCGGGCCGCCGGCCACGCGAGCCCAGCGCCACTCGGCGCTGGTCAGGGGCCCCGATGACGCCACCTCCACATCGCTGTCGGTGCCTGCCAAACCGTCGGCGGTACGTCACGGCGTCACCGCATGCCGCCACGAGCCGGCAACCCCAGTCATCACCCGAACCGCCGTGTCAGGCAATCCGTCTGGTTGTCCGTGAAGGTCCGGCAGCTCATCCCCGACAGGCTGTCTTCTCGGAGCGGCACGAAAGCGCAGGTCGGCACCACACATGTGGTGCGATGTCAGCCACCCGTCGCGCCGCCGCCGGCTCTCACGCTTTGGCGGCTTCCCATTGCCCCGCGGGTGCGCGGGGCAGGCCGACGTCGGCGAGGTGGAGGACGCCGGGCCGGGCGGCCTTGACGTTGAAGACGGCGTTGACCGCGGGCATCGCGGTCATGGTGTCCCACTCGTGGTTGCCCCAGTGGTCCGGCGGGATGAAGCGGATCCGGGTGTCGAGACCGGGTTCGCCGTCGATGATCACGCGGTACTGGTCGTCGCTGAACTCCCATTCCTCGTTGAGGTGTTTCGTCAGGAACCAGCGGAACTTCATCTGGATGATCGTGCGGTCGCCCAACTTGCCGTTCCAGCCGACCTCGACCGCCGCGTTGGTGCCCTTCTCGATGGTCATGTAACCGAGGTCGACCGTCTGCGAGGCGGTGGCGTAGTCGAGGAAGAACTCGACGTCGTCGAGGCTGTATTCGAGAGCGTGCGCCATGCGCTGCACGGCTTCCTCGGCCGGCATCATCCACAGCTTCGCCGTCTCGACGATCTTCGGGGTGATCCCGACCAGGGAGATGCCCATGGCCTCCCAGGTCTCCTTCGACTCGTAGACCGAGCAGTCGGCGGCCTCCAGGATGCGGATGGCGCGAACATCCCGGCAGACCCCGGTCATCGCCGTGACCATGGTGTTGATCCACCCGGGGCTCACACCGGTCACATACAGCGAACTGCCCCCTTGGGAACAGGCCGCCTCCAACCGCTCCTTCGTCTCCCCCTTGACTCCGCCGACATCGAAGAACAGGTTCGTGCTGACCACATCCGTCCCGGCCGCGAGCAACTTCAGGACGTGGTCGAGATCAGCCATGAAAGGGGTGTACAGCACCGAATCGGCCCCCAGCGCAACCAACGCGTCCACGTCGTCCGTCGCCAGGACCCCACACTCGGGACGGCCGCACAACGTCCCCGCGTCGACACCGACCTTGTCCGGCGACCACGCGTACACACCCACCAGTTCCAGACGCGGATCGTCCAGGATCCCCCGCAACGCCAGCTTCCCCACCTTCCCCGTGGTCCACTGGATGACACGAAGCTTGTCCATGGCCTGGTTTTCCTCTCGTGTGAAGCGTCCGGCTCGATTCCGGCCGGTCATGTGACTCGTTGTGTGGCCAAACCGCGCATGGGACTGACCCGCCTGAGCACACGTGGGTTCGGTAGGCAAGTGGCCGCGACCGCCGTCACCGCCGGGAGGTCGACGTGGACACGTCGAGGGCACGGGGTCGCACGGCAACGCCATAGTGCGCAACTCCCGCGGTACGCAGGGACCGGCGGACCCGCCGCGGTCGCACACGGTTCCGGGAACACGCCGACGCTTGTACGAACTTGGGGGCAGAACCTCGTCGGGAGAGATTTCATGACCGCGACAACCCCGCTCGACAACAGTGGCGGTGTTGACGGGGACAGTGCGGGCACACACGCGAGTACGCGGCACTCGGCTGACTTCGCACCACAAGTCGAGGACATCGGCACGCCGGCCCCGGGTCGGTGGCCAACTGTGCACGGTCCGGATCGGTCGAGCCGGGGTTCGCCCTGCTGCCGCTTCGGAGACTATGCGGGAGCGCCGCCGGACCTCAAGACGAGAACGCAACTTTTCGAAAAGATTGATTTTCGTTAAGTGGCTGCCTAGGGTGAAGGCGACAACGACCTCCCCACAGGAGCACGACCATGGCCGCCGCCGCTGCGGGTGTCCCCCGGAAGGGACGCCTCTCGACCACGCGCGAAAGGGAACTGCTGCAAGCGGCACTCGACTTGGTCGCCGAGGTCGGCTACGAACAGGTCACCATGGCCGAGTTGGCCAAACGCACCAAGAGCAGCACCGCCACCCTCTACCGCCAGTGGGAGAGCAAACCCAACCTGGTGATCGTCGCCCTGAAAACCCGCGCCGACGAGCAGCAACTGCTGGCGGACATCGACACCGGCTCGCTGCGCGGCGACCTGCACGCGCTGGCGGCTCGTGCGTTCGGCGCGGAGTCGTCGTCGGACTCGATGGCCAGCATCTGGCATGCGGTGGGAACCGACAAGGAACTCCTGCGGGCGCTGCGCACGTACATGATCGTCCCCGGCCTGGAGAGCATGCGTCGGATTCTGGACCGCGCACTGCACAGAGGAGAGATCAAGAACAGCCCCGCCATCGCCCTCGCCGATCGCGTGTTGTACGGCCCGCTGGCGATCCAGGAGCTGATGACCGGGGACAAACCCACCCCTGAACTGGCCAGGGACATCGTCGACTTCATGTTGCTGCCCGCTCTGACCGCCGCGAACACCGCGGCGGTCCGGACGTCCTGACGCTCCGTCCACCGCGCGGGCCACCCCGCTCCCCCGGTCACGGACCGCCCGCGGCTCGTCCAGCGATCCGGCCGGACTCCGGATTCACCGGAAGTCGCATCCTTTCCGGATCACGGAGAAGTGCCACGACCGTCACCAGGACGGGCTTCGCCGCCGGCACCAAGGCGGGAGCCGGGGCTGCCGACGGGATCGCGGCATCGCCCTGTCCGAACCCGGTGGTACCCCCACGCAGCGCTCGTCCTCACCCTCATGGGCCGTCGGCGACGGTGGACGCGCGGGCGGTCAGCACCGGAGTGAGCCTCTCCGACGCCGGACGGCCTCCCGACAGCAAGGTGACCGGCAACTCCAGCGCGCCGCTTCCCATTTCGTGAGGTGACTCGACGCGGCCCGCGCCCCGGAACTTCGCCTTGGAGCGCGGCGGGGGACTCCGACCCGCGCACCTCGCGTACCGGACGTACGGCGAACTCGCCGCCGACACATCCAACGCCGTCCTGTTCCCCACGGCCTGCGCGCCGTACGCACCGCGGATCCGGTGTGGCACCGAGCCCGCACGGCGGGCGGCCACGCGGCCGGGCTCCGGGCCTTCGCCAGGGTCTACGCGGGTTGGGGCTTGTCCCAGGCGTTCTATGGGAACGAGCGGTACCGGGAGCTTGGCTTCTCGTCCGTCGACGACTTCCTCACCGGGTTCTGGGAAGCCAACTTCGCGGGCCACGAGACCGTCGACCTCATGGCCATGCTCTGGACGTGGCAGCACGCCGACATCGGCGCCACGGAGGGCTACCACGACGACGTCACCAAGGCCCTCGGAGCCATCACCGCGAGGCTTCTTGCTCTGCCGGCCCAGAAAGACCTCTACTTCCCACCCGAGGACGAGGCCTGGGCCTCCGCACACATCCCGCACGGTGACATCGGGGTGATCCCCGGGGGAATGGGGCCACCTCACCGGCGGCGGCGCGGACCCCGACGGCGCACGGTTCATCGGCGAAGCCGTACGGCGACTCCTCGCCACCCCGTCCACCCCCTGACAAAGCCAGGGGGAGGACGAGCCACGTAGTCCTCCCGCCGGGCGACGTGGCGACGTGTCGCCGGAACGGGCGGCGGTGAGTCCAACCGGCCGTTCACCGGCACTCTTCCGGCCTCTCCATGCCCGTGTGGTCCATGAGAGTGCTTTTCCGGCGACGCGCACACGCCTGCGGAAGGCCGCCGGGGTTGTCGTTACCGTGGGCACGGTTCATCGTCGGCCGGCGCGGGGTCGGGAGTGCCCATGCACGAACTCAGCATTGCGATGGCCATCGTGGACAGCGTCGACGAATTGGCCGCCGAGCGCGGTCACGCGACCGTCGAGGAAGTGCGGCTGCGCTTGGGCCGCTTGGCCGGCGTCCACGCGGACGCGCTCGACTTCGCGTTCTCGGTGGCCCGCGAGGGCACCGCACTGGCGAACGCCCGACTGGCCGTCGAGCATGTGCCCGCGGTGGCCCACTGCACCGCCTGTGCGCGGGACTTCACCGTGCCGATGCTCGTGGACCTGCGATGCGCCGACTGCGGGCAGGCGGCCGACGGGCTCCTCAGCGGACGGGAGTTGGAGATCGAAGCCGTCGTCTTCTCGGAGACGCCGGCCCTGGCACACGGGGACGAACGAAAGGTGATCGGCGATGTGCCGAGTCGATGAGGTCCGGCATGCGGTCCTCGCGAAGAACCAGTCCCTGGCCGACGAACTCCGCGACGAACTCCGCGGCCGGGGCGTCACGTTGGTCAACATGCTGTCCAGCCCCGGCAGCGGCAAGACGGCACTGCTGGAAGCCTTGCTCACCATGGCCGTCGCCGACGGCGTGCCCGTCGCCGCCGTCACCGCCGACCTGGCGACCGAGAACGACGCGGTGCGTCTGGCACGCTCCGGCGCCCCCGTGCGGCAGGTGCGGACCGGCGGCCTGTGCCACCTCGAGGTGCCGCAACTGCGGGGCCACGTCGACGGCTGGCTCCCGCACGGAGTGCGCCTGTTGTTCGTGGAGAACGTCGGCAACCTGGTCTGCCCGTCCTCGTATGACCTGGGCGAGAAGATCCGGATCACCCTGATGTCGGTCACCGAGGGCGAGGACAAGCCCTCCAAGTACCCCGACGCGTTCGGCCTGGCCAACCTGGTGGTCCTCACGAAGACCGACCTCGCCGACGCGGTCGGGTTCGACCGCGACGCGTTCCTGCGCAACGTGGAACGTGTCAATCCCGGCGTTCCGGTGCTGGAGACCTCGGCACGCACCGGCTCCGGCGTCCGCGCGTTGTGGCACGTGGTGGGCCGCACGCCGGACCAGGAGGCGGCGCACCAGCCGGTCATGGCCGCGCTCCGGCCGCCGGACGGAGGGCACCGGCATGCCGCCGCACACCACCACTGAGCGGCACGACGCCACACCGCCGGAGCCCACCGGCCGACGGATCCCCGCCGACCTGCCGGACGGCGACACCCAAGTGCGCCGGCTTGTCACGGTCACCGGCGTCGTCCAAGGCGTCGGTTTCCGCCCGTTCGTCCACACCCTCGCCACCCGTCTGGGCCTCGTGGGCGAGGTGGCCAACACCGCGGCCGGCGTCGTCGTCGACATCGAAGGCCCGCACCGCGCCGTCGCCGAGTTCTGTGATCGCCTGCGCACCGAGCCGCCGCCGCTGGCCGACGTGTCGGCGATCCACGTCGCCGAAGCGCCCGCGGCCGGCGCCCAGGGCTTCACGATCCGCCCGTCCCAGGACGGCCAAGGGCGAACCATGGTCCCGCCCGACGCCGCGACGTGCGACGCCTGCCTGGCCGAACTCGCCGACCCGGACGACCGCCGCCACCGCCACCCCTTCATCACCTGCACCCACTGCGGGCCGCGCTTCACCATCACCGCGGCCATGCCGTACGACCGGCCCAACACGGCCATGGCCGCCTACCCGCTCTGCGAGGACTGCGCGCGCGAGTACGCCGATCCCGCGGACCGCCGCTTTCACGCGCAACCGGTCGCCTGCTGGGCCTGCGGGCCCGTCCTGCGGCTCACCTCGGCGCGCGGCGAGCCCGGTGCGACACCGCAGGGCGGCGCCGCGCTCGCCGAAGCCCGGCGGATGATCGCCCGCGGCGCGATCGTGGCGGTCAAGGGCGTCGGCGGCTACCACCTCGTCTGCGCCGCCGACTCCCCCGACGCCGTCCGCGAGCTGCGCCGCCGCAAGGCACGTGCCCGCAAACCGTTCGCGGTCATGGCGGCCGACGTCGCCACCGCGGCGCGTCTGGGCCGGGTCGGGCCGGCCGAACGCGCGCTCCTCACGGGGCCGGCCCGGCCGATCGTCCTGCTGCGCCGCCACGACACCGGGTTCACGGCGGTCGCGGACGTGTGTTCCGGTAGCCCGGACGTCGGCGTGATGCTGCCCTACACACCCGTGCACCGGCTGCTCTTCGGCCTGCCGGGCGACCCTCCGGGCCCGACCGTCCTGGTCGTGACCAGCGGGAACCGCTCCGGCGAGCCCCTGGTCACCGACGAGCCGGATGCGTTCGACCGCCTGGCCGGCCTCGCCGACGCCTGGCTCTGGCACGACCGCCCGATCACGGTTCCGTGCGACGACTCGCTGGTACGAGCCCGTCCCGACGGCACCACGATGGTCCTGCGGCGCTCCCGGGGCTACGCTCCCGCGCGCATCGCCGTGCCGCTCGACCTCCGCCCGGTTCTCGCCGTCGGCGGAGACCTCAAGAACACCCTGTGTCTGGCCGAGGCCGGCTCGGCATGGCTGTCCGCGCACCTCGGCGACATGGGCGACCTGGCCGCCCAGCGGTCGTTCGAGCGCGCCGAAGCGCATTTGCGTACGCTCACCGGCGTCACGCCGGGCGTTCTCGTGACCGACATGCACCCGGGCTACGCGTCGACCCGCTGGGCCGCACGCCACGCCGCGGGCCGCCCGGTCCGGCAGGTCCAACACCACCACGCGCACGTCGCCGCGCTGATGGCCGAACACGGGCTCGACGGCGGCGAACCGGTGATCGGGGTCGCGTTCGACGGCACCGGCCACGGCGGCGACGGGGCTTCCTGGGGCGGGGAGGTGCTACTCGCCGACTACGCGGGCTTCCACCGGCTCGCGCACCTCGCGTACGTCCCCCAGCCCGGCGGCGACGCCGCGGTCCGGGAACCGTGGCGCATGGCGCTGTCCCACCTGCGCGCGGCGGGCCTGCCCTGGGCCGCGGACCTGCCGTGCGCCGCCACCCGCACGGATGACGAACCACGCCTGCTCGAACGGCAGTTGACGCGTGCGGTCAACTGCCCTCCGACGTCCGGCATAGGGCGCTTGTTCGACGCGATGGCCTCGCTTGTCGGGATCTGCCACGACATCGAGTACGAGGCGCAGGCCGCCCTCGAACTCGAAGCCGCCGCGGCACGCGCCCTCGACGCCCCGGGCGCGTACGCGTTCGCCCTGCGCCGCACGCCCCACGACGGCCCCGTCGTGATCGACCCGGCGCCCGTCCTGCGCGGCGCGGTGGACGACCTGCGCTCGGGCGCCGGCGCGGACGTCGTCGCGGTGCGCTTCCACCGCGCGGTCGCGCACGCCGTCGCGGCGGTGTGCCGTACCGTCCGCCGCGACGCCGGCACCGGCGGCACGGTGGCGTTGACCGGCGGGGTGTTCGCCAACGCCCTGCTGGACCGCTGGTGTGCCGACGCGCTGACCGCCGACGGATTCACCGTGCTGCGTCACCGCACCGTGCCTCCGGGCGACGGCGGGCTCGCCCTGGGCCAGGCCGTCGTCGGCGGCTGCCGGAACTGACCTCCGCGCCCCCGCGCGTCACCCACCACCCCACCGCACGTCCCCGCCACCCCGACGTCACCACCCGTTTGCCCGGTGCCCCGGCCCCGGCATCCGAGCCGACAACCCGAGGAGGACACACCGCATGTGTCTTGCCGTGCCCGGTCGTGTGGCCGGCACCTTCGAACGCGACGGAACCCCCATGGCGCACGTGGACTTCGGAGGCGTGCTCAAAGAGGTCTGCCTCGCCTATCTCCCGGATATCCGGGTCGGCGACTACGCCATCGTCCACGTCGGATTCGCCCTGCAGCGGCTCGACGAGGAATCCGCCCTGTCGACGCTGCGCCTGTTCGAGGAAATCGGCGCCCTGGACGAGGAGTTCGGCGACGCCTGGACCCGCGCGGAAGCCGACGTGCCGAAGGAGGCCGCTTCGTGAAGTACATCGAGGAATTCCACGACCCCGACCTGGCCCGCCGCCTGGTGGACGACATCCGCGCCACCGTGACCCGCCCGTGGGCGCTGATGGAGGTCTGCGGCGGTCAGACCCACTCGATCGTCCGGCACGGCATCGACCAACTCCTGCCCGACGAGGTGGAGTTGATCCACGGTCCCGGATGCCCGGTCTGCGTCACCCCGCTCGAGGCGATCGACCGGGCGCTGGCGATCGCGGCGACACCCGGCGTGACGTTCTGCTCCTTCGGCGACATGCTGCGCGTCCCCGGCACCGACCGTGACCTGTTCCGCGTCAAGAGCGAGGGAGGCGACGTACGCGTCGTCTATTCGCCCATGGACGCCCTGCGCATCGCCCGTCACAACCCGGACCGCCAGGTGGTGTTCTTCGGTATCGGCTTCGAGACCACCGCGCCCGCCAACGCGATGGCCGTCCACGAGGCGCGCCGCCTCGGCGTCGACAACTTCAGCCTGCTGGTCTCCCACGTCCGGGTTCCGCCCGCGATCGAGGCGATCATGGGTTCCCCCGACGTCCGCGTCCAGGCGTTCCTCGCGGCCGGCCACGTGTGCACCGTCATGGGCACCGCCGAGTATCCCGAACTCGCCGAGCGCCACCGGGTGCCCATCGTGGTCACCGGTTTCGAGCCGCTGGACATCCTGGAGGGCATCCGCCGCGCGGTACGCCAACTCGAGCGCGGCGAACACCGTGTCGAGAACGCCTATCCCCGAGCCGTCCAGGACACGGGCAACACCGCCGCCCTCCGCGTGCTGCGCGAGGTCTTCACCGTGACCGACCGCGCCTGGCGCGGCATCGGGACCATCCCCGACAGCGGCTGGCGGCTGGCGGACGCGTACCGCCGCTTCGACGCCGAACACCGCTTCGATGTCGGCGGCGTGGTCACCCGCGAGTCCACGCTGTGCCGCAGCGGCGACGTCCTCCAGGGGCTGATCAAGCCCAACGAGTGCGAGATGTTCGGCACCGCGTGCACACCCCGGACACCCCTCGGCGCCACCATGGTCTCCAGCGAAGGGGCCTGCGCCGCCTACCACGCGTACCGCCGGCTCGCACCGACCGTGCGCCCGGCCGAGGAGGCCGAGCCCGTTGCCTGAGACCCTGACGCCCGCACCGGATTTCACCGGCGGAACCTGTCCCGTCCCGCTGCGCGACCACCCCGTCGTCGTGGTGGGCCACGGCGGCGGCGGAGCGCTGTCCGGGGAGCTTGTCCGCCACCTGTTCCTGCCCGCCTACGGCGGCCCCCACCTCGCCGGGCTCGGCGACAGCGCGCAACTCGCCCTCGGCGGCGTGCGCGTCGCGTTCTCCACGGACACCTACGTGGTGCGCCCGCTGTTCTTTCCCGGCGGCAGCATCGGCGACCTCGCGGTCAACGGGACCGTCAACGACCTGGCGATGAGCGGCGCGGTCCCGGAGTACCTGTCGTGCGCGTTCGTCCTGGAGGAGGGCACCGACCTGGCGACCGTGGGCGCGATCGCCCACGACATCGGCAAGGCCGCCCGCACCGCGGGGGTCAGCGTGGTGACCGGCGACACGAAGGTCGTCGACGCGGGCCACGGCGACGGCGTGTACGTCAACACCGCCGGGGTCGGCGTCATCCCCGACGGCGTCGACATCCGGCCGCAGCGCGCCCGGCCGGGCGACGTGGTCATCGTGAGCGGCCCCATCGGTCTGCACGGCATCGCGGTCATGAGCGTCCGCGAGGGCCTGGAGTTCGGCGCGGAGACCGTCAGCGACACCGCTCCCCTCACCTCCCTCGTGCAGGCCATGCTGGCGGTCACCCCCGACGTGCACACGCTGCGGGACCCCACACGCGGCGGTCTGGCGGCGGCCCTCAACGAGATCGCCGCCGCGTCCGGCACCGGCGTGGCCCTCGACGACCGCGCCGTGCCGGTGCCGGAATCGGTGGCGAGCGCGTGCGCCTTCCTCGGCCTCGACCCGCTGTACGTCGCCAACGAGGGCCGCCTGGTGGCGTTCGTCCCGCGGGAGCACGCCGACGCGGTCCTGGCGGCGATGCGCGACCACCCCGACGGGCGCGGCGCCGCGATCGTCGGCGAGTGCGTCGCCGACCACCCCGGCCTGGTCGTCGTACGCACCGGGCTCGGCGGCACGCGCGTCCTCGACCTGCCGCTCGGCGAGCAATTGCCCCGGATCTGCTGACCCCCGGACGGATGCGCTGAGCGCGCGACCGGCTACGAACAGTGACATCGTGAGGACGAAGGTCATGGATCAGGCTGAGCCACGAACGCAGCCGACACGGCCGATCGGAGACGACATGACGAGCACCCCGGCCCCCGTCGAGCCCGCCCCCGCGCGGCTCGCCGACGTGGACTTCGCGGGAGTCCGCGCGATTGCCGACGCGGTGCTCTACGAGGGCTACCTGCTCTACCCCTACCGGCGCTCGTCGGCCAAGAACCGGGTGCGCTGGCAATTCGGCGTCCTCGCACCCCGCCCGTGGGCCGAGGCGCACGGGCCGGTGCCGCCGACGGTGGCCGGGTCGGCCGAGTCCTGGTACCAGCAGACCGAGTGCCTGCTCAGAGCCGACACCCCCGACGCCGTCGTGCGCGTCCGCGTGCGCTACCTCCAGCTCCAGCGCAAGACCGTCGAACGCCTGACCGACGACGGCCGCCACGAACCCGTCGAATCACTGGACGACGGGGGGAACCCTGCACCTCACCTTCGACGAGGCGGTGCCGCGCGACGCCGAACTGGTCGTGCCGCTCGCGGAGTTGCTCGCCGGTGAGCGGCACCTCCACGCGGGCGCGCCGGGGGCCGAGGAGACCGAGGAATGCGCCGGCGGGCGCATCGTGCGGCGGCGCCACCCCGTCGACGCCGTCACCACCGTGCGCGCCACCGCGCTGGACCCGTCGGGCGCGGTCCACCGGTTGTGTGTGCGCACCGAGAACACCGGCCGTCAGGTCGGTGCCGGCGCACCGCGCGAGCAGGCGCTCGGCCACTCCCTCCTGGCCACGCACACCCTCCTGGGCGGTGCCGGGGCGGAGTTCGCCTCCCTGGTCGACCCGCCCGACTGGGCGGCCCCGCACGCCCGGCACTGCCGCAACGTCCACACCTTCCCCGTCCCGGTCGGCACCGGCGGCGCGGACGGCACGGGCGGCGCGGCCCCGGTCGCGCTGTCGGCGCCGATCATCCTGCCCGACCACCCGCGGATCGCCCCGGAAAGCCCCGGCGACCTGCACGACGCCGCGGAGATCGACGAAATCCTCACGTTGCGCACCGCGCTGCTCACCGAGGACGAGAAGCGCGAGGCACGCGCGACCGACCGGCGGGCCGCCGACATCCTCGACCGCGTCGACACCATGCCGCCGGAGGTCCTGTCCCGGTTGCACGGCGCGATCCGCTCCCTGCGCCACGCCGCGTCCGGCACGGCGGACGGCCGCGGTGGCGACGGCACCGGCGTCCCGCCCACGCCGCGTTCACGGCCCTGGTGGCAGGACGCGGGCGGCGACGGCATGTCCCCCACCACCGACAGCGTCGTCGTCGACGGCGTGGCGGTGGCCCAGGGAAGCAGGGTGCGGTTGAGTCCGCGCGGGCGGGGAGCCGACGCCCACGACATGTTCCTCGCCGGGCGCACCGCCGAGGTCGCGGCGGTCTTCCACGACCTGGACGGCAGCGTCCACCTCGCGGTCACCCTCGAAAACGACCCCGGCGCGGAACTGGACGTCTGGTACGGCCGCTACCGCTACTTCCGCCCCGACGAGGTCCGACCGCTGCCCCCGGCTCCCGGCGCGACCCCGCGATAGGGAGCAGCCATGGACGCCGTCGAACCGCCGAAACACGACCACCGGATGGTCGAGCAAGCGTTCCACGACCACCGCGCGGTCGCGGGCATCCACGACCGACCGCGCGACCGGCTGCAAGGGAGAGCACGGACATGAGCATCGACAGCGGCACGATCGGAACCGGCGAACGCCCCGGCGCGGCGGCGGGGCAGGAGGGGTTCGACGAGCTCGACATCCTGTGGATCTCCGAGGGCATGAGCTGCGACGGCGACACCGTCTCCATCACGGCCTCGAACCAGCCCGCGATCGAGGACATCGTCCTGGGGCTCGTCCCCGGCCTGCCCAAGGTGAACCTGCACAACAAGGTCCTCTCCCCCACACTCGGCGGCGAAGCGTTCCTCGCCCCCTTCCGGGCCGCCGCGCGCGGCGAACTCGGTCGCCCGTTCATCCTCGTCGTCGAGGGCTCGATCCCCAATCAGAACATCATCGAGGGCGACGGCTACTGGACCTCGTTCGGCAACGACGAGGAGACCGGCGAGCCGCTGCCCCTGAACTGGTGGCTCGACCGGCTCGCCCCGCACGCCTGGGCGGTGGTCGCCATCGGCACCTGCGCGACGTTCGGCGGCATCCACGCGATGGCGGGCAACCCGACCGGCTCGATGGGCCTGGCCGACTACCTGGGCTGGGACTACACGTCGCGGGGCGGCCTGCCGATCGTGAACGTGCCCGGCTGCCCGGTGCAGCCGGAGAACTTCATGGAGACGTTGGCCTGGGTCCTTTACCACGCCGCCGGCGCCGCGCCGCCGCCTCCGCTCGACGACATGCTCCGGCCGCAGTGGCTGTTCGGCAAGACCGTCCACGAGGGCTGCGACCGGGCCGGCTACTACGAGCAAGGCGACTTCGCGCGTACGTACAACTCCCCGAAGTGCCAGGTGAAGGTGGGCTGTTGGGGGCCGGTGGTCAACTGCAACGTGCCCAAGCGCGGCTGGATGTCCGGCGTCGGCGGCTGCCCCAACGTCGGCGGGATCTGCATCGGCTGCACGATGCCGGGGTTCCCGGACGCATTCATGCCGTTCATGGACGAGCCGACCGGCGGCGGCCTGTCGTCGATGCTCGTCAAGCCGTACGGCGCGGTCATGCGGCGCCTGCGCGGCATCACCAACACGGCCGTCAACAGAGAGCCCAAGTGGCGCCACAGCGGCCCCGCGCTGACCAGCGGCTACGACCCCCACTGGCGGCCCTGACCGCACGCGGCGCCGCCTCGCGCCCGACCAGGAGCGGCGCGCCCCCGCCGAGCAAGCCCGGCGAGCAGAGCACCCGAGCAGACCCACCAGCCGAACCGATCAGGCAGGACACCACATGACGACCGAGACCAAGGGCCGAGCCGGACGGCGCCAGTCCCCGCAGATCGTGGAGATGGCGTGGGACCCGATCACCCGGATCATCGGCAATCTCGGCATTTACACGAAGGTCGACTTCGCCAACCGCGAGGTGACCGAATGCCGCAGCACATCCTCGCTGTTCCGCGGCTACTCGGTCTTCATGAAAGGCAAGGACCCGCGCGACGCCGGATTCATCACCAGCCGCATCTGCGGCATCTGCGGCGACAACCACACGACGTGCTCGAACTACGCCCAGCAGATGGCGTACGGCATCAAGCCCCCGCCGCTGGGCGAGGCCATCGTCAACCTCGGCGAGGCCGCCGAGTACATGTTCGACCACACCCTGTTCCAGGACAACATGGTGTTCGTCGACTTCTGCGAGGCGATGGTCAAGGAGACCAACCCGAGCGTCCTCGCGCGCGCCGAGCAGAAGCAGGCGCCGCGCGGCGACATCCACGGCTACCGCACCATCGCCGACATCATGCGGGCGTTCAACCCGTTCGAGGGCGAGGCGTACAAGCAGGCGCTGCAGATCTCCCGCGTGACCCGGGAGATGTTCTGCCTCATGGAGGGCCGCCACGTACACCCCTCGACGCTGTACCCCGGCGGCGTCGGGACGGTGCCCACCCCCACGCTGTTCACCGACTACCTGTCGCGGCTCCTCCGCGTCCTCGACTTCGTCAAGCAGGCCGTAGCGATGAACGACGACGTCTTCGACTTCTTCTACGAGGCCCTGCCCGGGTACGAGGAGGTCGGCCGCCGCCGCGTCCTGCTCGGCTGCTGGGGCGCGTGGCAGGACTCCGACGTCGCCGACTACCGCTACGCGACGATGAACGAGTGGGGGAAGGCCATGTTCGTCACCCCCGGTATCGTCGTCGACGGCAAGATCGTCACCAACAACCTGGTCGACATCAACCTCGGCATGCGCATCCTGCTCGGCAGCTCGTACTACGACGACTGGGTCAACGAGGAGCCGTTCGTCACCCACGACCCGCTCGGCAACCCCGTCGACATGCGGCACCCGTGGAACCAGACCACGGTCCCCGTGCCGCAGAAGCGCGACCTGGACGGCGGCAACTACAGCTGGGTGATGAGCCCGCGCTGGTACGACTCGGCCACCCGCGAGCACCTGGCCCTCGACACCGGCGGCGGGCCGCTCGCCCGGCTCTGGACGACGGCGCTCAGCGGGCTCGTCGACACCCCGTACGTCAAGGCCACCGGCCACAGCGTGCGCATCACGCTGCCGAAGAGCGAGAAGCTCCCCGAGACCACACTCGAGTGGGAGATCCCGCAGTGGAGCAACACGATCGAGCGCAACCGCGCCCGGCCGTACTTCATCGCCTACGCGGCGGCGATGTCCCTGTTCTTCCTGGAGCGCGCGATGGGCATGGTCCGCGCCGGCGAGACCCGGGTGTTCACCGACTTCGAGGTGCCCGACGAGGCCATCGGCTGCGGCTTCCACGAGGCCGTGCGCGGTGTGCTGTCCCATCACCTGGTGATCAAGGACAAGAAGATCGCCAACTACCACCCCTACCCGCCGACCCCGTGGAACGCCAGCCCGCGCGACATCTACGGCACGCCGGGCCCGTACGAGGACGCCGTCCAGGGACAACCGATCTTCGAGGAGAACGGCCCCGACGACTTCAAGGGCATCGACATCATGCGCACCGTGCGCAGCTTCGACCCGTGCCTGCCGTGCGGCGTGCACATGTACCTCGGCAAGGGCAGGGAACTGACCCGCACCCACATGCCGACCTACGGAGCCTCCCATGGCTGACGCGCGGCGGCTCGGCGGTCCCGAGGTCGAGGAGCGCCTGGCCCGGATCGACGACTCTCTCGGGTATCTGGAGGGCGTGCCCGGCCGCACGTCCGAGGCGGGCGTCACGGCCGTCCGGAACCTGGCCGAGGTCTACGGCGAAGCCCTCGCGCGGCTCCTCGACCTCCTCGCGCCGGACGCCGCCCGCACGGCCGTCCGCGACGAACTCCTCGGCCACCTCTTGGCGTTGCACGACCTGCACCCCGATCCGCCGACCGTACGCGTCGAACGCGTCCTGGACGCGCTGCGGCCGGGCCTCGGCACGGGCGGCGACGCCGAGCTGCTGGGGATCCAGGACGGTGTGGCCCACGTCCGGCTGACCGTGCGCGGCTGCGGCTCCTCCGCGGGCGCCGCCGAGGACGCGGTACGCGACGCCGTCACCGCCGCCGCGCCGGAACTGCGCGACGTCCGCCGCGCGCCGGACCCGGAGCGTGCTCCGGCGTTCGTCCCGCTCGACACCCTGAGGCCGCGCCCCTCCGCCGCCCCGGCGGGAGGGACAGGATGACCCGGGGATCCCTGGAGCGCCTGATCCGCCAGGCCGGCGACCGGCGGGCTGACGACGGCGAGCGCTGCGAGTTGTGCGCCGAGCAGGTGCCCGACGCCCACCCGCACGTCGTCGACACCGCCGGCGAGAGCCGACCGGTGCTGTGCGTGTGCCGTTCCTGCTCGGTGCTGTTCGGGCGGGACCCGGGCGACAGCCCCCGCTACCGGCCGGTCCCCTGCCGCAGGGTCCGGCTCGACCCGTTCCCCCTCGACGTTCCGGGTGTGCCGGTCGGGCTGGTCTTCTTCATCCCGCGCGACGACGGAACGGTGTGCGCCCACTACCCGAGCCCCGCCGGAGCCACCCGGTGGGAGGTGGACGCCGCGGTGTGGCACCGCGTCGCCGCGGACCGCCCCGAACTGCGCACCCTCGTGCCCGAGGTGGAGGGGTTGTTGGTCAACACCGCGCGCGGGCAGCGGCAGTACTGGATCGTTCCCGTCGACGACTGCATGCGCGTGGTCGCCGTCGTCCGGCGGGAATGGCGCGGCCTGTCCGGCGGCGGCCGGGTGTGGCCCGCGATCGAGCAGTTCTTCGCGGAACTGACCGAAAGATGACGCGGCGACCGCGATCGAAGACGGCAGGAGGAGCCATGGGCACCATCAGAGTCGGCAAGCCCCACGTACGGCCGGACACCGCGAGCACCGTGTTCGGCACCCACCGCGGCAACGAACGGCCGTACAAGAGGCAGCCCGGGCACCACAGGGACGGCACCGCCGACGCGCGGCGCTCCACGGGGATCCACTGGAGGAAGCACAACGTGCTCCTGAAGATCATGCCGAGCATTCCGCCGAGCTGAGGAAGCCGCGCCCGCCGACGGCGGTGATCGGGAGCGAGGGAAAGGTCGGACCCGTGCACGAAGCGAAGGAAAAGGAACAGCTGGCCAGACGCGTGCTCATCGCGCAGGTGGTGATCGCCGGGGCGGTCCTGGCACTGGTGCTCGGCCGCGAGATCCCCGGGATCGTGAGGGAGGTCAGAATCTGGCGCATGGTGGGTGTACTCCCCCGCGGCTCGCGGCGGTGCCCGCGCTGACCACCCGCTCGACCGTCCCGCCCGACGCTCCCGCCGGACCCGCGCACGTGTTTCGCGCGGCCGGCGGGAGGTCGGGCGGCGGAATGTCGGCGCCGCGCGGCCGACGCGTCGGAACGCGTCGTGCCGGGCCCTGCGAGGCGCCTTCACGGCGCGACGGCGGACTCCTCGTGCGGGACCGCGGCCACGTCCCCGAGCGGGGCGGCGACGGGCCCACCGGCGGCGTCGGGGTGCGGCGGGTGTTCGTCGGCATTCCGCCACGAATCCCCGAGGTCGACGTGTGGATCGCGAACCAGCAGCTCCGCCACCACCGTCACCCAGTCCGCGGCGGCGTCGACCGCGGCGCGGACCGGTGGGCTGAGGCCGACCACCACGTCCGGTTCGTCGCCCCGCATGCGCACCTCCGGCTCGCAGCCGAGCACCACGACGCGCGGCAGCGGCGGCGCGCCGTCCTCCGCGAGCCTGCGGGCGAGCGCCAGCACCTTCACCGGGTCCATGCCGTGGGCCTCGGGGACCGCCGCGTCCGCGGTGTCGCCGAGGTCGGGCTCGACGAGACACAGGCTGCCGGGGGCGCAGCCGCGCGGGGCCGCGTCGACCAGGAGCACGGCCGCGTAGCCGTCGAGCAACCGGTACGCGAGGTCCATGCCGCGTACGCCGAAGTCGCGTACGTCCGCCGCGTCCGGCAGGTCGCGGTCGCGCAGGGCGGTCACGACCTCGGGCCCGAAGGCGTCGTCGGCCAGGAAGATGTTCCCGACACCGGCGATCAGGACCCGGTGCCGACCGGCGGTCACGGGCGCCGCCCGGAGTCGCGGCCGGTGGCGGAGGCGCCGGGCCGGGGAGGCCGCTGCTTGCGCACGAACGCGGAGCGCAGGGCGTGGTAGGGGGCGCTCGGGTCGAAGAACGTGCGGCGCATCGACGCGAGTTCCTCCGCGCGGTAGGCGGCCAGCGGCTTGATCGCCTCGTCGTGGGCGCGTCGGCGCTTCTTGTCGGTGAGCCGCTGGTGGGTCGCCGGGTCGGCGGCGAGATCGGCGGCCAAGTCGGCGACCGTTTCGGCGAATTGCCCGGGTGAGGCGGGTACGAGGCGGTGCACCAGGCCGATGCGGTGTGCCGTCGCGGCGCTCACCGGCTCGGCGGCGCGCAGCAACGCGTCCGCGCCCTCGGGGCCGACGCGCCGCGGCAGGGTGTACGTCCAGAACTCGGACCCGGGCAGGCCCATCAGCCGGTAGTGCGGATTGAGCACGGCGCCGGTGCGGCACCACACTTCGTCCGCCGCGATCGCCAGCATCACCCCGCCGGCGGCGGCGTTGCCGCCCAGGGCCGCGACCACCAGCCGGTCTGTCGTGGTCAGCACCGCCTCGACCAGGTCGTCCATCGCCTCGATATTCGCCCACGACTCCTCGGCGGGGTCGGGGGCCGCCTCGATGACGCCGAGGTGGATGCCGTTCGAGAAGAAGTCGCGGCAGCCGCCCAGGACAACCACCCGTGTCGGGCGCCGGCACGCGTGGCGGTAGGCCGCGAGAAGTCGGCGGCACTGTGTGGCGCTCATCGCTCCGCCGGGGAACGAGAAGCGCACGAAGCCGACGGCGTCGCGTTCTTCGTACCGGATGTCGGAGAACGTGTGTCGCCGTGACGGGAGTTCGAGGGGGACGGGGGCCTCGGGCACGTCCGCGAGGAGTGTGCCCAGTGCCGACGCGGCCGGGAGTTTGACGGACCCGGGTCCGCCGGGGCGGCTGCGGCGCCGCAGTTGCGGGATCCAGACCGCGCCGTCGCGGGTCGCGCGGCAGATGGCTCCGGCACGTGTGGCGATCACCGCGCCGGGCGTACCGCGCAGTTCGTCCTCGATGTGGCCGCCGTGCAGGAACCACGGCCCGCCCGGCAGGTCCTCGTCGAGGACACCGGGCCAGGAGTCGGCCGCGCGCAGGGAGCGCAGGACGGTCTCGCTCGCGTCGGTGTGCCAGTCGATCGCGCGTTCGGCCTGGGGAAGCGACGGTCTGGTGCGCACCGCGAGGCCGGTCTGCGGTGTCGGCCGGTGAATCCCCGACGCGAAGCGGCCGACGGCGAGCAGCAGCGCGTCCGACGCCGCGTCCGAGAATTCGCCGCGGTACAGGTCGCTCTTGCCGACCGGGGCCACGGGGAACGCCCCGGATGCCCAGATGTCCCCGGCGTCCATCTCGGCGTTCGCCTGGAGCACGGTCACTCCCCACGTGGCGTGGCCGTCCTGGATCGCCCGGTCGAGCGACGAGGGGCCGCGGTCGCCGGGCGGTCCCGGGTGGACGATCAGGCAGGGGTGCCGCGACCAGACATCCTCCGGGACGGCCACCTTCAGCATCGGCGCGACGACGAGTTCGGGGGCGTGGCGGGCGACGGCGGCGCGGACGTCGTCGGGCCCGTCGACCCGTTCGGTGTCCGCGTGGTGCCCGCGGTCGCGCAACTCGACCTGCACACGTTGGGTCAGGCTGTTGAACGCACTCGCGATGAGCAGGATCCGCACGACCGCTCCACCTCCGGGTCTCTCGCACGACGCACCGCGGTCACGGCGTCGCTCCGGACGCCGTGTGTGGATCCTGCTCGTTCGTCGGCCGCACCCGCGGCTCATCACGCCGAACGGCTCGGTGGTTCCGTCGGAAAGGCGAATCCGGTGCGGTCGTCGGGTGGCACGGGTGGCACGGGTGGCTGGGCCCGCCGGCGCGTTTCGGCGAGGGCGTACGCGATGGTCGCCGTGGTGCGGTCGATGGCTCCGCGGCGCCCGCGGCGGACCCGTCTCCGGGATTCCGGCGGCCGAGCGCACCAGGTCGCGCCAGGCCGTCGGCGTCGCGGCGTTTCGCGGTTCGCCCGGCGGTCGGCGGGTTGGGGGGCGTACATCGTGCCGTGGCGAGTGAGCGTGGTCGTCATGAGGACCGAGTTACTTCCCGTCGATCTGCTCTGATCGCGGCCGTCGCCGCCGCGTACGGTGGGCGTGACAGGCCCCCCTCGAGGTGCCTCAGGCGACCGTGCCCGCGGTGGTCGGGCGGGTGAGGGCGGGATGGTCGGTGGGGGTGCCGGCGTGCACGGGGTCGGGGACGGGGAGCGGGGTGACCGGATCGCCCGCGAGGACCTTGCGGGCGCGGTCGCGGTCGAGGACGCCTTCCCACGCCGCGACCACAAGGCTCGCGACGGCGTTGCCGCAGACGTTGGTCAGGGCCCGGCACTCGCTCATGAACTTGTCAATGCCGAACACCAGCATGATGCCGGCCACCGGCACGTGTCCGACCGTCGACAGGGTCGCCGCCAGCACGATGAACCCCGAGCCGGTGACCCCGGCCGCGCCCTTCGAGGTCAGCAACAGCACGCCGAGCAGGCCGAGTTGCTGCCCGAACGACAGTGCCGTGTCGGTGGCCTGTGCCACGTACAGGCCCGCGAGCGTCAGGTAGATGCAGGTGCCGTCCAGGTTGAAGGAGTAGCCGGTGGGCACGGTCAGGCCCGCGACCTGGCGGGGTACGCCCAGGTTCTCCATCTTGGTGACCACGCGGGGCAGGACGGTCTCGCTCGACGACGTGCCGAGCACGATGAGCAGTTCGTCCTTCATGTAGCGCAGCAGCCGGAAGATGTTGAGCCGGATGACCGCCATCACGATGCCCAGGACGACGAGTACGAAGAACAGGCTGGTGCCGTAGAAGATCGCGATCAGCCTGCCGAGGCTGGTCAGGGTGTCCAGGCCGTACGCCCCGACGGTGAAGGCCATGGCTCCGAACGCGCCGACCGGTGCCGCGTACATCACGATCCGCAGGACCGAGAACAACACCTGGCCGGTCTTCTCGATCCCGGCGGCGACCCCCGCGGCCGGGCGTCCGACCAACTTGATCGCGATGCCGAACAGGACGGCGAAGAACAGGACTTGGAGGACGTCGCCGTCGGCGAAGGCACCCACGACGCTGCTCGGGACGAGGTCGGTCAGGAAGTGCCACCAACTCTGCGAGGAGCCTTCCTCGATGTAGCCCCGGGCGGTCTCGGTGACCTGGATGGCGCCCACGTCGGCGTGCACGCCGTCGCCGGGGCGCAGCACGTTCATCACGACCAGGCCGAGGACCAGGGCCACGGTGGTGAGCACTTCGAAGTAGACCAGGGACTTCCAGCCGATGCGGCCCGCGCTGCGCAGGTTCTCGACGCCCGCGATCCCGGTGACCACGGTCACGAAGATGATCGGCGTGATGATCATCTTGATGGCGTTGACGAAGGTGTCGCCGAGAGGCTTCAGCTCCTCGCCCGTCGACGGCCAGACGGCCCCGACCACGACGCCGGCGAGGATGCCCAGGAGCACCCACACGTAGAGCTGGGTGTACCAGCGGCGCCGGGTCGGCGGCGTGGCGGCGCCGGGAGTCGGGGCGACTCCCTCTGCCGGGGTGGCCTCGGCCATGGCGGACTCCTTCGCGGTGATGTCCGGTTCCGGAACCGTCCGGAAACCTCGGGGAAATACGACGTGCCGACCGGTACTGTGGCGCGCCTCACAACGAGGAATCCCTATTACGCGCATTACGCGCACGACCGTGTGTCCGAGACGCCCGTCCCGGCCGGGGTATGGGCCGCGGAAACCGGGGGTTGCGGTGGCGCCCCCCGGCCGGGCGATACTTCGACGTGAGTCACTTGCACCCCGGGGGATCACCGAGCACATCCGAGGCCGCAGTTTCCGTGAGCGACACCCCCACCGCCCGTCGACCCGCACGCCGCCGCCCGAGCATCGCCGGACAGGTGCTGCTGTGGCAGTTGGCACTGGTGCTGCTCCTGATCACCGCCGGGTCGGTGGTCGCGGTGCGCACCCTGGGCCAGTCGGCCGAGGACGCCGCCCGCGAGCGTGCCCTCGCGGTGGCCCGCACGCTCGCCCAGGCCCCCGGCATCGCGGAGGCGGTCTCGTCGTCCGACCCTTCGGCGCGCCTGCAGCCGGTCGCCGAGTCGGTCCGCCACGAGAACGACGTCGATTTCGTCGTCGTCATGTCCACGGCGGGCATCCGCTTCACCCACCCCGATCCCGGGCTGATCGGAGGGCGCTTCGTCGGCCACATCGACGCGGCGGTGCGCGGCGAGGCGTTCACCGAGTCCTACACGGGCTCCCTGGGGCCGTCGGTGCGGGCGGTCGTGCCGATGTTCGCGGAGCCGGGCGCGGCCCCGGGAGCCACGCCCGTCGCCCTTGTCGCCGTCGGGGTCACCGAGCGGCACATCGACTCCTTGGTGTGGGACGACATCCCGCTGGTCGTGCTCATCGCGGCCGGGGCCCTCACCCTCGCGGGCGGCGCGGCGGTCGCCGTACACCGCAGGCTCCGCCGCCAGACCCTCGGGCTGGGCCCCGACGAACTGCGGCGCATGTACGAGCACCACGACGCGGTGCTGCACGCCGTACGCGAGGGCCTGGTCGTCCTCGACGGCGACGGGCGCCTGATGCTCGCCAACGACGAGGCGATCAGGCTCCTCGCGCTGCCCGCCGACTTCGAGGGCCGCGACGTGCGCGATCCCGAACTCGATCTCGACGAGACCCTTGCGGCGACGCTCGCGGCCGGACACACCGTCGAGGACGAGTTGCACGTGGCCGGCGACCGCGTACTGACCGTCAACGTCAAGGCGACGGAACGCGACGGCCACGTACTCGGCGCGGTCGCCACATTGCGTGACCACACCGAACTCCGCGCACTCGTCGGCGAACTCGACGAGGTCCGCAGCTTCGCCGAGGCTCTGCGGGCCTCCGCACACGAGGCCGGAAACCGGCTCCACACCGTCGTCGCCCTGATCGAACTCGGGCGCCCCGAGGACGCCGTGCGCTTCGCGACCGGCGAAATCGCGGCGTCTCAGCTCTTGGCCGACCGGCTCACCACCGGGGTCCGCGAACCCGTCGTCGCCGCACTGCTCTTCGGCAAACACGCGCAAGCCGCCGAACGCGGCGTCCACCTGACCGTCACCGCCGACCGGGCACCCGACCTGGAGGCGTACTGCGAACCGGGAGACCTGGTGACCGTGCTGGGCAACCTCGTCGACAACGCCATCGACGCCGCCGCGTCGGCACCACCACCGCGCACCGTCGAGGTGACCGTGGAGGCCGGCACCGGGCCGCGTCCCGAACTGGTCGTCGTGGTCGCCGACAGCGGCCCCGGCGTCGACGCCGAGAGCGCCGCCCGGATCTTCGAGCGCGGCTGGAGCACCAAGGCGTCCCACGGACCTCAGGGACGCGGCCTCGGCCTCGCGCTCGTGCGGCAGATCACCGAACGGCACGGCGGCGCGATCACGGTGGCCCAACGCCCTTGCCAAGGCGCCGAGTTCACCGTTCGCATGCCCCTCGACACGATGCCGGAGAGACCGTGATCAGCACATTCGTCGTCGAGGACGACCCGGTCCTCGCCGAAGCCCACGCCGCGTTCACGCGACGCGTGCCGGGCTTCGAGGTCGCCGGGATCGCGGGCCTCGGCACCGAGGCGCTGCGGATGCTCGCCACCCGCGAGGTCGATCTGCTGCTGCTCGACCTCTACCTCCCCGACGTGCACGGCCTCGACCTGTGCCGGGCCATGCGCGCCCGGGGGCACCAGGCCGACGTCATCGTGGTGACCTCGGCGCGGGACTTGGCCCTCGTACGCTCGGCCGTAGCCCTCGGCGTCGTGCACTACCTCCTCAAACCCTTCTCCTTCGCCGCGTTCAGCGAACGCCTGCACGGCTACGCCGAATACCGACGGCGCATCGCCGACGAACCGGGCGAGACCACGGCCGCCGGACAGGACGACGTCGACCAGGCCTTCGCGGCGCTGCGCCACGCGCCCCGGACGCCGCCGCTGCCCAAGGGCCTGGCCGCGGCGACGTTGGAGGCGGTCGTCGCCCGGCTCCGGACGGGCACCCGCGTATCCGCCGCCGACATCGCCGACGCCGTGGGGGTGTCACGCCCGACGGCCCGCCGGTATCTGGACCACCTGTCCGCTCGGCGCCTCGTCCAGCGCGAACCCCGCTATGGCGGCGCCGGACGCCCCGAGTTCGTCTACCGCTGGCTTGGTGACGGCCCACCGGTGTAGCGGCGTCGGCGTGGTCACGGCGGATCGCTGCACACGACTCGGCCGCCGCGTCACGCGGGCGACGGCCTCATCCGCCGGAGGGCGGCGACGCGCCGGAGACCCGACCGGAGAGGTCCGTTGGTCGCGGTGGGGGCCACCGTGGAAGGGCCTCCACGGCCTGACGCTGCGGCAGCTCCGTCCGCCGGACGTCGGTCCCGTACTCAATAACGGCGTCGCGGGCCGCGGTCGGACTCTCCCGGTGGAGTTCAGCCGACGTCGACCGGCATGCTGTCCCAGCCCCGGACGGTCGTGGTGGGTGAGCGGTGGGCGTTCGCCATGTCGGCCCGCCAGTCGGGGAAGCGGTTGAGGACCTCGTCGAGGGCGACGCGTCCTTCGAGGCGGGCGAGGGCGGCGCCGACGCAGAAGTGGACGCCGTGGCCGAACGTGGCGTGCTGGCCGATGCCGCGGTGGATGTCGAACCGGTCGGGGTTCTCGTACCGGCGTTCGTCGCGGTTGGCGGACGAGAGCATCATGAGCATCGCGCTGCCGGCCGGGACGGTCCGCCCGTGGATCTCGACGTCCTCGGTGACGTAGCGGGCGATGTGCGGGCCGGGTGGCTCGTAGCGCAGCAGTTCCTCGATCGCGTTGGGGATCAGCGCGCGGTCCTGGGTCAACTCGCGGCGTTGGCCAGGGTGTTCGGACAGGACTTTGCCCATCCAGCCGAACAGGCGGCCGGTTGTCTCCACACCGGCACCCGCGATCACCGCGACGAAGATCAGCACCTCCTCCTTGGTGAGCCTGCGGACCGTTCCGGTCTCGTCCTCGAACTGTGTATGCAGCAGTTCGGTGATGAGGTCGTCGGAGGGGTTCTTGACGCGCCAGTCGACGTACTCGGCGTACATCTTGCCGTCGAAGTACAGGCCCTGGTTGACCGGGAGCGGCTGTCCGGGCCTGTTGCGCAGGCTGCGCTGGGCGTGGTCGCGTACGGTCGGCTGCTCGGAGTCGGGGATGCCCATCAGCATGCCGATCGCCCGCATGGGCAGCTCGTTGCCGAGGTCGAGCACGAAGTCGAACCGGTCGGAGCCCACCAGCGGATCGAGGCACGCGATGCAGAACGCGCGGATCTTCGCCTCGATCTCCCGCATCTTCTTCGGGGAGAACGCCTTTTGCACCAAGGCGCGGTGGATCGTGTGGATCGGCGGGTCCTCGTTGATGAACGAGCCCGGTGGCATCTCGGGCGCGGCCTTGACGACCTCCAGGATGTCGCCCTTCGCCGAACTGAACCGGCGCGTGTCCTTCGCCGCGGCCACGACGTCGGCGAAGCGGCTCAGGCCCCAGAAGTCCAGGCGCTCGTTGCGGTAGAGCGGCGCCTCGTCGCGCAGCCGTTTGTACACCGGGTACGGATCGCGGTCGATCTCGATGTCGTACGGGTCGTAGTACAGCTCGGTGCGGCTCACGGGGCCCCTCCTCGGACGGTCGCTTGTACAGTCGTATAGCAAACGCTGTACGTTCGTAAAGGGCGATGAGTGGTTTTTCTTCGCTTCACGACGGCAAGGCCACGAGGGCCGGCTGCCCGGGGGCGCCGTGCGGTCCCCGCTCCTCGCCCCGGCCGCGGCTGGCTGGCTGGCTGGCTGGGCCATGGGAAGGGCCATCCGCGCCCGGAGCCAGGAGACCGGGAAACGCGCCCGTACCGCCCTGTCCGAGCTGGTCAAGACGGGAAAACCCGTCAGCTACAACGCCGTTGCCGCGCTCGTCGACGAGGCGCGGGGCGCGGCGGCTGTGGGAGCGGTCTCGGCGGTGGTGATGATCCGCAACAGGACGTCTCTCGCCGCGTTGATCTCGGCCGATCGCTGATCAAGAGTGCGCAGCTGGGCGCGGAGCGTGTCCAGCACGCCGGGACACGGCAGTACGGCGACCTCGGCGTTGGTGCACGGAAGGACCTGGCGGATGACGCGCGTCGACAGTCCCGCCGCGAGGAGGGCCCGGATCCGCAGTACCGCCGAGAGGACGGTCTCGTCGTAGTTCCGGTACCCGTTGGGCTTGCGGTCGGGCCGGAGCAGGCCCACCCGTTCGTAGTAGCGAAGGAGGCGTTCGCTGGTTCCGGTTCGCTTGGCCAGTTCTCCGATGAGCACCGTCCGCTGTTCCTCTCAGGTTTGACCTTCCAACAGTGTCAACGAGCAACAGTGGGTCCGCCCCGCCGCATTCCGGCGGCCGGCTCTCCCCCTGGAGGAACCTGTGATCATTGATGCCCACAGTCATGTCCACGACCCGGTCGACAGCCACCTTGCCGCCCTGGACGACGCGGGCGTGGATCGCGCGGTGCTCTTCGCGACTCGCCCACATCCGGAACGAGCCGTCGATCTTGTGTCACTGCGTCGCGAGATGAGTGTCCTCGGCAACGCCCTGGCAGGTCACGGCAACAGCGTCGAGGGCTACCGCACCGCGTGGGCGGAGCTGCGCCAGGCCCTGGCCGCACACCCGGACCGGTTCATCGGGTTCGGTTCCGTGCCGCTGGACCTGCCCGAGGAGGACATCGCGGCCTTGGTCGACAGCGAAGTGGTGGGCCGCGGACTGCGCGGCATCGGGGAACTCACGCCTCCCGCGGGGAAGGCCGCCCGGATCGAGCCCGTGCTGGCCGCAGCGCACGACCACGGCGGGCTGCCTGTCGTCGTCCACGGGTTCGCCCCCACCACCGCGGACGACCTGCGCACCCTGTCGCGTCTCGCCGCGCGCTACCCGGCGGTTCCCCTCGTGGTCAGCCAGCTGGGTGGGTCCAACTGGATGGAGGCCATCGAACTGGTCCGTGACACTCCGAGCATGTACCTGGAACTGTCCACCGCCAACATCATCTTCGCGGTACGGATGGCGATTCGCGAGATTCCCGAACGCGCGCTGTTCGGCTCCGACGCCCCCTATGGTGATCCTGTGCTCGCCCGCACCACCATCGAACGGGTCACCCCTCCCGGCGAGTTGCGTGACCGGGTGCTCGGAGGAACCCTGGGCGAGCTCTTGGGCGTTCTCTGAATCCATGCCTCGCGACGGGCCGTGTGGGGTCGGATCCCCGAATTCCTTCCGAGGTCGACTCCGGAGCCGGTCGTGAGCAACTGCGGTGTCGGATCGCGAAGGCTGTGCGGTGGCGCTGGGCGGCGCGGTCGGATGCTCTACCGCGGCAAGTCGGCGGCGTCGTACGGGTGCCGGGCGCTCTCGACGCTGCCGAGGTTGGCGGTGGCCCATTCGGCGAGATGGGCGAACAGCGGCGCGAGGCTGCGGCCAAGCTCGCTGATCGCTGCGCATGGCCGCACGTCGACTTCGACGACCACCTCCGGGCGTTCTACCACGACTCCTGCGGGTTCACGCCGACGGACGCGGGACTCATCGCGCTTTGACGGGCACGGTGAGACGCGCTCGATCCGGCGACGAAGCGACCCGTCGACGACCTGGACCGGGTCGTCGCGGTTACCGCGCGGGCCTGGTCATCCCGCCGTCCACATCTGGGCCGCACGATGATCCCTGGGAAAACTCCCGGGTCGCCGTGGTGTTGGAGAGCGAGCCGGAGGCGTTCGGCTCCACGGGGCGACCCGGACGGCCAGCGCGGGTCGGTCGGGTGATCACGTGGGCGACCGGGGGGTGCCGTGTGTGCGGTCGGACGCGGCCGAGGGCGTCGCCGGTCGGCTGGTGGTGCTCCCCCGGCCGGCACCCCGCCCGGGTTCCTCTGCCGGATCGTGCCGGGCTCGGTGACCGACCACGACAACCGATGCCGCCGCATCGTCGCATGTCAGACCTGCCAGTCGCGCGTCCGTGGACCGCACGGCGGCCGGTCGCACGGCGCCCGACGAAACGCCCGCGGTGCCGAATCCCTCGTGGCCGGCCGCCGGTTGAGCCACGCTGGTGATTGCGTGCGCCCGATATTTCGGTGTGGTCGGGGTGAGCGGGGAGGTGACGTGCCATCAGCGACAAGCCGGAGTACGTACCCGCACCTGTGCTTCCGCCCCGTTATCAGCTCGTCGGCCTGATCGGACTCGGCGGCATGAGCAGGGTCTGGAGTGCCTTCGATCGGCACCGCCGTGACATGGTCGCGGTCAAAGTGCCGCGGACGGACGAAATCACCCGGGTGCACTTGCAGTTGTTGGAGTGGGAGGCGGAGACGGCTTCGGCCGTGCGGCACAAGAACGTGATGCGCGTGCTGGGCGTGGACACTTCCGGCACGGAGTACACCCCGCATCTGGTCGTGGAACTGGCGTACGGCAAAACGCTGGCGCACATCATGAGCTTCGGCGGGGCGATGGACCCCCGCAAGGTAGCGCACGCCGGGGCGCAGACCGCCGATGCGCTGGACGCCGTACACCGCGCGCATATCGCCCACCGCGATGTGAAGCCGGAGAACATCATGCAGTCAGAGAAAGGCGACATCAAACTCGTCGACTTCAGTCTCGCCGCGTCCACACGGCGGTTGGGGCCCGGCGCGCGCGGCTCGCTGGCGGGCACTCCCGGGTACCTGCCGCCCGAAGTCGCCAAGGCGCACCAGCGCGGCGCCAAGGCGAAGACCCTGCGGGGGCCGCCCGCGCCGTCCCCCGCGGCGGACATGTATGCACTCGGCCTGGTCCTCCACGAACTCACCACAGGCAAGCATGTGTTCGACGGGGATCTCAAGAAGGGTCTGCAGGCGCAGGTCGACGCGCGCGTACCACGGTTGTCCGAATTGCGGGACGACGTGCCACAAGCGCTGGACCGCCTCGTCGCGCACCTCACCGCGAAGAGGCCGAGGAACCGGCCCCCCTCGGCCGGGGAAGTGTCCGCCGAACTGGCCGCCATCGCCGCGAGTCCGCCGGGACGCGGCGCAACGTCCATTCCCGTCACGGGCGTTCGGCCGCACACAGCGCAGACCGCGCATACGCGTCAGCAGCCGGCTTCTCCGTCACGGGCGACCTCCGATTCACGGCCCTCGCCACCCTCCGCCGGGTCGTCGCCCTCACCGGAACGGGTGTCGGCGGCCGGTCTTCGTCCCGCTTCCGCCGCACCGGGAGCCGGCGCGTCGACAGGGCACCCAAGCCCCGGCCCCGCGCCGCAGCCGTCGGCCCGTGCGCAGCGGACCCCCCGTGTGAATTCCGGGCTCAGAAAGCGCCTGGAGCCATGACTCGCGGGCGTCGGCGCGATCTCGTCGGGCCCGGCGATTCGGAAACCCCCGGTGGCGATCGTCCCGGCCACGGTGATCCTGCGGATCATCGTCGTGCGAGCAGTGGCGATGTTCGCGGCCCTGGCCCCACGGGCCAACGCGCGACTGGGGGGGCAGAAGTCGGTCGGCTCGCGCCCTGCGTCGACGCTTTCCGGAAGTCGGGCGCGGTCGATCAGCTCTGCCATGAACACCGCCGGGTGCCCCGGGGTGAAGGCGTGCGCCTTGGCGTTCCCGGCGGGGGTCTTCCCGATGTCGAAGAGAAGACCGAGTCTGCGAACGTCAAACTCACTCAGTTCGACGCCGGACTTGTCTTCTCCACCGCGCATCGGGTATCCCTTCACGACCGGGTGTGTTCGCAAAGGCTCACGGTAGCCTATTGACGATACTCATCGTCTCACATATGGCCACGGCGAAGTTCGGCCATCGCCTCCAGGACTGTGCCGCTACGCCCCCGAATCCCCCCGGATACGGATGATCCGACCCCACCCGCGGGGATCACGACACCTTGACGATGAATTGAATATTGCTATAGCAATGCCCCATGGCGTCAGTCGGGAACGGTGCACCTACGAGGGGCGGCAGAAGTGGAACAACCTGGCCCAACCGTGGCGGTTCGGGGATTCTCCCATCTTGGCATCACGGTCACCGATCTCGCGCGGTCGACGGCGTTCTACACCGAGGTGTTCGGCTTCCGGGTTCTCTACGAGAACGTCGAACCCGCGTGGAAGCGGGTGGGGTTGGTGCTCGACTCCACCGTGCTCGAACTCTTCGGCCCACACCCCGTCGGCCAGGCGCTCGAACCGATCGACATGCTCTATCCGGTTCCCTACGGCCGACCCAAGATCGCGTTGACGGTGGCTGACGTCGACGCCGCCCATGCCGCGCTCACGAAGCGGGGTGTCCCCCTTCTCGGACCCGTCACCGAGACCGGCCGATCGCGACTTCTCTTCGCTCTGGACCCCGACGGAACTCCGATCCAGCTTCAGCAGTTCCGCGATGGACAGCATCGACTGGCCGCGGTGTTCGGACACTGAGCCGAAGCGCCGCCGCGCATGCGGCGCCCCGAGTCGCGCCGCGGCCCCCCGGACACCGTTTCCGACACTCAGGTTGTCCTCAGCATGCCGGTGGGACCGTGCGTCGCATGACTACTCGGGGCCGCGCGGTGCGCGGCGTTGTTGCCAGGGTGCCGGTGTCGAAGGTGCCGGAAGTCACCGCGTACTTCTGGGCCGTCAAGGTGCTGAGCACCACGGTGGGCGAGACGGGGGCCGACTTCGTCATCGACAACGTCGGGCTCGGACTGGCCGGGACGTCCGTGCTCGCCGCGCTCGTCCTGGCCGTGGCCCTCTGCGCGCAGGTACGCGCGTCGCGCTACGTCCCGGGGCTGTACTGGACGGCCGTGGTCCTGGTCAGCGTCGTCGGCACGCTGCTGAGCGACAACCTGACGGACAACGTCGGCGTGCCGCTCGAGGTCAGTACGGCGGGCTTCGCGGTGCTGCTGGGGGCGGTGTTCGCGATGTGGTGGGCGCGCGAAGGGACGTTGTCGATCCGGTCGGTCGTCACCCGCCGACGGGAATTGTTCTACTGGTCGGCGGTGCTGGTCACGTTCGCGTTGGGAACGGCGGCCGGTGACCTGCTGGCGGAGCGCCTCGATCTCGGGTACCGCAACTCGGTGTTGGTGTTCGCGGCGACGATCGCCGTGGTGCTGGTCGCCCATTACGGACTGCCGCGCGGGACGCGCCTGGGCGCTGTCGGCGCGTTCTGGGCGGCCTACGTCCTCACCCGTCCGCTGGGAGCCTCGCTGGGAGACTGGCTCGCGCAGCCGCACGACGCGGGCGGGCTGGGGCTGGGCGTCACGGCGACCAGTCTGGTGTTCCTGGCGGCCATCCTCGGGCTTGTCGCGTACCTTTCGCTGACCCGGATCGACACCCTGGACGCAAGCGCCCCGACCGCCGGCGACCTCGGCCCACACACGCCTCCGCGGGAGAACTAGCCGCACGACCGGTTCCGACCGGACGACTCCCCGCGCGGGCGTGGAGTCGTCCGTCACGCCGGGCCACCCCACGATCGCGGGGTCGGGTGGCCAAGTGGTGTCAACTGCCAGGGGGCGCGCCGGGGGGCATGAGGAGGCGGCGGCCGGCGGTGACGCCGCCGTCGACGAAGACCGAGGCGCCGGTCATGTAGGGGAAGTCGTCGGACGCCAGGCCCAGGACGGAGCGGGCGATGTCGTCGACTTCGCCCAGCCGTTGCAGTGCGTCGACGTTGTTCTGGCCCATCCAGATCTTGGCCTGTTCCCAGGTCGCGTCGTCGATGTCGGGAGGCCGGATGAACGGTGTGTCGGTCGTGCCGGGCATGATGCTGTTGATGCGGATGCCGTGCCTGCCGTAGTCCAACGCGGCCCCTCTCACGAGGCCTTCCAACGCGCGCTTGCTCGCCGAGTACACGGACCCGGTCGCGCGGGAGATTTCGGCCGCGGAGGACGAGGTCACGATGACGACGCCCTTGCCGCGTGCCATCAGGTGCGGGATCTGGTACTTGAGCGCGAGGAAGACACCGCGCACGTTTGTGGACATGACGTCGTCGAACGTCTCGCTGGGCACCTCGTGCACCGGCCCCGTGCGGCCGATGCCGGCGTTGTTGAAGGCGATGTCGAGGCCTCCGTACTCGTCGGCGACGCGGTCGACGAAGGTCCTGACGTCCCGCTCGACCCGCACGTCGCAGCGAACGTACAGGGCGGTTCCGCCGGCCCGGCGGATCTCCCGCTCGACTTGGTGGCCGAGTTCGACACGTCGGCCGCAGAAACCGACCTTGGCGCCTTCCGCGGCAAAGGCGAGCGCGGTGCCGCGGCCTATGCCGGAGGTGGCGCCGGTGATGATGACCACCTTGTCCTGGAATCGCCCGCCACGCCGACGGGGGTCCGGTTGGTCATCGGGGGTCTTCTCGGGGGACGCCGACGCGGTGGACCCGACCGCGGACAGGCCCACCGCCGATGCGAGCGCGGCGGCGCCGCTGAGGAAGACGCGTCGGCCATGGGACCCCATGCGCTCGGGCGCGGGGTCGCCTGCTGCGGAACGTGCGTCGTGGTCGGGGGGTGGCTGCGTTGTCATGGGGTGATCGTGTCCGAACGCGATCACGCGCGGTATCGGCCTTTCGGCCCGGGTTCCGGCCGACCGGCCGGTCCCGGCTCCTTCCTGAGGAGGACAACACCCCAGCGGACGACGCCTATCGTCGAGTGGTGTTTGGCATCGCCGCAATCCCTCTCCCCTCGTATCGCCGGCACTTCGCTCGCTATGTTCTGATTCCCACGGCGATCGGATGCCTGTGGGTCGGTCAGACAGGTGGTGCCCCCTCGGCGGCGGACTGGGGGTGTTTCGTGGTGGGACTGGCCCTGTGTCGCGCCCCGGCGGCATCGCCGTTGGTGGTGACGGGACAGTCGCTGGTCCTCCTCGCGGCCGAACGGTTCGGCGACGCGACCCCGATCGCCCTGAAGCTCCTTGTCGCGCTCAACCTCCTGGAACTGACCGCACAGCGCCTCCGACGCCGCGACGTCGTGCTCGGAGCAGGTGTCGTGTCGTCGACCTACCTGGTGATCGGCGCGGGCCGCATCGGCTCGGAGCCCGGCGACGTCCTGTACAAGACGGCCCTGGCGGTCGGCGCCCCGCTGCTGGTCGGGGCGTACCTGCATTCCACACATCGGCTTCTTCTCAAGTCCCGCGAACGCGTCGCCGAGGCGGAGCGGAACCGCTTGCTGGCCGCCCAGATGGCGCGCACGGCCGAGCGCACCGCGATCTCCCGGGAGGTCCACGACCTGGTCGCCCACCACGTCGCCTCCATAGTGCTGCGGGTCGGTGTGGCGCGTCATGTCGTCGACACGGCCGACGACCGGGTCCGGGAGGTCTTGGACGATGTCCACGAGACCTCCGCCCGTGCGATGGACGACCTCAGGCGCCTTGTCGCGATGCTCAGACAGCGCGACTCCGGCGTTGGCGAGGACGCGTGGCCCATGGCCCCCAAGGAACTGGTTCCCGCGCTGGAAGCCCTCGCGGTCAACAGCCGTCGTGCCGGCGTGACGGTCAACCTGCGCATCGACCCCGCGGTAGGCGACGTCGACTCGCTCCAGGCCGTCGCGGTGCTGCGGATTGTGCAGGAAGGCTTGACCAATACCGGCAAACACGCGGGGCCCGGCACGACGGTACGAGTGGATGTGCGGCGCGAGCCCTGGGGTGGCACCACGGTGGACATCGCCGACGACGGCGGCGTGCCGGCGTCGGCGCGACCGGTACACAAGGGGCACAAGGGGCACAAGCGTGCGGACGCCGCCGGACTCGCGGCCCGGGGCGGGACCGGGTCGTTCGGCACCTTCGGCACCGGACACGGCATTGTCGGCCTCCGTGAGCGTGCGACCCTGCTCGGTGGCACGTTCCACGCCGGGCCCGACGCCACGGGAACGGGGTGGCGCGTCACCGCGACACTCCCGCCCGTGTACAGCGACGGCGAGTCCGCGGTGTGGTCGCCGCCAGGCGACCGCGACGACCGGATTGAGGAGGTCGGCAGGTGATCCGCGTGCTTGTCGTCGACGACCAGCGCCTGGTCAGGGCCGGGCTCCGCATGCTGTGCGACTCGGCGCCCGACATCGAGGTCCTGGGCGAGGCCGAGGACGGCCACCAGGCCACCCGACTGGCCACGGAACTCCGCCCGGACGTCGTCCTGATGGACCTGCGTATGCCCGGCATGGACGGGACCGCCGCGACCCGACGCGTCTTGGCCGACCGTCCCGCCACCAGGGTTGTCGTCCTGACCACGTTCGACGACGACCAGCACCTGTACCCCGCGCTGGCGGCCGGCGCGTGCGGTTTCCTCGCCAAGGACGTCGGCCCCGGGGAACTCCTGGAGGGAATCCGGCTCGCGGCCGGCGGCGGCCACCCCTTCAGCCCGAAAGTGCTGCGCCGCGTGGTCGAACGCGCCCTCCAGGCAGGCGATCACGAGAACTTGGGGCCGCGGGCATCAGCGGCCATCGGCACCGCGACATTCACCCGACGCGAACGCGACGTACTCGCGCTGCTCGGTGCCGGCCTGTCGAACGGCCAAATCGCCACGCGCCTGAACATCGGTGTCACCACCGTCAAGACGCACATCACCACGCTGATGACCAAGACCGGCAGCCGCAACCGCGTCCGTCTCGCCGTCCTCGCCGCCCGGCACGGCCTGCTCCCCGAGTGACCGAGCCAATCGGGCGCCGATCATGAGCCCGTGCGCGGTTCCCGGGTCGCGGGCGGTGGTGACGCGGTGGCGCCCGACGGGCCCAGGGTGGCCTGGTAGGCGGCCTGCCAGTCGCCGTTGTCGATGTGGTGGCGCAGGGAGGCATTGATCGCGTCGCGCAGCGCGGTCTCCCCGGTCGGCACCGCCACGGCCAGGCCTGGCGGGCTGACCGGTGGACCGACCGGCCGTACGTCGTCGGGGCGTTCGGCGGCGAGTCCGCGCAGGTCGAGGTCCGGGCCGTAGACGGCGTCGACCTGGCCGCCGAGAAGGCTTGCCTCGCAGTTGGCCAATTGGGGCAGGGGTACCTGCACCGCCTGCGGATACGCCGTCTTGGCATCTTCCTGGTTGTCGTCACCCTCGACCAGGCACAGGCGACGGCCGGCCAGGGGGTCGGTGGTCGTGGTGATCGCGTCGTTGTTCCTGGCCACCAGCAGGGCGGCACCGCCCGCGTAGTACGGGTCGGAGAGCAGGAACGGCGGTTGTGTGCCGTCTCCGGTGTCGATCCAGGTGAGGCCGACGCTGAAGTCGACGTCGTTCGGCCATCGCAGCCGCCCGCCGGCGCTGTCCATCGTGGGGCCCGGCACCACCCGTATCCGGTCCGGGCCGAAGCCGATGTCGGCGGCGATCATGGTGGCGATCTCGATGTCGAACCCGGAATAGCGGTCGCCGCCGTTCACCTTGGACGCCACGCCGGGCGTACCCGAGTGCGGGATGGAGACGACGAGTTGCCCGCGTTGGTGCGCCTGCGTCCAGTGGGCCGAGCCCGGTACCGAGGCCGCGGTGTCGACCGTGTAGTCGTGGGGGGCCGGTGCGGCGGACCGGTCGCTCGGCGCCGAGGCGGCCGTGGACGCCGGTCCTCCGCTGTCGGCGGATTGAACGCCGCTCCCGCCACCGGAGGAGCAGCCCGCGGCGAGCGACAGCGACGCGGCGGCGAGCACGGCAGCCACCCGGCTGGTTCGCGATCGGCAACAACGGGCGACACTGGGCACGGTGGGCAACGGAACCTCCCGGCAGGTCATACTCAACGGGCATTCGGGCGCAACGAGCCTACGCGCCGACGGGAGCCACCCGTCAGCGGACGGGGGCCACCGGGGCCTCGCCGCAGGCCCATCGACTCGTCGCGAGCACCGGTCGGCCGCGTTGCCGGAACGCCGAAACCCAAGCCGGATACGGAGCATTGTCCGGTCATCAAGCGGCGTTCCCACCCGCGGTTCACCGAACAGCAGCCGGACGCCGCGTTGTTCGTCCATGCCTCGGCCTACTCCGGGCGCCTCACGGCCCATTGCGACCGCATTCAGGCGGCCAAGGCACCCATGCGGGAGGCCAGCGCCGGGTGGCTCCTCCTCGCGTCCGGGCCGGCGAGATCGCCGCGCTCCCGGCGCCGGTCATCGACGGGCGTACCCGGGGCCGCGTTTCAGTGGTAGTGGCGCGCCACGATCGGGTCCGCGTGCCATTCGGCGGCGGCGCCGTTCCTGTCGCCGTGCCGGTGTCGGGCGCCGAAGCGTTCGCCGCGGGCGGACCCTTCGGTGCCCGCGGTGCCCGGCTTGCCGCGCCGCGTCCGGGCCTTCGCCCTGCGACGCATCATGCCGTGCGCCTGCGCCTCGGCACGCTGTTGTTCGCCCTGGAGGGCGCTCACCACCACGATTCCCCCGGTCAGGGCGGGGACCACCCACTGCATCACCCGCAGCCGGCGACGCGCGTCCGCCGCCCCGGCCCCGTAGTGCTTGGGGTCCAGAGCGCCCCGGGCGACGTCCATGCCCAGCGAACGGGTGTAGGCGGACGCGGCCAGGGCCGCACCGGTCAGGGCGGTCTTGACCAGGGAGACCGAGGCGACGCCTTCCTGCCGCCGGACCCGGTCGGCGTTGGCGGCCAGCAGCGCCGCGCCACCGACCAGGTGCGCCCCGACGGCGGAGGCCACGACGGGCGCCCAGCGCATCCACCCGGCACCGGCGATGCGGGCCGTCTCCTCGGCCGTTCGGCCCTGCGACACGGCCGCGCCGTTCAGCCCCACCGCGCCCATCAGCGATCCGCCGAACCAGGCCGCCAGGCCCAAATCGTGCATGCTCCGCACCACTGCGTTGGTCTCCGACATCGCCCGTCCTCTCGGCGCCGACCAGCGGCGCCGGTCGGCGCCCAGGCCAGAATCACCCGGTTCCCCGCGCGCGGCGACCGGGGGCGGCGCATTCGGACCAACCCGCTCCCGCGGCCTCCCGATGCGCTGTTCGTGTGCCTGAGGGCCCAGGGCACCGCGGTGGTTGCCGCCCCGGGGCGTCGGATCGCGGCCCGTTCCCGCTCGGCGAAGAGCCACGGCGAGGGCCGTCCCCGTGTTGCCCGGGGGCGGCCCTCGCCGGTGGTTCCGCGTGCCCGGAGACCCGGTTCGCCACAGGTGTTGGGGGTGCCTTCAGGAGGCCGTGACCTTGACCGGTTCGGTGTCGCCGACGCTGTGCCGGGCGGCCCAGTTCTCCAGTGATGTACGGCACGCGTGGTCGAGGTGGTGCAGTCCGGACAGATGCAGCTCGATGGGCCGGTGCTGCGGCAGGGCCTCCAGGGCGTCGAGGATCTTCGGCAGCCGCAGGAAGGTGGCGTTGCCGAGCAAATGGGCCTCGATCGGACCGGAGCCCTTGTCCACGACGTCCAGGCGCACGTGGGAGGTCTCCCATGCCGTCTTGACCACGGCCAGGGCCAGTCCGATGAGCACGCCCTCGAACATGCTCACCGTCACGATCCCCACCGCCGTGGCGGCGAGGACCAGTGCCTCGCCGCGGTGTTCGCGCCACAGGCCGCCCAGTTCCCGCAGGGGAATGAGCTTGCAGCCGGAGTAGACGAGGACCCCGGCGAGTGCGGCGATGGGGATGACGCCGAGCGCGGCGGGCATCAACGCGGCGAACAACAACAGCCACACGCCGTGCAGCACCCGGGACGCCTTCGTCTTCGCTCCCGCCTGGACATTGGCGGCGCTTCGGACGATGACGGCGGTCATCGGCAGCGCGCCCAGCAGCCCGCACACGGTGTTGCCCGCGCCCTGGGCCATCAACTCCTTGTCGTACTGGGTGCGCGGGCCGTCGTGCAGGCGGTCCACCGCGGCGGCGCTGAACAGACTCTCCGCCGACGCGATGAGGGTGAACGCCAGCACGGTGCCGATCGCGCCGATCTCGGCCATGTGCCCCAAGTCGCCGGGGTCGGGCGGCTGGATGGCGTCCAGAAGTCCGCTCACCTCGACCTTGGCCACCGAGAGGTCGAGGAGGAAGGCGGCGGCCGTCGCGAGGCCGACGGCGGCCAGCGGCGCGGGGAGGACCCGAAAGGCCTTCGGCAGCTTCTTCCAGCCGACCAGCACCGTGATCGTCACCGCGCCGAGGAGGAACGCCGTCAGCGCGGTGCCGCCCGAGCCGAACGTGTCGGCGAACAACCCGGGGAGCCCGGTGATCTTCTCCAGCCCGTCGGCGGGAGCCTTGGTGTCCGCCATGGCGTACAACTGGCCCGCGATGAGCACCAGCCCGATCCCGGCGAGCATGCCCTCGACGACGGCGACCGAGATGGCCCGGAACCACCGGCCGAGTCGCAGGGCGCCCATGACGAGTTGCAGCAGCCCCGCCGCGAGGACGAAGCCGCCGAGAGCGGGCAACCCGTACTCGCGCACGGCCTCGAAGACGAGCACGGTCAGTCCGGCGGCCGGGCCGGAGACCTGGAGGCTGCTGCCGGGCAGCAGACCGGTGACCACTCCCCCGACGATGCCGGTGACCAAGCCCAGTTCGGCGGGCACCCCCGATGCGACAGCCACCCCGACGCACAGCGGGAGCGCCACGAGGAAGACCACCAAGGAGGCGGTGATATCGGCCCGCGGGACGATAGCCCCGGGTCGGCGCAGGTGCCGGCCTGTGGCCTGCCACCCGCGCCGGGCGCGCGCCCTCACAGCGGAAGGAACGCGTCGACGGACGGACGGTGGGCCAGGACCAACCCGGTGTCCACGGCGTAGAACCAGCCGTGGACGCGGAGTCGCCCGTCGGCCAACCGCTCGGCCACACACGGGTATTGGCGCAGCCGCGCCATCTGCTCGCGTACGTTGCGCTGCGCGGCGGCGGCGACCCCGGCGCCCTGGTCCTCGCGCAACTCGCCCAGGTCATCGGGAAGTTGGGTGTCCAGCCAGCCTGCCACGGCCGGTACGGAGCTGAGGTCGGCGCCGTGCACCCGCGCGCCGACCGCCCCGCAGTGCGAGTGCCCGCACACCACGATGTCCGGCACACCGAGCACGCCGACCGCGTACTCGATCGTGGCGGCCTCGCCGCTGGGCCGCTCGACGGTGTAGCGGGGCACGGCGTTGCCGGCCGTGCGGAGTTCGAAGAGTTCTCCGGGACGCGCCCCGGTGATCAGGGACGGGACGACCCGTGAGTCGGAGCAGGTGATGAACAGGGCGTGCGGCGACTGCCCCAACGCCAAGTGACGGAAATCCTGCGGGTGTTGTTCGGTGCGCCGCGGGAACGAGCGTGCGTGGTCTATGAGGTGCTTCATGGATCAGGTGCCTCCTGTGCGCCGTGGTGGGCGCGACGGTGTGACGATGGATCTTGGGGCGAGGCGGACAACGAGAGCGCGCGGCGGCCCGAACAGGGCGGGCACGGCCCACCGCACGGCGAACCGCCCGTGCGGATACGGCGGATGCTCACACGGTGTCGGGAGCGGTTGCGCGCTCCGAGCCTTTCAGCAGCGGAAAACCTGAAGCGTGTCAGGAGATCTGTCGCCGAGGGCTCTCAGCTCGTCCCGCGGCGAAGCGTGCGGGACGGATGCGTCGGCGGCGGGAGCGGCCGAGGCCATGGATGTGTCGTGGGCCGCTTTGGCCGCGACGAGGTCTTCCGCCTGTTGGCGGTCGCGGTTCCAGTAGTGGCCGGAGAGTTCCTCCGAGCGCTCGGAACCGTCGCACAGTTGGGTCTGCGATGCGTCCGCGGAGGACCCAAGCGCGTGCGCCTCGACCACGGCAGCGCCGGGGGCGGTCACGTGGAGAGTCACAAAAGCCGTGATCAGCACGGCCACTGCCAGAAGGAGCTTCGTCGCTCGGGCTCGTGCCACTACTCGGCTCCCAGGAAGAGTCGGGCATATGCAACGGGCTCGCGACTTCGGTGCCACCACCCTGCTCACCGAAGGTTATCAGTAAGTCGTAAAACGTGATGTCAGTGGCGGAACCGCGCCCTACCGCCGTGACGGCATCCGGTGCGGCGGGTCGCGCGCCCTGGGCGCGCCGCGCGGCGAGACTGGGAGGCAGCGGCCTTGGCCCACGCGGCACTTGGTCACCTCCGTGGCCCCGGGCCCTCGGAGAACCGCACCCTGGCACCGATCGAGAAGGCGACAGCCGTGGGACACACCGCAGCGGACGACCGGCGCCCACACGGACACGGTCCGAGCAGCGCGCACGAGGAACACCGCGGTACGGCCGTGCTGGACGTACGCGGTCTGCCGTGGGCCTCCCAGCAGAGCACCATCTCCGCGGTGCTCGGGCGCCGTCCGGGGGTTCTGGACGTCGAAGCGAACCTCGTCGCGCAGTCGGCGACCGTCGTCTACGACCGGAGACGAACGTCGCTGGCGGAGTTGCGCCGCTGGGTGACCGAATGCGGGTACCACTGCGCGGGCCAGGTCGTCCCGTCCCACCTGTGCGATCCGATGGCCGATCCCGGCACCGATCCCGGCCCCGGCCGCGGAGGCGCGCTCACGGCGCCTCCCGAACCGGCGACACACACCCGGCGGCCGGACCACGGGCCCGAGGCCGAGGCGAAGCCGTCGCCGCGCGAGGCGGCGGACCACGGCGACCACGCCGGCATGTCCGTGCGGGCGATGGCCGCCGGCATGCGCAACCGCTTCCTGGTGGCGCTGGTGTTCTCGGTGCCGATCGTGATCTGGTCGCCGATCGGCGAGGACGTGTTCGGTCTCGACGTCCCCGTCCCGTTCGGGTTGCGCCAGGACGTGTGGGCGCTGCTGCTGAGCCTGCCGGTCGTGTGCTATTCGTGCACGATCTTCTTCACCGGCGCCGTGCGTGCCCTGCGCGCCCGTACCCTGGACATGATGGTGCTGGTCGCGGTCGCCGTCGGCGCCGGCTGGCTGTACTCGCTTGTCGTGACCCTCTCCGGGGGCGGCGATGTCTTCTACGAAGCCGCGACCGTGCTGGCCGCGTTCGTCCTGCTCGGCCACTGGTTCGAGATGCGGGCCCGGGGCGGCGCCAACGACGCCATCCGGTCCCTGCTCGACCTCGCGCCGCCCCGCGCCCTCGTCGTGCGGGACGGTGAGCCGGTCGACGTGCCCACCGCCGAAGTCGTGGTCGGTGACCTGCTGTTGGTCCGTCCCGGTGCGCGGATCGCGGTGGACGCGGTGGTCGAGGCCGGGGAGAGTGAGGTCGACGAGTCGATGGTCACCGGTGAGAGCCTGCCGGTGCATAAAGCACCCGGTTCCCCGGTGGTCGGTGCGACCATCAACGCCAATGGGACGCTGCGCGTACGCGCCACCGCCGTCGGTTCGGACACCGCCCTGGCCCAGATCGTCAGACTCGTGCACGAGGCCCAGAACTCGAAGGCTCCCGGCCAACGCCTCGCCGACAAGGCGGCGTTCTGGCTGGTCCTGGTCGCCCTGGTCGGCGGGGCGACCACGCTGGCGGTGTGGTCGCTCGGCACCGACCGCTCGCTCGGCACCGCGATGCTGTTCGCCATCACCGTCGTCGTGATCACCTGCCCCGACGCCCTCGGACTCGCCACGCCCACGGCCATCATGGTCGGAACCGGCCTCGGTGCGAGGCGCGGCGTCCTGTTCAAGAACGCGGCGGCCTTGGAGGCGTCCGCGGGGATCGAGGTCGTCGTCCTGGACAAGACCGGGAC
The DNA here is from genome assembly GCF_021165735.1 of Yinghuangia sp. ASG 101. Classification (GTDB taxonomy): domain Bacteria; phylum Actinomycetota; class Actinomycetes; order Streptomycetales; family Streptomycetaceae; genus Yinghuangia. The sequence goes on along the minus strand of NZ_CP088911.1, from coordinate 7,611,841 downwards.
GTTGACCAAAGGCGAGCCGGAAGTCACCGACGTGGTCGCCGCCTCCGGGTTCACCGACCGCGAACTCCTGTGCCTGGCCGGGGCGGTCGAGCGCGAGTCCGAGCATCCGCTGGCCGAGGCCGTGGTCCGCCACATCGCGGGTCGGGGCATCGAATCCCCTGGTACGGCACGGGAGTTCGAGGCGGTTCCGGGCGAGGGTGCGGTGGCCGTCGTGGACGGCCGGCGCGTCGTGGTGGGCAACCGCCGACTGGCCGAACGCGAGGGCATCGACGTCGGACCGCTTGCCGCGCGTCGCGACGAACTCTCCGCCTCCGGCCGAACGGTCGTCACCGTCGGCGTCGACGGCCGCGCCGCCGGCCTGATCGCCATCGCCGACGCGCCCAGGGAAACCTCCGCCGCCGCGGTCGCCGAACTGCACGCCCTGGGCGTCGAGGTCGTCATGCTCACCGGCGACAACGATGCCACCGCCCGGCGCATCGCCGGCCGGCTCGGCATCGGCACGGTCGTCTCCGAGGTCCGGCCCGGCGACAAAGCCGCCACGGTCGCCGAACTCCAACGCGGCGGACGCAAAGTCGCCATGGCCGGCGACGGCGTCAACGACGCGCCCGCCCTCGCGCGGGCCGACCTCGGCATCGCCATCGGCGCCGGGACCGACGTCGCCATCGAGACCGCCGACCTGGTCCTCATGCGCTCCGACCCGCTCGACGTCCCGACCGCCTTGCGCATCGGACGCGGGACCCTGCGCAAGATGCGTCAGAACCTCGGCTGGGCCATCGGCTACAACGCCATCGCCCTGCCCATCGCCGCGGGCGTCTTCGAACCCGCCACCGGACTGGTCCTCCGCCCCGAGATCGCGGCCTTGTCGATGTCCGGTTCCAGCATCATCGTCGCCGTCAACGCCCTCTCCCTCAAACGCCTCGGGCTGCCGCGGCCGGGCGCGACACCTGAACCGTCTCCGGTGTCCCCCGCCACGGTGCGCGACGGAGACGAGGGCAACGCCCCGCGCCGAACGGCGTGAGGATCACGGGGAGTTGAGGAGGGACGCCCTGGGTGGCCGCGTTCCAGTCGGGCATGTGGCTCCGGCGAGCGCGAGGCCACCGCGACGATCTCCCCGTCGCCGACCCTCCGCATCGCGTCCGCGAACCCCGCCTCGATCGCGCCCGGCCCCACAATTCCCCACCGGATCATGCGCGTTCCCCTCGATCGGCCCCACGCTGCGGGCAGCCCGGTGCCGGCCGCCGTCATGGGCGGGGTTCGAAGAACACCAACACGAAAATAGCACTGTAGTGCTGTTTTCGCTGATCCGCGGCCCCGGGGTTCGGAGGTGTCCGGAACGAGGCCGGACGCGGAACTCGTCGCCGCGGGTGGATAGTTCACCCACAAGGCCCCCTGCTCGGCATGTGCGACCGAGTTGGCGGATGCGCCGCACCCGACCGACTTCGGGATCTCGCCGACCAGGAGCGAGACCTGAACGCGGACTGGCTGGTCGCGGCCACCATCGCCCTCGGGCATACCGCGGACCGGCAGATTCGGATGGGCCGCCTGGACGCACGGGCCGCCTCACGGCAGCTCCGCTCGACGGTGATGCGCTTGTACGGTGCCCGTGGCCCCGCCGCGTCACGATGACCGAGCGATGCCAACTCCCCTGTGGACGGGGTCCCGGGTGTTCTGCGTCGGCAGGTCCGGCCGGATGTCGGGTGTGATCGGCGGATGAGCCACCCCGGTGCCTCGGGGAGTTGGCGGGAGAGTCCGTCCTGTGTGTCGGCCCCCGGTGGCCCAATCCGTCAGCCTCCGGCGTAGTCCCGTTTGATCACGGGCTTTCGAGCGCAGGCTCGGCGGCATGAGACTTCTGGTGATCGGTGGATCGGTGTTCCTCGGACGGGCGTTCGCTCAGGAGGCGCTGCGGCGCGGCTGGGAGGTGACCACCTTCAATCGAGGCAAGACCGGTACGGATCTGGACGGCGTTGAGGTTGTGCGCGGAGATCGGGAGCGCCCCGAGGATCTGGCGCGGCTGGCCGAGGCGGGGCCGTGGGACGCGGTCGTGGACGTGTGCGGCTACGTCCCCCGCGTCGTCGGCGCCTCGGTCGAGGCCCTGGCCGCGTCCGCGTCGACGTATGTGTTCGTCTCCTCGATCAACGCCCGCCCCGGCTGGCCCGCCGAGCCCGTCGACGAGGGCTCGCCCCGTCACCGCGGGAGCGCGGACGCGGGCCCGGAGGACGGCGACTACGGACTGCTGAAGGCAGGCTGCGAGATCGCGGTCGAGCAGGGCTTCCCCGGGCGCACGCTGATCCTTGAACCCGGCCTGATCATCGGACCGCATGACCTCTCACGCCGCGTCACGTGGTGGCTGCGCCGCGCCGCTCAGGGCGGCCGGATGGCCGCTCCGGGCCGGCCCGACCGTGACATGCAGCTCATCGACGTCCGTGACATCGCGATCTTCGGCCTCGACCGGATCGAAGCCGAGGACGCCGGAACCTACCTGGTCAGCGGCACTCCCGCGAACACCACCTGGGGTGGCTTCCTGGCCGCCTGCGTCGCCGAGACGGGCGGCACGGCGCACCTGGAGTGGGTGGACGACCGTACCCTGACCGAGCACGCGATCCAGGTGTGGACCGAGCTTCCCCTGTGGGCCCCGCCGGAAGGGGAGACAGCCGCGGTCTGGAAGCCCAGCTCGGCCAAGGCCATCGGCGCCGGACTGCGCTGCCGTCCCGTCGAGGAATCCCTTCATGACACCGCGACCTGGCTGTTCGGCCCCGGCGGTCTCGACGAGGCGTTCGGCGAAAATCGCACGGGCCGGGAGGCCGCGGGCATCACACCCGAGCGCGAGCAAGCACTGTTGACCGCGGTGGACACCCGGCGGACTGGCCCCCGGCATCCGGATCCGCCGTCTGACATGGGCGACGAGTCCGCCGGACGCCGACATCCGTGACCACGTTCCGCGAGTGCGCCGGGACGATCTCCGCCTCTCGAACGCGTGGGGCCGGCGGTCGCGTTGCGGAGGCGCGAGCACGCCGGACCGACGTCCACGGGCAGCCGCGGTCGGAATCGTGTTCGGCCCGGCCGGCTCGTCACGTCGACGGCCCCCTCGTGTGCGGTGACGACGGCGTGAACGATGGCCAGTCCGAGCCCGCTGCCCCCGCCGGTGCGAGCGCCGGTAGGGTCCGCCCGGGTGAAGCGCTCGAACAGGTCGGGGAACAGGGCCTCGGGAATCCCCGGCCCGTTGTCCTCGACGGTCAACTCGACCCGTGCGGGGGGTTCTTGGCCTGATGGCGGCGGGGCCAGGGTGACCGTGACGACGGTGCCCGGCGGAGTGTGGTGGCCGGCGTTCGCGAGCAGGTTGGCGACGACTTGGCGGAGGCTGTGCGGGTCGCCCTGGATCTCGACCGGTTCCTCGGGGAGGTCGAGAAACCCGCGGTAACCGGGGATGACGGTGCGGGCGTCGTATCGACCGCGTCGAGGACGATCCGGCTGAGGCCGACGGGTTGGGCCGGCGGCCGACCGGCGTCCAGGCGGGCGAGGAGGACCGTCACCGGCACATTCTCGGGCGACACGATCAACACGCGCTATGGCCCCGTGCAGGTCGCCGTGACGCTCGCCGACGGCAGGGTGAGCGGTGTGGCCGTCGCGACGTCCGGGACGGCCGAACGCGGCATTCACACCATCGATCCGCGCACCGGCGAGGCCGTGCCGGGACCGGTGTCCGCCACGGTCACGGGACCGCGTCTCCTGTGGGCCGACGTCTACGCCAAAGCCGCGGCCGTCCTCGGCCGCGAGGCCGAGGCGTGGATCGCGGGCGTCGACGGATACGAACTCGTGTCGTGCGTCGCCGGGGACTGATCCTTGAGACGTCCCACGACGCGCGGCGAGGATTGGCTCACCGCCTGGTCATGCCCGACCCCACCCCCGTCGTCCGGTATCGGTTCGGGTCGGCGGACGACGTTTTCCCCGGCTGTCGGGGCGGGTGGCCACCCGCGACGGGACGCCTGCGACGGAAGGGTCGGCGGCAAGGCGACTCACTCCGGCTCGTCGGAGGAGGCACGAAGCCCCGTGGCGCAACCGGTTACGCTGTTCACCGGAATCGACGCGACAGCAGGCGGAGGCGGTGAAGCACCATCGTGCCGACGGCCGCGACCGCTGTCGCGGGGTCGCCGCGTGTTCGCCCGGGCACGGCCGCGGTTCGGTTGCTGCTGCTCGTGCTCCTGACGGTCGGCATCGTCGGTATGCACACCCTGGGCCACCCGGAAGACGACACCGCGACCGCAGCCACCGCGTCGGCTGTCGGCCCCGCCGCCGCGCACACCCTCCCTCACGACACCGCGGGCAACTGCCCTGCCGGGCACTGCGCGTCACCCGACGCGCTCATGTCCGACGGTGTCGGCGACCACCCGTCCGGTAGGCACGGAGCGGACTCGTCCGGACACGGTACGGACCCCGCGTCCATGTGCCTGGCCGTCTTTCTCGCCGCGCTCGGCGCGTTGCTGCTCGGCGCCGCATGGCTGACCGTTCGCCGCCGCTCCCGGGGGTCGGTGCACGCGGCGCGGGCGTGGTGGAGTCGGCTCGCGTCCGGCTTGCCGCCACCGGAGCGCCCCGACCTCTCCCGACTGCAGGTGCTGCGGATTTAGGCCGACCCCGGCCGCGGAACCCGTCACGGGTCCGCGGCGTCGCGCCTCCAAATCCGCAGCACCGGGATCCGTGCGTCCGCGACGCGGTCCCGGCCTTCCCAGGAGAGACAACGCCCATGAAGCGCCATTCGCGCCGTATTGCCCTGACCTCCGCCGCCGTGGCCGGAGCACTCGTCCTCGCCGCCTGCGCCGACGACGGCAACGGCCACGACAGGGATGACATGACCGGCACCCCCGCGGCCTCCGCGCCGACCGGTCCGGGTTCCCCGCAACCCTCGGCCGCCACGTTCAACGACGCCGACGTGATGTTCGCGCAGATGATGATCGTCCACCACGAGCAAGCCGTCGACATGGCCCGGGAGGCACCCGCGAAGGCGGTCGGCGACCAGGTCAAGCAGTTGGCCGCGCAGATCGAGGCCGCCCAGGCCCCCGAGATCGCCCGGATGCGGGGCTGGCTCACCACGTGGGGCCGACCCGCCACCGCACCCGGCGGGATGGACCACGGCGACGGCATGATGACCGACCGGGACATGGCCGGGTTCAAGGCGGCCACGGGCACCGAGTTCGACCGGATGTTCCTGACGATGATGATCGCCCACCACAACGGGGCCATCCGTATGGCCGACGACGAACTCGTCCGGGGCGTCAACCCCGAGGCCCGCAAGCTCGCCGAGCAGATCAAGACCTCGCAGGCCGCCGAGGTCCAACGGATGCGGCAACTCCTCGGCGACTCCACGAGCCCGACCCCGTCCGGCGCCGCACCGACCACGCCGGGCACGCACCACTGACATCCCGCACCGCCGACAGCCACGGCGGTAGGCCGCCTGTCGGTGTCACAGCGCGGCGGAATGGAGCCACGACATGAAGGGCGGCCTGGGCTCCGCGGTTCGCCGCGCGGGGCCCAGGCCGGTCGGACAGGAGGCGAGTCGGGTGGCGATTCGGCGGCGGTTGGAGGAGCCGCGCCACAAGGGGCGGCACAGAGCACACCGGTAAGCGACCGGGTCCTCGATTTTTCGTCGGCCGCCGGAACGGCCCCGGACGCGTTCTCAGTTGCCGGGACCGTACGGTGTGCGGATACCCCGATGAACGGCATCGGCGAATTCGCGGGCGACGTCGCCCGCGGCCATCGCCGGGTCCCTTCCCGTGTCAATGGCGGTGTGCATGCCGCGAATCAGGGCGGAGCCGACGATCACGGCGTCGGCGAAGGCGGAGACGTGCGCCGCCTGTTGCGGTGTGGATACGCCGATGCCGATGCCGACGCCTATGGGCAGGGAAGTAACCGTGCGGACGCGTGCGACAAAGGCGGAAAGGTTGGGGTCGAGCGGGCCCTGCGTACCGGTGGTGCCCATCGTGGCGGGGGCATAGACCATGCCACCCGACGCGGCGCACACTCGGGCGAGATCGTCGATGTCGCTGTGCGGCCACACCATATTGACGGTGTGCAGTCCTGCGGAGCGTGCGGCGGCGAGCCACACACCCGCACGGTCGACGGCGAGGTCGGGAAGCAGTACGGCGGAAACCCCGGCAGCCGCAAGTTCATCGGCGAACCTGACCGGGCCGAACCTCTCCACAGACGCCACACCGAGAAGACCAGGGAAGTCCTGCTCTCGCGCGAGTCTGACGATCACCCGAGCAGTCCGACAGGTCGCTGTGTGGGTGTGTCGGTCGGCGTTGGGGGGTGGTGGACTTCGCGGTGGTCTACCAGTTGGTGATGGCGGCTTCGTCGACGCCGAAGGCGCCGGGGAGGGTGACGTGGGCGGTGGGGGGTCCGCGGCGGCAACCGTGATGTCGGCCTGGGCGAACTCGACCGCGGAGTCGACCCGGGTCCTTCCGTGCACGGTCGTCGCCGACCCCAGGTCAGCGGGCCGCTTGCGGTGCCAGGCGAATGACTTGGGTGCCGGTCGTTCCGGGAAGCCACCCGTAGGCTCCGCCGCTGACTTTCAGGTCCACGGCTGTCGGGCACGCGGTCACGTCGGTGGTGGAGGTGAGTTGTCTGCCCGTGGCGGCGTCGAGTTGGGCGAACTGTCCGTTGGCTGCCACGGTGACGGTGCCGTTGCCGGCGCCGCACAGCCGTGCGTCCACACTCCAGCGCCGCGTTCCGTCGGGAATGGCCACGCCGGTCAGGGCGTCCGGGCCGGTGATCCCGCTGTCGATCACCACCGTGTCGGTCTGGGGATCCACGGCGTAGTGGTCGTTGAGCCCGTACGCGTCGTACCCGATCCTCGTGACGTGCAAGGACCGCGGATCGAGGAGGTACAGGGCCGGAGCGAGGGAGTCACCGCCCGGGTAGATGCCCTCGCCCTTGGCGTCGAAGGCGATGACGCCCCCGCCGTCGGAGCCACACGGACACCCGAGGAAGGCCTGCACCGACGTGGCCTCGACCGAGGAGTGCGGCGAGACTTCGTGGCCCTCGGTGTAGGTCGCCGTCGCCCCGGTCGCGGGGTCGGTGACGGCGAAGGACGTGGGCTCCGAGCACGGCACGGTGGTGCAGGGGTCGTGGCGCACGGCGATCCGGTCGCCCAGTGCGAGGGTGAACCCATCGGTCGCGTGGAACCCCGAGCCCGCGGAGTCGACATAGCCGTTGACTCCGGCACCGGGAACCACGACCGCGGCCCACTTGCCGTCCGCGGTCACCGTCACCGCCCTGCTCGCCCGGGCACCCGTGCCGCACAGGTGGCCGTTGTCCTCGAGCCCGCCCGTCTTGATCGCGCGGGTGACGAGGTCCGAACTCCACTGCGGTACCAGGGCCGGGCTCAACCTGGTGAGGCGCACCGTCTGTTGCGCCGGGTTGATGCCCTGTGCGGGGGCCTCGGTGGTGGTCACGGCGTAGAGCGCCGAGGACTCGCCGTCGGGGGCCGCGATGATGCCGCAGGACACGTCGAGACCGGTGAGCGGCACGTGCGAGGCCAGGACGGATCCACGCGGGTCGTACGCGGAGTAGGTGCCGTCGGCGAGTTCGGCGACGACGACCGGGCCGTCCGACCAGACCGCCTGCTCGGTTCCGTTCAGCTCGCCGATCGTGGTGACGACCGAGAACACCGCGTCGGCCGCGGGTGACACCGTTGTCGGTGCGGGACCCGGTGTTGTGTCGGTCGCTGCCGTCGTCGGTGGCGGGGACGTATCCGCGGCCGACGAGGTCGCGGCGGCCGGATCACCGGAGCCGCTGCAGCCCGCCACGGCGGAGCACAACACGGCCGCGGCGATGAGCGCCCGCGGGAGACGTCCGGCTCCGCCCGGCAAGCCCCTCCGGCCGTACGGAACCAGCCTCTGCCGAGCGGCCGTTCGTCCCCGTCGCTTCGCGTCCTGACGCACAGGCGCCCCCTCCCTCGCAACCCCGCCCACCCCGGGGGACCACGCACATCATGCTGGACCGGGAGCCCCCACCACGTCCGAATGCGCGATCTGCCCGCATCGACACTGCCGCGATCGGCATCACGGCGTTGATCGCGGACACCTCATACCCCCGGCGTGGCTCTCGCACAGGCCCGGAACGGTCGGTCGGCGCCCGGGATACCGGACCGTACCTCTAGGGTGGCGGTCGGGTTCGGTGTGTCCACACAGGGAGGTGGGACCACGCGATGTCGGCTTCGGGTGTCGACGGGCAGGACGATTTCGGGGGCGAGGCCCGGCACGATCAGGTCGCGTTGGACAACTTCGAGCACGCGAGCCTGGCAGCGCTGGAACGTGGGGAGGCACCACCGCCGCAGCGTGAGTCGCACGAATTCCGCGCCTGGGCCGACGAGTACCAGTACAACAAGAACGCGGCGAAAGCCCTCGAACTGGGTGATCCCATCCCTCCTCGCCCGGGGACCTCCGAATACTTCGGTTGGGCGCTCGAACGCAGCCGTGAAGCGGCGGTCGTGGAACGCATCTTCGTCGGCGACGACATGGAGCCGACCGCCGGAACTCCCGAGCACGAGGCATGGAACGCACGCCAGGTCCACGACCGGGAGGCCGTGCGGCGTATGGAGACCGGTGAGAACCCGCTCCCCGCCACTCGGGAGGAACGCCTCGACGACCGCGTGGATCGGGCGCACAACAAGGCGATCTTCGACGCCATCACCGAAGGGCGGGAAGGTCCGCCCCTCGACGGCAAATCGCCCGAGGCCCACGAGTGGTACCGGAAGCGGAACGAAGCGCTGCTGGCGAAGATCGACGACGCGTTCCGCAATGATCCGCCGGAACCGGAGGCCTCGTCGTCTCCCACCGCAGCTCCCCACGAAGGCATCGCGAACCAGACGGGCCACCCCACCGCGCGGACCGAACGCGCATCCGCCCCACAACAGGAGGCGGGTAATCCGCCTTCGGCGGCGAAGGCGACGGGCCCCGACGCAGCGGCCACGGGGCAGGCGGGCCCCGCACCGACACGCCCGCCTGCCCAGCAGGTCAACGCGGCGGTCGACAAGCCCGTAGGCAGGGCGGCCGAGGCGGGACTCAGCCCGCCCGCGGTGACCAAACCGAGCGCGACGCCCCAGCGACAATCCCCGCATGCGGTCAACACCGGGACGGTCAAAGCTGCCCCGTCGGTCAGTCCGTACAAGGCCGCTCACGGACTGCAGCTTTCTCGCGACAAGAAGCTGTAGAGGCCGGCGCCGGCACTCCATCGTCGGGCGCTCATCGCCGTGCGTCACGCGGATGTGGTGACGGCCTCATGCGCGGCGACAGGCATGAATCGCTGTTCCTGGCCGGGTAGTTCAGGACGTCAGGACGCGGCGGTTCCACGCGGCCCGCTGTGCTCCCCCGCACTCGCCGTGAGTCCGCGGTCAGGCCGCCGTTCGCCTCGTGCCCGGCACCTACGGTGGGTGGGGTGGTGTGGCCCGACCCGGTGTCAGGCCGCGTTCGGCGTGTATGCGGAAGAGGCGCGCACACCTTGGGCGTTCGCCGATCCGGGCAGCGAGGGCGAGTTCGCGATCCGGTCATCCGGCCGTGTCGAGGACGAGGATCGCGATCGCGCGGGCGGCCAGGGCCGGGTGGGCGTCGGGGCGGGTGACGGCGTGTGCGAGCACGCCGTCGACCAGGACGAGGATCTGATCCGCGCCCAGGTCGGGGGCGGGGTGGCCGAGGCGGGTCAACTCGTCGGCGAACAGCGCGTGCAGGCCGTCCTTGTAGCGCCGGACCTCGCCGTGTGCGGGGTGTGCGGAATCGGTGAGCGCCAGATCCGCCGAGGTGTAGCGGCAGCCGCGGAACGACGGTTGGGTGGTGATCCGCTCCAACTCGTCGAAGACCGCGAGCACGCGGTCGCGCGGGTCGTCGCCGGCGGCGTCCATCACCGCGCGGTAGCGGCTCTCCTTCGCGGCGAGGCGCAGGACTTCCGCGACCAGGCCGTCCTTGCCGCCGAAGTGCTGGTAGAGCGAGCGGCGCGCGACATCGGCCTTCTTGAGGATCGCGTCGACGCCGACGTGCACGCCTTCCTGGTACGTCAGCTCGCGGGCGGCGTCGAGGAGGCGTTCGCGGGGACCGGGGCGCGTCGTGCTCATGGTCGAAGTCTCGCACGCGGTTGACAGGTAGATCAATCGGTCTATCTAATCTGCGTATACCGATCGTTCTACTTCCAGGAGCGGCCATGCCTCGTGCGGGCACCTTGCCCCTCGTGCTGACCGGGGTCTTCGTCACCATCCTCGATTTCTTCATCGTCAACGTCGCGATACCGTCCACGCAACAAGACCTGAACGCCGGACCCACCGCGATCGAGTGGGTCGTCGCCGGATACGGGCTGGCGTACGGTTCCGGCCTGATCCTCGGCAGCCGACTCGGCGACATCCACGGCCGCCGCCGGATGTTCATGCTCGGTCTGGCGCTGTTCACGGTGGCCTCGGTGGCCTGCGGCGTCGCCCCCGACGCGCGCACGCTGGTGGCCGCCCGGATCGCGCAGGGCATGGCGGCGGCGCTGCTCGCGCCCCAGGTCCTGGCGATCATCCGGACCGCCTATACCGGGGCCGCCCAGGCGAGGGCGGTCGGAGCGTACGCGCTGACCATGGGCCTGGCCGCGGTGTTCGGGCAACTCATCGGCGGCGTGCTGATCCAGGCCGACCTGTTCGGCATGGGCTGGCGCGCGTGCTTCCTCATCAACGTGCCGATCGGTGTCGTCGTCCTGGCCACCGCCCGGCGCGTTCTGCCGGAAAGCCGCGCTGACGCGGCGACACGCCTCGACCTCGTCGGGACGGCGCTGATCATGTCGGCGCTGCTGGCGACCCTGCTGCCGTTGATCGAGGGGCGCGAGCAGGGGTGGCCGCTGTGGACGTGGTTCTCGTTCGCCGCCACGCCCGTGTTGCTCGCCGCGTACGCCGCCCGGCGCCACGCGTCACCGGTCGTCGACACGGCTCTGTTCCGCGAACGCGCTTTCACGGTCGGGCTGTTCGCGAACCTGGTCTTCACCATGGGGATGGCCGCCTACTTCCTGGTGTTCGCGCTCTACATGCAGCAGGCCCGCGACCTTGACGCCCTTCAGGCCGGCCTGATCTTCACCCCCCTCGGCGTCGGCTACCTCGCGGCGTCGCAGGCGGCACCGCGCCTGGCCGCACGCCACGGGCGCCAGGTCATCGGCGCCGGAGCCGCCCTCCGGGTCGTCGCGCTCACCGGGCTCTTCGTCGCGGTCGGGGCGGACGCGGCTCTCGGGTGGATGGTCCCCCTGCTGCTCGCGGACGGGTTCGGCATGGGTCTCGCCCTCGCCCCGATCATGGGCACGGTGCTCGCCGGCGTGTCGCCCCGCCACGCGGGGTCGGCCGCCGGAGTCCTGACGACCGCTCAACAAGTCGGCGGCGCGCTGGGGGTCGGCATTGTCGGAGTCGTGTTCTACGGCGCGGCCGACGACATTCCCCGGGCCTTTCAGCACAGCCTGATCTACCTCGTCGCGGTCACCGCCGTGCTGGGCGCGCTCGTACAACTGCTGCCAAGCCCGCGCAAAGGCACCCCGATCACGGAGCCAACTCCCGCGGCACCGACGCCGACCGTTGCCGCCGGGGCAGCCGCGCGTTCTGGTCGGCCGGCGAGCACCACGCGTCAGGGCGGGGACTCGTGACCGGGACAGACGCGGAGAAGGAACTCCGCGACGGAACCGGCCACGGGATTGTCGTCTCGGAGCGAGACGACGCGCGGCGCCGATGATGCCCTGCACCCACCGTACGCGTGTCCCTGTCACGCGTACCGGCGTGCGTAGTCCACCGCGATGCCGCTCCGAGCCGAGTGGGACGGCGGCGGCGGGGAGTTCACAGGGCGGGCCTCAGCCGGGCAGCCCCCAGAACGTCGCCCGCAGGCCGACCTCCGCGAAGTAGGCGCCGGCGGCGGCGGGGTGGCGGCGGGTGTAGCCCGGTTCCAGGCGCCCGGCGTACCAGCCTTCGGCGAGGCGCCACAGGGTGCCCAGGCCCATGGTGTGGCCGTGCTCCCGGCCTGTCTCCCGCAATGAGGTGTCGACGCATGTGGTGGAGCAGAACAGGCGCTGGTGACCGCAAGTGTGCACGACATCGTCCCAGGCCCGGGTCCCATGGGGGTGAGGAAGTGGGCCACCTGGTCGCCCTTCGGGGGGCGTCTCGCCCGACCACCCAGGCATGGGGAGTGTCACAGGCCGGGCAGCGGGTGGCGACCAGGAGGTCAGGCTCGTCCGTGAGCAGGTGCGGCATGGCGAACGCGTCCCAGGCACAGCCACCCCACCACAGCGTGTGCGCGCCCATGACGGTGGCCGCCGAGGCCGGCTTCGCCGGCCAGGCCCATCTCACCCGAGGGTTCACCCGAACCCATGGCGTCACCCCAGCCGCCTATCGGACGGCTGTGCGGTCGAGTCAGTGCTGATCGACCGTCTCCGCCTGGCTCTCCGCGTCCGGCTCGCCGGTGCTGAGATCCGGGAACGAGTGGTGCTCGTGTGCGACGACCCAGCGGCCGGCGTCCTTGCGCAGGCCGAGTGTCAGCCGCAGGCGGAAGCCGGGCCGGGCGGCGAGTTCCTGCGGCGTGCCGCAGCGCAACAGCGCGTAGGCGAAGGCGACGTCCTCGCCCGCGGTGACGTCCAGTTCCTCGAGGGCGAAGACCGCGCCTTGGGCCTGCCACCGGAAGAACGGTGGCCAGACCTCCCGGTAGGCGGCCATGCCGCGTACGCCTTCGTAGGGCGGCGGAACGTCGAACATCACGATGTCGTCGGTGTGATCGGCCACGACCGTGACAAGGTCTCCACGGTGCACCGCCCGTGCCCAGCGCTCGATCAAGGCACGGATCTGATCGGTGTCGTCGGACATGAACGTCTCCCCTTTCGCTGTCAGTTGCCGCCACGCGCGGATGGGCCCACCGGTGCGGTTGACTCGACGTATTGACCGGAGCGGGACCGGAAACTCATCGCGCGCCCACCCTCGGGGAAACCTGTCGAAGACCCATGACACCAGCAGGAGGTCGGTCATGACCACCGGAACACAGGGCGACGAGCGGCTCGTTGCCAGACTCGGCGAGCTGTTGGGCCCACGCCACCCGGTCGCCGCGGCGGCCATCGTCACGCCCGAGGGCACGCGCGTGGCGTGCCGCGGCGCCGACCTCGACGCCGACTTCGAGATCGGCTCGATCGCCAAGGCCGTCACCGGGCTGCTGTACGCCGATGCCCTCACCCGCGGCGAGATCGACGCCGACACGAGCCTCGGCGACCTGCTGCCCCTGGGCGACGTCCCCGCCGCACACGTGACCCTGCGTTCCCTGACCACACACCGATCCGGCCTGCCCCGACTCCCCAAGTCCGCGCGACCATGGCGGCGCACCATCGCCCTGTGGCGACACGGAACCAACCCCTACGGCGAAGACCTCGAACAGCTCCTCGACCAAGCCCGAGGTGTTCCGCTGGACAAGCCGGAGCCCCGCTACTCCAACCTCGGATTCGAACTTCTCGGACACGCCCTCGCGCACGCCGCCGCGACGACCTACCCCGACCTCGTCCGACAGCGCATCGCCTCCCCGCTGGGACTTGACTGCTTCTACGTGCCGGCGACACCAGACGAACTCCGCCCCGGGGCACTCAGCGGCCGAAGCCGCCGAGGACGACCGCGGCAACCCTGGACCGGCGAAGCGCTCGGCCCGGCAGGCGGCATCCGGGCCTCGATCACCAGCATGGCCCGCTTCACCGCGGCGGTACTCGACGGCGCCGCACCCGGCATCGCCGCACTCGATCCGGTCGCCCCGCTCGACGCCGAGGCCCACATCGGCGCCGCGTGGATCACGATCCAGGCGCATGGCCGACCCATCACCTTGCACAACGGCGGCACCGGCGGCTTCCGTTCCTGGCTCGGACTCGACCGACACAACGGCACCGGCGTCACCCTCCTCTCCGCCACCGCCGAACCCGTCGACCCCCACGGGTTCACACTCCTGGCCGAACACAGCCGCGACACCAGCCGATAACACGGTCAGGCGCTCTGCCCACCGACAGCGGGCACATGAGGACATCGCGCACGACGTCGGCTGACCTGCGCTTGCGTACTGAGGCGGCGCGGCCGGGTCCGGACCAACCGCGTGACTCGGTGGCGCGGTGAGTTGTGGCTTCCGCCGCTCGCCGTTCGCCCGTCGCGCCGCGTGAGCGGTCCGGCGCGCAGCGAGGGAGGCCGCGTACCGCATGTCGGGTAATGTGAGGCGGAATGCGGCTGTGCCGAACCCTCGGACAACTTGCCCACCAGGACTCGGAATGAGCAAAGCACACCAACAGAAGGCGTCTTCGCGGGTCCGCAAGGCATTCGAGCGGCATGTGCTGCCCGCGATGGTGGGGCCGTCACGCGGCCACCCCCGGCTCTTGGTGTTCAACGGGACACAGGGCTCCCGGAAAACGACGTTGTCCCGGTGGCTGGCCACCCGGTTGGGAATGCAGCGCCCGTTCCTTCTGGAGGGCGACGACCTGTTCGCCGCCCTGCCCGGCTTCAAGGAGTTCGCCCGGAAACACGGCGGTGTGCGCGCTCAGGAGGAGTTCCTGGGCGACTACCTGGACCTGCGGAAACTCACCAACGACACGGCCCGCGCCAATCGGCGGGACATCGCCATGGTGGGGGTCTTCACCGAGGCGGACTTCGTGGCGAAGGAGGTACGGCCGTTCGCCGCCGACGGCTACCGAACCGACCTTGCCACAAGCGTCGTGCCGCCCGCATTTTCGCTTGCCCACATGGTCGTTCGCGACGCACAGCAGGCCCATTCCGGTGAGACCCGCTTGCCCTTGTCGGGGCCGGATGTCCAACGCGGCTTCCACGAGGGCATGGTGGAGGTCATCCGGGCTCAAGGCCGAGACAACCTTTTCCAAGGCATCCACCTGGTCACCGCACAAGGGGCCATCATCTCCACCGAACGCCGCCACGATGGCCGGTGGGCACCGACCGCACCGGGGTCGATGGCCGACCGTGCCGACGAACTACGCGGCGCGCCATGGACCTTGGAGACGACTGTCGACCACGGAAGGCTCATGGAGAAGGGAAGGCAGACCCTCGCCGACGCACCCGTACGGGACCGAGGCGTACGCCGCGACCTCCTCAGGGCCGCGGGCCAGGACGCGGCAGCCAGACCTGGTTCTTCGAGCGACACAGGATTGAGCACCGTGATCGAGACGGTCGCCCGCGCCACCGGGGCCGTCGCGCCTGCAGCCGCGCCCGACCGGGGGAACGGCAGCGCCGTCCCGCGCACGGCCCAGGAATCCGCCACGGGTCAAGCCGTCCCCGCAACATTCCGCAGGCCTCGCGCACCCAAGCAACACCCCGGCCTCACACGGCGCTTCGGCCACGCGCGGTAGCGCTTCCGAGGTGGGCCAAAGGGACATCTGATGGACAACAGCTCACACAATGAACCGCATGAAGACCCGCGCTCAGATCACCCACCACACCACGGCCGGCACGGCACCGACGCGTTGTTTGCGGTCTCGTCCGCGACGGTCGTGCTGCTGAACGGTATTCGGCCCACGAGTTCGCGATCTACGTCGCCGACGCAAGGGCGCTCTCACCCGGCGGCAACACCGGTCTCCGACCCTTTGCCCCTAGGATTGTCGGCGTGTCAGCCCCTGAAGACCTTCGCCCCCAAGCAGTACTCATCACCGGCGCTGCGGGGATGATCGGCTCCGCTACCGCGCACGAGTTCGAGCAGCGTGGCTGGACCGTGGTCGGCCTGGACAAGAGCCCCGAAGCGAAGTGGCCCGGCAGTGTGGTGCCGTACATCGTCGACGTCACCGACGAACGGGCCGTGACGCAGGCGCTCGACGACGCTTCCAAGCAGTACCGCTTGATGCACTTGGTGGGCATCGCGGGCGGCGCGCTCCCTGGTGACGATGACGACGCCTCGGGGAAGGAACTGCCCACACCCGACGTTTTTCGGTCGAGTGTCGAGCTCAATCTCACCGCGCAGTACCTCGTCCTGTATGCGCTCGCTCCGCTGCTGCGCGCCGGGAGCGGGAATCGGTCGGTCACCTTCTGCTCTTCGATCAATGCCCTCTCGGCGTGGGCCCGCCCCTCCTACTCCGCCGCCAAGGCCGGACTGCTCGGACTCACGGGAATCCTGGCCGATACGTTCGGCGCCGACGGAGTACGAGTGAACTGCGTCGCGCCCGGCAGCGTCGGCCGTCCGAAGGGGCCGGTGGGCCGTTCATCCGATCCCGACCTGGTCGCGGAGCTCACGGCGTCGATTCCACTCGGCCAGGCCGCGAGCCCGGAGGACGTCGCCCGCTGCTTCGCCGCGCTGGCACTCGATCTGACCCACATCAACGGCCAGACAATCGTGGTCGACGGTGGCCAGGAGGTCCGCCGACGGCGCCGGTAGTTTCCAACGACTCCACGGGGGATGCGTGGCAACAAATCAAGGCCCGCCGCAACCGCACCAACAACCGGCTCAGGGTGGCCCGACAGCAGTACCGCCCGCCCGCGCTGTGCAAGATCGCTTCGTCGAGCGCGTGCGTCGTGTCCGCACCGAGCTTGTGGACGACGCCGCCGCACCGCTCGACCCGCGCGTCCACCATGGTTGGTGGGTCTTGATCGATGTGGCCGCCCGCCGTGCCGAGCTGGAGGCTCACGTCATCCGCAACTCGGGCACTGTCGTCGAGCTCGTGCGGCGCGGTGAAGGCGAGCTCGCGGAACCGCGGTTACGCCTCATCGCGTTTTACCTGATCTGGCAGGTATTCCGCCGCAACGGCTTGGTCGGCGAGCAGTACGCGCTCCTTGAGGCGGTCGAACAGCGCACCGCGACGCAGCATGCTCTCGAAGCGTGCGGAGGTGAGACATTACGCGGTGCGTTCCTGGCTCTTCTTCGGGCCAACGAAATCCACACTTCCCGCGAGGACTTGGAAGCCGCGTACGCCGATGCCTCAGCCATGGCCCGGCTGTTCCCAAACCTTGTGGGCTTCACACGCCTTCGTCGCAGTGTCGGACTGGCCCTGCTGAGCCATGAGTCGGTTCACGGCGACGCGGAAGGCGGCGCGGTCCAACGCGTCATGCATGACGTGCGGGCCGACTTCCTTGCCGAACGCGACGCCGACCCGCGTTGGATGACGCCTCAACTGCGCGCTGAAGCGCTCAGCGCGGAGGCCCAGTTCCATTGCCTGCCTATGTGCGCGGACTACGCTCAGGCCGTACAACTCGTCACCGAGGCCAAGCGCGTGGACCGCAAAACCGATGGCGAAAACGCGGCGGCTTTTCACGCCCGTCTCGTCCGATACGACCAGCAGTTGCTTCTCATCGGATCGCTGCGGCAAGTCGGCATGGTGCGGGATGAACTCGAATCACGGCTCGATCGCCACGCTGCTGACGTCGAGTCGCGCATGACCACCGCGCTTGAAGCAGCGCGGCGCGACTCGGTGCAGATTCTCGGCCTCCTCGCCGCAGTGATCGCCCTCATCACCGCTTTCGCGGGCAACAGCGCCGGTTCGACGCTGGGTGCTTCCCTGCTGTCCGTCCTGGCCACCAGCGGCGTTGTCGTCATGGCCTTGTCCGCCTTCGCGGTGCTCTTCCAGACACGCCGGTCCTCCCATCGCTGGATGGCTTTCGGACTGGGAGCCGCACTCATCGCCGCAGCTTTCGCGGTCTTCCTTTGGGCGCCCTCAGCCGATCGCTTCGGCGATAGTCACGACGAACGCGCGCCGATTTCCGAGACCCATTCGGAATCGCCGACCGCGGGCAACGGCTGACACGTGCATTCCCGACACGCAATGACCATGCCTTGTCTGCTGCACCGCTGCGGTGCAGACAACAGACGAAGCTCAGGGCTTTGCCGCGAACCGTACAAAATACTCGGTCTTCACAGCCCACCGCGAGGTTCGGTTGACTCACGCCCTCGGAGTCCCGTACGTGGATGGCTTGTTCGGTGAGCACGGGCTCCGCGCTGCCGTCGCCCCCCCGTCCCCGAAGATCGACTTGAATCACCCACGTCCCGTCGTTCCACTGCTCACACCCCTACCGATGGTCGCTCCAGCAGGCGCGTCGTGTCCGGCGCGGCGGGGGTTCGTGGATGTCACTGCTCGGCGGAGCGCGCTTGATCGCCGTGCGCGGGATGAGGGATGGGTGCGCGACAGTGGGCGCGGCTTTCGTCTTGAGCACTGGGAGTGCGACCAAGAGCGCATCGATGGCTTCGACTACGACATCGACGCGGTCCTCATCGGATCCGCTGACGCCGCCAACGAGTCTGAGCTGATTGCGGTGCTTGACGCGTGGGGCGTGCGGGCCGCCGTCTTCGCGTCTATCGCTGGGAGAGCGACGATCCGCGGTAGACGAACGTCGGAGGCGGGCGTGGCCGGGTGGGCTTGATCCGCTTTGACGGACACCCTGATGTTGCCCCTGTTTGACGGGCACGAATGTTGAGAGATGTATGGTTCGGCGATCTTCCGAAGGAGATCGTTGATCGTGCCCAAGCCCTATCCGCCGGAGTTCCGGCGGCGTGCCCTGGACCTGCTGGCGTCGGGACGATCGGTCCGGGACGTGGCGGCGTCACTGTCCATCGCCGAGTCCTGCCTGCACCGATGGAAAAGGCAGGACCTGATCGATCGGGGCCTGAAGACCTTGGGTCCCGCCGCGGTGGAGTCGGCTGCCCTGGCCGAGGCCCGGTCGCGGATCGCCGAACTGGAGAACGAGGTCAAGATCCTGCGGAAGGCCGCGGCGGCGGTCGAGCAGGTGGTGCCCCCAAAAGCCCGGTTCGCACTGGTGGCCGAACTGGCCGTTGAGGGCGTCCCAGTCAAGCAGGCGTGTCTCGCGCTCGGGGTGTCCCGGTCGGGTTTCTACGACGCCCGCATGCGTCCGCCCTCGGCCCGCGCCATCCGTCATGCGTGGCTGACCGACCAGATCACGGCCATCCATCAGGCATCACGACAGACCTACGGATCACCCCGGGTGCGTGCCGAACTCGTCCACGGCCACGGCGTGGTCGTCTCACGCAGAACAGTGGCGGAGCTGATGCGCCGAGCGGGCCTGGCCGGACTGCCTTTGCGGCGGCGGGCCAAGAGGGTCCCCGCGGCGAGAACGGTGACCGACCTGGTCAAACGCAACTTCCATCGCGACGGACCGAATCAGCTGTGGGTCACCGACATCACCGAACACCCCACCCGTGAGGGGAAGCTCTACTGCCGCGTGGTCCTGGACACCTACTCCCGCAAAGTGGTCGGCTGGGCAATCGACTCCCGGCAAAGAGCCGACCTGGCAACCTCCGCGCTCGGTATGGCAATCGATTCCCGCGGCGCCGCCGGCCTGGTCCCGGACGGGATAATCCACGCCGACCACGGCACTCAGTTCACCTCGTGGACCTTCACCGAACGCGCACGCCGAGCCGGACTGCTGCCCTCCCTGGGCACCATCGGCGATCCCTACGACAACGCCGTGGCCGAGTCGTTCCGGGCCCGCATGCAGACCGAACTCCTCGACCGGCAGCGCTGGCGGACCCGCCTCGAACTCGCCAACGCGATCTTCGAATACATCGAAGGGTTCTACAACCAGCGCCGACGACATTCGACCCTGGACTACATGACCCCGGTACAGTTCGAAGCCGTCACCCACTCGCCGAAACTGATCTCCTCACCCCCGAGTCCGTGAAACCGGGGCAACATCACAGTGTCCGTCAAAGCGGAGCAAGCTCACGGGTGCGTGGGGTTGTTCCGGCATGCCGGATGGGTGGGGGTTGTGGTGGGCTTCCTGGGTTGGGCCGGTCGGGGCGCTTGCCGAGCGGGCGATGGGGGTGCGGGGTGTGGGGTGTGGGTGTCTTGGTGAGCGCGGGCCGGGGGCGCGACTGTTGTGGTGCCTGGTGCAGCTCTGGTGTCGAGCGACCGGCGATCTCGTGCATGGGTGTGATGGTTTCGGTCGTTCCAAGCCCGATCCTCGGACGCTCCGGAGAGGACGAGGTGGCTGCCGCGACGCTTTTTCGAGGGTGTTGGTGTGGGTTTTCGCGCCTCGTGGTCACGTCGTCTTCTCGGCAAGATCGGCGAGGAACTGCGGTACGCGGCCTGCGCCGAAGTCGTAGTACCGCGCCCACTGCGGCCGGACCGCGATGCGTGCCGTCCGGTCGTACAGGGCCCGGCAGTTCCGCTCGAACTCGGCCGCGTACTCGGGGTCGAAGTTCTTTCGGGCGGCGGCGAGGTATTCGGGAACCACCCCGTCGACGATCGTCAGCTGCGCGACGCCGCGGATCGACAGGGTTTTGGCCGATTCGGGGCTGTCGCCGGCGTCGATGGTCAGAGCCACCTCGGGACGGACGGACAGTGCCGTGACCTTGGGCGCGGTGGCGGCGGTGGACATGACGATCTCGTCGCCGGTCCAGTAGATCCCGATCGGGATGACGCGCGGCAGTCCGTCGAGTCCGTTGTAGGCGAGGCGCGCCATGGGCGCCCGCTCCAACAGGTCGTGTGCGTCGGTCAGTTCCCGGGTGATTTGCTCGCGGTCCATGATTGTCGTCCTCCGTTGTCGCCTGGGTGTTCGTGGCCCTCCTGTCTCTGGGACGGAACCGGCGGCACGTTCTCGACATGCGCGCCGCGTTGTGGGTCCGCCGGTCTCCCGCCGTCGTGGTCCGGGTGGAATCGAGACGGCGTTCGTGCTGAACGCCGCCGCCCCGGCGGGAGGGCGCCGGGGTCGGGACCGTTACCGTTTCCGGACGGTGTAGGTCAGGTGGGTCACCCTCGGGGAGGGCTCCGCGCGGATCTGCTCCAGGGCCACGCGGGCGGCGTCCACGCCCTCGAACAGGCGGATTCCGGAACCGAACAGCACGGGTGAGAGCGCGATCGAGAACTCGTCGATCAGGCCGGCGTTCACGTACTCCAGGATCGTCGCGCCGCCGCCCGCGACGCGGACGTCCCGGTCGCCGGCGGCCTCGCGGGCCTGGTCGAGGGCGGACTCGATGCCGTCGTTGACGAAGTGGAAGGTGGTCCCGCCCGGCCGTTCCCACGGATCACGCTTGGTGTGCGTCACGACGAAGACCGGCGTGTGGAAGGGCGCCTCCTCCGGCCACATCTGCTCGCCGGCGTCGAACATGCGCTTGCCCATGACGCTCGCGCCGGTGCGCTCGAACGTCTGCCGCGCGATGTCGTTGTCGCGCCCTTCCTCGCCGCCCTTCCCGAGATTCAGGTTCTCCCGGAAGAACCGCAGCGGGAAGACCCACCGCTGCAGTTCCATCCACTGCTGCCCCATCAAGTCCTCGGAGGACTCGGGGGCGATGAATCCGTCGAGCGACATCGACACACTGAAGAACACTTTCCCGGCCATCAGTCCTCCGCTCCCTTCCGAACGATCTCGGCGACGTATGCGGCCAGGTTGCCCAGGGTCTGCTCGCCGCCCTCGATCGCGTGGTACTTCTCGACCGCCTCGTCGCGTTGTTCCTTGGTGGGGAACACCGTGTGCATCCGGATCCGGGTCGCGGTGCCGTCGGGCTCGAACGTCAGGATCGACGTGAAGGCGTTCGGGTCGTCGCGGGTCTCACCGTGGAGCATCGCGATCCGTTCCGGCGGGGCGAGCTCGGTCCAGGTGATCCACTCCTGGTAGTCCGTCCCGTCCGGTCCGTGCATCACGAAGTCCCAGTCTCCGCCGACGCGGAACTCGAACGACCGCGTGGTGGTGGTGAACCCTTCCGGGCCCCACCACCGCGACAGGTGTCGGACGTCGGTGAACGCCTCGAACACCAGCTCGCGTGGGGCGTCGATGATCCGGGAGATGACAACCTCGCGGTCTGGCGTTCCATGTTCTGTCGTGCTCATCAGTTACTCCGCTTTCCCTGTCTGTTTCAGGTCCTGCACGTAGGCGTCCAACCGGTCGAAGCTCGCGTTCCAGAACTGCTCGAAGCCGCCGGTCCACTCGTGGACGGGCCGCAGCCCGCCCGCGTCAAGGCCGTACAGGCGCTGTTTGCCCGCTTTGCGGTCGCGCACCAGCCCGACCTCCCGGAGCACCCGCAGGTGTTTGGACGCCCCCGGCTGGGTCATCCCCAGCTCCTGCGCCAACTCGGTCACCGACCGCTCACCCGCCCGCAGCAGCACCAGGATCTCCCGGCGCCGCGGCTCGGCGATCGCGTTGAAGACGTCCGACGTCGTCGCTGCTCGTGCCATGGGACGATCATATTCCGATATCGGCATGCGTCAACCGCGACCCTCGCCGCGAGTGGGAGCGGGCTGGGTTGTCGATGCCGCAGCGCCGGAGGTCGGACGGGGTGCGCGCGGTGCGGCACTGCCCAGACCGGAGGTGCCGCACCGCCCGGTGAGAGCGCCGGAACCGGGCCGACGTGGAAGGTCGGCGGTTGCGTGCCGGGACCGGGCCGCCGCCGAGCGCGCCGCGCGCATGCGCCGCGAAACCGCAGGGAAGGTCGGCGGTTCCGTGGCTGGTGCGCGCTACCGCCGAACGCGGCGAGCGGCGAGCGGCGAGCGGCGTGGAACGGTGGTGGGAGGGGTTACGCCATGGCTTCTCCCACCGCCGCGTTCATGTCCGTCGCATGGCATCAGCCGTATGTGACCGGCTTGGGGGCGAAGCCGATCACGGCGTGGACACCCCGCTCCCCCCGAACTGCCGTGACGACCACGGTGACCGCCGCGTCGGCCTCGCCCCTCCCCTCCTCGCGACCGGGGCCGCACCGGCTCCGAATACCACACCATCACCGACGCGGCCACTACCGTCGCCGACCTGACCGGGCCGCCCGAGCGCTTCCACGCGAAGGCCGACGCCGTAATCAAGTACTGCCGGCACAGTTCGAACGCGCTCGACCACCGGATTCCGGGCGTCGAGTACACGGTCAACGGCCAGGCCCGTCACATCGACCCGAGTTCGTCGGACTTCTCCTACCGCCTGAGCCGCGTCCATGGCGCGGGACCACGAGCGCTACAACCGATACCGGGAGACCACGCAACTGCTGCGCGGCCCCGAGTGGCTGAGCGGTGACGAGGTCGTCGACGCCGTCACGGCGAACTGGGACGAATTGGGTCGGGCCGTCGACCCGCGCTGACCTCCGACCGGAGAATCCCCGCCAACCCGGGGCATCGACACGGATGTTCGGCACATGGAGCCCCGCACCGCGATCACCCGGCAATTCCTCATCGGTGGACCGTGGTGTTGAATCTCCCACGTACCACAGCTCCGCGGTGCGGGCGGCGAACGGTCGCGGGTGCCGGCGGGGTTGGTGCCACAACGGCCGGTGTCCTCCTGGGGTCGACGCGCCGGCCGCGGGCGTCGGTGGCCGCGATGGGGGCCTCCGTGTCGAGGTGGGGGTGATGGGTTGACGGGAGTGGGCACGACGGCCGCGGCGGTGAGTGCTTCGTCGGCGGTGCCAGTGGCTGGGGTGGCCGCCTCGGGCCGTGCCGCGGCGGGGTCGTCCTCGACGCCACACCCCGGTGACTCCGCCGGGCATGCCAGGCTTCCTGGGTGAGCGGCGACCCGGACGCCTACGAGGTCGACGTGCCGCTGCTGCTGGGCACCGGCACCAGCAACGCGACCTGGACCATTCCGGGAACCGGCGAGGTCCAGCGCTGGGCGACCGGGCCCATCAACGCCCTGGACCTGCGGGTGATCAACGACACCGACGCCCGCGCCGCCCTGAGGGACGCCGATCCCGGCGCGTACACCTCGGCGCCCACCCCGGCCGGGGAGCCGCTGGCCCCCCTGGCGGGCCTGCCGCGCCTGGAGCCCCACGAGACGGATCCGGCCTCCAGCGAGGCGGCGTTCGACTGGCACGTCGGCTACCTGATCGACGAACTCGCGTACGTCAGCCACCACAGCGAGGCCGCCGCACACTCCCTGATGCCGAAAGCGCGGCGCTCCCTCCGGATCCTCACCTCGCTCCCGGAAGCCGAAGTGCCGCTGCGCTGCGCTCCGGACGCGAGCGATTCGGCCCTGGTGCGCTCGTTCACCGTCCGCGTCGCCGAGGTCGTGACACCGGTCATCGGCGAGGCGCTGGCCCGCCGCTTCCGGCTGCCCACGCCGCAACAGCTGCACCGCGGACTGCCGCCGGCTCGCGAGGACCGCAGCGATCTCGTCGTGGCGCACGGGGACCCGACCGTCGGCAACTTCATGTGGTCCTTCGGCGAGGCCGTCCTGACCGACTGGGAACTCGCGCGCCCCACGGGCAAGGTCTCCGCCGCCGCGCACACGCTGGCCGCCCTCGTCACACGGGCCCCGTATCCGCTGCGCTCCGAGCGGATAGAGCAGTTCGTCGACGGGAACGCCGGTGCGCGGAGGGCGGTGAACTCCGGCCTGTACGGCGATTACCACGCGTGGGAGGTCGCACGGGCCCCGTACGTCGACGTGCTGCGCGGGCTGCGCGGCGATGTCGACCCCGCGCTCGTACACCGGAACGTCGCGCGGTTCCTCGGCGACAACGCCCCGTCACCCCGACAGGTCAAGGCACTGCTGCGTGCCCACGCCGACGACGACTTCCCCATACCCGCGCTGCCACCGGCAGCCGCCGAACACCTGGCCGAGCGTCCGCCGGGGCTCGTGCACCCGGACGAGCAGTACCTCGGGGTATCGGTGCTGCGGGACGAGGTCGTCAACGCCGCCGAGGCGGCGATACCCCCCGACCTGTACCGGCAGCACCACGACTTCCTCGCCATGGTCGCCGAAACCCTGCCCGCCGCTCGCGGGTCCGTCATCAAGGTCGGCGAGCGCCTGCGCGAGGCCGACATGACCGAGGTGTCCGCACAAGTGCACCCGGATCGCATGACCTACCGATTCACCAAGCCACAACACCCCGGACAGACAGGCCAACACCCCGGAGCCCGCCAGCCCCCCGCCCACGCCCTGCGCAAGAACCTCGCCAAAGGCGACTGACACCCACCCCCAACCATGCCCGCGAACCCACCCGACCCCGACCGTGGAGGCGACCTCGGCATCGGCCGCACCCACGTCGGTTCGCGGCGGCGTCCACACGACGTCGGGTCGCGGTGGGGCGGTTGTCGGTCTTATCGGGGGGTCGGGTGGTCGGGGAGGGTGGTGGTGATGCCGTCGAGGAGGCGGTGCATGCCGTAGGTGAAGACCTGGTCGGCGGGCATGTGGAGGTAGGTGGGACCGGTGGTGCGCAGGGCGGTGTACTGGTTCGGGGGGAGGGTCGCGAGGAGTTCGGGGTAGCCGTCGGCGCGGGTGGCTCCGTGGGGTCCGCGGCCGGTGGTGCTGCGTTCGATGTCGGTGAGGCCGGCCACGAACTGGATGCTGGTGGTGGCGGCGTGGGCGGCCTGGGTGGTGTCCAGGCCGGCGTCGAGGAAGACGGCGAGTGCGGCGTCGGTCAGGCGCAGGGCGTTGGGGCCGTAGCCGGAGCCGTCGCGTCCGGCGCGCGGGGGGAGGGGTTGGGCGAGGAGGACGCGGCGCAGCTCGCGCATGAGGGCTTCGGCGTCGGCGCGCCAGCCGCGACCGGTACGGGTGATCCGGATGTCGCCGAGGATGTGGTCGGCGAGCAGGGCGACGAGTTCGTCGCGGCCGGCGATGTGCCGGTACAGCGAGGCGCTGCGGGTGCCGAGGCGGTCCGCGACGGCGCGCAGGGTCAGGGTCTCGGGGCCGTCCGTACGCAGGACGTCCATGGCGGCGTCGACGATGCGTGCGGTGGACAGTCCACCGGCGCGGGGGCGGCGGACGCGGGTGCAGGCCAGGCGTTCGGCCCACCACCGGGCCGAACCGGGCTCGGCGGCGGGGGCGGCGTCCTGGGAGTGGGGGCGGAGCCCGTCCTGGGAGCCGGCGTGTGGTTGCTGGTGCACCTCGCCCATTCAACACCACCTTGACATTATGCGATCAGCGCTCCCATAGTGTGCGTGAAAGGCGAGCAGCGTTAGCAAAAGGCGGGGCGTACGGCCCGTTTCCCGGTGGGCGTTTCGCGTGGTCCCCGGGTACGGCACCCAGGGCGGCCCGCCGAGGACGGCTCGTTCGCGGTCCCGGGCAGGCCCCGGACCCACTTCCGGACAGCGGAGAGGCGAGGACGATGAGCACGCAGCGCAAGGGCAGGGCCATCGCGATGAGCGACGAGGAGCGGGACGCGTTCCTGCGCGAGGCGCCGGTCGTGCGGGTCGCGACGGTCGGTGCGGGCGGGAGTCCGCACCTCAGCGCCCTCTGGTTCGTCTGGGACGGGACCGCGCTGTGGCTCAACTCGCTGACGCGCAGCCAGCGGTGGACCGACATCACCCGCGATCAGCGGGTCAGCCTGATCGTCGACGACGGCGGCAGCGACTTCCTGAGCCTGCGCGGCATCGAGCTCCAGGGCACCGCCGAAACCGTGGGCGAGATCCCCCGTACCGGCGAACCCGTCGACGAACTCACCGCCCCCGAACAGCTCTTCGCGGACAAGTACTCCCCCGGCCGCGCGTTCCAGTACGACGGCCGCCACGGCTGGCTCCGCATCACCCCGGACAAGATCGTCAGCTGGGACTTCAGCAAACTCCGCCGCTGACTCCGCTCGGCACGGCCGGTCGGACGCACCCGAACAACGTTCCACCAGCCCCCGCGCGACGGGCGGTCCGCCGACTCCACCATGCCGCCCTCAGCCCGGGGCGACCGGGCACACGTCGAGGAGAGTCACAGCACCGCGATGACATGATCCTGATCAGCGTGGACGACCACGTCATCGAACCGCCGGACATGTTCGTCGACCGCCTCCCCCGGAAGTACCGGACGACGCCCCGCGGCTGATCCACCGTGAGCACGGCACGGACGTCTGGCGGTTCCGCGACACCATGATCACGAACTCCGCGCTAAACGCCGTCGCGCGGCGTCCCAAGGGCCTACGCCGGGGAGACACGCGGACGCCCCGAGTGGGTCCGCACACTGCTGTTCCGGCAGCCGTCGAACAACGGAGGACAGGACATTGGAACGCCGTCGCCTCGGCAGCAGCGGCCTGGAGGTCTCGAAACTCGCGCTCGGGGCAATGACGTTCGGCTCGGGCATGCCGCCGATCACGACCGTCGACGAACACCACGCCCGCGCCCTCGTGGACCGGGCACTCGACGCCGGGGTCAACCTGATCGACACCGCCGACGTCTACGCGTCCGGACAGTCGGAGGAGATCCTCGGCGCCTGCGTCCGGAACCGGCGCGACGACGTCCTGATCGCCACCAAGGTCGGGTTCGGGAACACGTCACCCGGTGCGCTGGCGTACGACGCCGTCGTCGCGTCGTGTGAGGCCAGCCTCCGCCGCCTCGGCACCGACCGCATCGATCTCTACCAGCTCCACCGGCCGGACCGCACGACGCCGATCGAGGAGACACTCCGGGCACTCGACGACCTCGTGGCACGCGGACTGGTCCGCGCTGTCGGCGTCAGCAACTTCCGGGCCTGGGAGACCGCCGCGGCGGTCGCCCACCAACAGGCCCTGAACCGCACGCCGTTCACCGCCGCGCAGATCTACCACTCGCTCGTCGGGCGCGAGGCGGAACACGAGATCATCCCGCAGTGCCGGGCCCACGACCTCGGCGTCGTGGTGTGGAGCCCCTTGGCCGGCGGCTACCTGACCGGGCGCTACCGCGACGGTTCGGGCGAGGGGCGACGGGCCGCCCACACGTTCCCTCCCGTCGCCCCCGACGTCGGGACGCGCGCCCTCGACACCGCAGCACGCATCGCCGCCGACCGCGGTGTGTCCACGGCACGCGTCGCACTCGCCTGGACGACCGCCCAACCCGGCGTCACCTCGGTCATCGTCGGCGCCAGCACGCTGCGCCAGCTCGACGACAACCTCGCCGCCGCCACCTTGGACCTCACCCCCGACGAACTCGCCGCACTCGACGCGGCCACCGCGCTCCCGCCCGTCTATCCCGCGTGGTGGGACACCGCGATGGGCATCCCGGGCCCGAACGACGCCCCCACCCACGTGACGTCACCACCTTCTCCCGCGCCATGAGGACACCTGTCCGCTTTTGACGCGGCCGTCGCCCGCGCACGGAGGAGCAGGAAGTCGAGTTGCTCACGCCGGCGTGGTTCACGGACCACGCCGATCCGGAGCGCGGGTGGCACTGGGCCGCCCAGGGCGCCCGGCTGCGTCGCCCGGTCAACTGGGCCATGAACGCCGAACTTGACGGGGAAGGACGCGGGGACCCGGTGGATGCGCATCTCGCCGAGTTGCGCGCGTGCCTGCCCGAGCGAACAGAGCTTCTCGGTGGGGTCGAAGATCCTCGTCCTGTGGCGGCACTGGAATCGCTCGCGCTGCGGCTCGATCTCCGCCTGGCGCGGATCGAGGACGCGGGGCACGAGCCCTGGCTGGAGCGGCCCGACGCCGTGCGTACGCATCTTCGGCGCTTCATACACGGTGCGGTGGGCGCATAAGCTCAGTCTCTTCGGAGCTTGCCGGACGAGCACAGCGGACGATCACAAGAGGCGGGCGGAACCGGGTGTGCGCCTCTTCCGCTGTGGGACCGCTCAGACGCGTGGGACCGCTCAGACGCGATGGCAAACCCGTTGCCGCGTAAGGCGGGTGGTAGGTCGCCGCGAAGGCGGCGCCCCGGGCAAGGCCGTCGGTCCGATGGTGCCGGGTGGTTCGGGTGCCGGCCACGGTGGTGTCGGCGGCGGTCGTTAGTCTTCGGGGCTGTTCGTGGTGAGGTCCCGGGGGACGGGGTGACTATGGGTGTGGGGAAGTACCTGGAGTACTGGGGTGGGCTCCCGGTGCACTGGTTGGAGGCGCCCGTCGACCTGGAGGCGGCGAGCCCGGAAATGCGCAACCTGTTGACCATGTCGCCGAACTCCAGGCCGACCACGTGGGCGGAAGTGGGGGCCGCGGCGCCGCGGGCCGACCGGGTGGCGTGGGGGCTGGCCACGGCGTATGACTCCGACGTCTCCTACACCGAGGTGTTCGAGGGCTTCCTTCAGGCCGTGGACACCACGCGCGTGCGTTCGTTGCTTCTGGGCTACTGGGGAAAGGGCATCCTGTCCCGGGAGCCGGCGAACCTGCCCGCCGAATTGCTGTGTGCTCATGCGGATCGCTTTCCCGCGCTGAGAAGTCTGTTCGTCGGGCACATCACCAGCGACCAGCACGAGATCTCGTGGATTCCTCGCGGCGACGTGACACAGGTGCTCGAATCCTTCCCTGAACTGGAGGAGCTGACCTACCGGTTCGGCCAGCGCTCCAATCGGGACGAGCCGTCGGACGTGTTGCGGCCCGTCCGGCACGAGCGGTTGCGCCGACTCACGCTCGAGACCGGAGGTCTGCCCGCCCACGTTCCGGGGGCGATCGCCGCATGCGACTTTCCGGCGCTCGAGCACTTGGACGTGTGGCTGGGCGTCGAGTTCTACGGCGGGGACGCGACCGTTCGTGATCTCGACGCCCTCCTCGTCGGCGCCAGCCTGCCCCGACTTCGGCACCTGGGGATGATGAACAGCGAGATCCAGAACGACATCGCCACAGCCCTCGCCGCCGCGCCGATCGTGGCCCGTCTGGCGTCACTGGATCTCTCGATGGGGACGCTCAGCGACGCCGGCGTCGAGGCCCTGCTCACGGGACAACCGCTGACGCACCTTCAAAACCTCACAGTGGAGCACCATTTCGTCAGCGAGTCGATGGCGCGGCGACTGCGCGACCTCCTGGAGTCCGCCGGAGTCGAGGTGACCATGCCCGCCGCCGAGGAACTGTACGACTGGCTCATCGACGAGGGGCAGGAGGGACGGTACACCCAGGTCTCGGAATGACGTCGCCCCCGTAGCCGCGCCCGCGTCGGGGCCTCGTCTGTCAGCGACCCGGTCCGAGCAGACCGAACTGCCGGGCGAGCACGGTCGCTTGCCGCGATGGTGACGGCCCTGCGGATGCCATGCGAGGGGCCGACGGCCGTGGTTGTCTTCGCTTCGCCGGGTCGTTGCTGCGGTAGGTCCGGGTGGCAGGGTGCGGTGGGCGGGTCGACCGTTCGTCGTGGGGCGGCACGGCGCCTGGGCGCTGTGCCGCCGCACGAGAAGCCGGCCACCCGGGGGCCGACGCCGGACGGTCTCGGGCGCAGCTCCCCGGGCTCCTGACGCACGTCACCGGTTGGGACGGCGACCGTGTCGACCAGCGAACCGCGCTACAACACCGCACGGTTCGCACGGCAGATGACATCGGGGGACACGAAGGTGACGCGCCGCGCGTCACCTTCCGGCGCCGTGCGCGCTCACACCGCCCGGTCAGGCGGTGGCGGGGCGGTTGCCCGTGTTGCGCTTGCGTGCGGTGTAGGACACGGAGCGGTTGCGCTTGTGGCGTTGGACCTGGCCGCGGCTGACGAGTCCTTCGATCGTGACGCGGACGACTTTGGGTTTGATGCTGCGTCCGGGGTGGGCTCGGGTGAGTGCGTCGGTGACGTCGGCGGCGGATCGCGGTGCGTCCTGCGCGGTGAGGTACCGGCGGATGAGTTCGACGAGGGTCGGGCCGGTCGCGCTCTTCGTGCGGCGTGTGGGCTTGGCGGTCGCCTTCTTCGCCGCCGGGCGGGTGGCGCCGGTCGTGCTTGTGCGGGAGGGCCGGGCCGTGGCCGTGCTCCGCCGACGTGCGGGGCCCTGTTTCGCGGATTTGGGCGGGACGGGGGCCCGCAGGGCCGTGATCATGCTCCGGAGCAGCGCGTGGTCGCGCCGAAGCGCGGTCAACTGCCCCTGCAACGACTCGATTTCCACGGTGAGGCGTTGCTGTTGCTCGGCATTGCGCTCCAGGTCGGCGGACACCTGAGCCGCGTAGGTCGCCTTGAGCTCGGTGGTGCCGGACGAGGTCCCGGTCATCGTGGGCCTTTCGGATCTGCGGTCGTGGGGAAGATCGTCCGGTACCCACAGCGCGCCCGCTTGATGCCGAGCCGGGCGGTGGCGACGGATACCGGCCCGCGGCCTGCCGCTCGGGAAGGTCTGCGTTCGCTCATGTTCGTCCCGAGCACACGAATGCGCGCGGCCCGCGTCCTCAGGGTGACTCCCGTGAACAGCACGGGAGTTCGCAGCGGAGGTGCACCACCGTGAAGCAGGGGGTGTGCCTGTGACGATCGGTCGAAAGGTCCGGGGGCGGCCTGGTGGCCTGCGTGTTGACCGCCTCGGTCGTCGTCGGTTGCGACTCGTCCTCGGACAACGCGGGGCGGGGGCCGGAACGCCTGCGCAGGCGCCGGAGGTTGCGGCCTCCGGCCAATCGGCGACGACACCACCGGTTCCCGGCAGGGCCGCGAATACCGGAACGCTGCCTCCCTCGGCCGACGTTCCGGCCTCGGGGGGGCGGTTCGGCGAAGGGCACGGCGTTCCGCGTAACCTGGAAGGCGCCCACACGATCAGACAGCCGACAACCGCCGCACGGCCTCCTCACGGCCGACAACCCGGACGACCTTGACGGAGACGCCGACCAGCCCGAAGGTGACAGCCAACGCCCCGCTGGACCGTCTCCGCGAGCGCGCACGAGCCCGCGGACCGTCCGCAAGGAGTCTGAGCATGACCGCGCGCCCCTACGACGCCGTACTGTGCGACATCGACGGTGTGCTCCGGCACTGGCCCGCCCCCGACGCCATCGAGCACGCCCACGGACTTCCCCCGGGCGCGCTCGCGGAAGCGGCCCTCACCCCGGCCCGTGCGCGCCCCGCGATCAGTGGAGAGATCACCGACGAGCAGTGGCGTTCCGACGTCGCCGCGGAACTCGCCGCGATCTGCGGGTCGAGCGCCCGCGCGCACGCGGCGGTCAGCGACTGGTCCAACGTGCTGCCGCGCGTCGATCACGACGTCGTACGTCTCCTCGTCCGAGCCCGAGCCGTCACCACCGTCGCCCTGGTGTCCAACGCGACCACCCGGCTCGAACGGGACCTCGCCCGGCAGGGGCTGGACGACCTCGCCGACATCGTGGTGAACACCTCCCGCATCGGCGTCGTGAAACCTGATCCCCGCGTGTACCTCCTGGCCGCCGAACGCGCCGGAGCCCCGCTCCACCGCTGCTTGTTCGTCGATGACACCGTCGCCAACGTCACGGCGGCGCGCGAGGTCGGGATGGTCGCCCTGCACTACCAGCGGATCGAAGATCTCCGCGATGCCCTGACACCGCTCCTCGGCGCGGCACCGGACGCACCCAGCGCGTGACTTGACGAGGCCTTCCGGGAGCCCCGCGGGAGGAGTTGCCGTACGGGAGTGTTCGCGGCCCACCGCTCCCAGCGTTCGGGTGGCCGGCCGCGCGCGTGGACAAGCAGCCGCAGGGCTCCGGGCTCAGGACGGCGAACGCGGCGTCGGCTGTCGTGCCGTGCCGTCGGGCTCGCCGAACGTGGGGGGGGTTCTCGGGCGGATGAGGCCGCGCGGGGTGATGAGGGGCAGGTCGAGGTGGGTGAGGATGATGTCAGGGCGACCCTGCCGATGACCGCCACGGGAGAGATCGTCCGTCGCCAGGTGCGCGGCAGTCTCACCACGGTGCCGACCGGAACCTGACCGGCCCGCTCCCCCGGCGCCCGGCCTCGCGACGAGCGCGGCGCCTGCCCCGGGACCGTCGGGCGGGGCGTCCCCGGGAAGCCTCGCCTCAGCCGGGAAGGCCGTCGGCGTCCTCGGTTTCGCCGTCGAAAATGCCGCGGCTGCGGAACAGTTGCACAACCTGCTCGCCCTGGCGGCGCAGCATCGTGGCGTACGCGCGGTTCGCCTCGTCCGCGTCGTTGTTCCGGATCGCGGCCACGATCGCGGCCGTGCCTTCCTTGGTGACCACGTCGGTGCCGGGCACCAGTTCGAAGAAGTTGCCCGGCACGAGGTCGGTCATCTGGCGCAGGATCGCGCGCAGCCGCGGCGAATGCGCGGCGTCGATGATCGCCCGGTGGAACGCCATGGTGAACTCGTAGAGCCTCTCCGGGCCCTTGGCCTTGGCGATCTTCTTCTCGATGGGCTCGACCCGGACCGCGAGTTGCTGCCCTTCGCGCTCGACGGCGCGGCGTACGCCGAAGCCGTAGAACAGGCCGTACAGCTCGTAGTGGTCCCACACCGTCTGTTCGTCGAGGCGGTTCACGAACACCCCGCGGTGCGGGACGATCGTCACCCAGCCCTCGCGCTCCAGTGTCAGCAGTGCTTCCCGCACCGGCACACGCGAGACGCCGAGCGCCTGCGCGATCGCGTCCTGCGGCACGCGTTGCCCTTGCTTCAGTACCGCGTCGAAGATCAGCCGACGGACGTAGAGCCGCACCTGCTCGCCGCTGCTCGGCCGCTGGAGTTGCTCGCCCGGGAGCACCGTGCTCGGTCGGTCGTACGAGGGAAGGGGAGACTCGAGTTGCTGCTTCGGGCGGGGGATCGCTCTCACTCCCTCAGGTTTCACGTGCCGTGTGCCAGGCGGTGACTCAACCTAGCAGCCCGCCTGCCTGGTGATTTCGCCTTGCGGGCGCCCGCCGGCGACGCGGCGTCGGCGCGGCGGACCCGGCGGCCTCACCGGGCCGGATCAGGAATATTCAATCTTCAATACGGTCTCAATATACCCACCGCGCCGCATGCCGTTCGCGCACACCGCGCCGAGAGCGCGCCACGCGTTCCCGCCCGCACCGCGTGAACGATCCCCCCGGGCAGCCGCCCACGGTCCGGCGACGCCGCCGGAGCGCCGCCGGGGGCGCAGCACGGAGTCACCGGGACTCAATTAAGTATTTAAGATAAAGTAAGCATCTGGATCTTGCGACGAAGGGGCGGCCGATGAGCACGCGGACGGAAGGGTCGGCGGATGGCCTGGTCAGGCTGACGGTGGAGGACGGTGTCGGCCACCTTGTGCTCGACGATCCGGCCCGGCGCAACGCCCTCTCGAAGCGCATGAGCGATGATCTGGCGCAGGCCGTCGACGCGGCGTTGGGGCTGGGGGCGCGTGCCCTGGTGCTCAGCGCCCGGCCGCCGGTGTTCTGCGCGGGAGGCTCGCTGGACGGGCTGCTGGAACGCAGCACCCCGTTGGCCGAGGCGTACGCGGGCATGACACGCCTGTGGGAGGCGCCGGTGCCGACCATCGCCGCCGTCGGGGGTCCGACCGTCGGCGCGGGGGTCAGCCTGCCGCTGGTCTGCGATGTCGTGGTGACCACGCCGGCGGCCCGCTTCGCCCCGCGGTTCCTCGATCTGGCGATCCACCCCGGCGGCGGCCACCTGTGGCACCTCGCCCGCCGTGTCGGTCCGCAGGGCGCCGCGGCGATGGTCCTGTGCGGCGACGCGCTCGACGGCGAGGAGGCCGTGCGCCACGGCCTGGCCTGGCGGTGCGTGCCCGAGGCGGACCTGCTCCCCACGGCGTCGCGGCTGGCCCGGCGCGCGGCCGACCGTTCCGGCCCGCTTGTGCGCCGGACCAAGCAGAGCCTGCGTCAGGGCGTCGCGTTGTCCGACGTCTCCGCGGCGGCGGCCGTCGAACTGGCCGCCCAGGAGTGGTCGGTGGGACGCCCGGAGTTCACCGAGGCGGTGCGGCGCGTGCGCGCCGTCGTGGCCGAACAGCGGGCCTGAGTGGCCCGCCCACCGACGTCCGACACGAACTCCGAACGATCTCCTGGGGGTCGGAGCATACAACCGGACTCGACGCGCTCGGCCGCGGAGGCCGGGTTGCCGCCGACCCCCGACGGCCCGATCGTTCGTCCCAGCAGCGGCGAGCAGACCGCGCGATACCTCAGGCGGCTGATCTTCGAGGGCGCCTTGCGCCCGGGGGACCGGGTGCCGCAGGACGACGTCGCCCAAGCGCTCGGCGTGAGCCGTCTGCCCGTACGGGAGGCGCTGCTGTCGCTGGAGCGCGAGGGATGGGTGACGATCCGGCCGCACCGCGGCGCGTTCATCGCGCCGTTGGACGAGTCCGTCGTGTGGGACCACTACGCGCTGTTCGGACTCACCTACGGTTTCGCCGCCCGGCGCGCGGCGCTCCGGCTGACGCCCCCTGTGCTTTCCCGGCTGCGCGAACTGTGTGACCGGTTGGCGACGAACGACGACCCCGACGTGGTCTTCCGGCTCAACCAGGAGTTCGATCGACTCGTGCGGACGACCGCCGACTCGCCGCGGTTGCGCACGCTCATGCGGTCGATGACCGGACTGATTCCGGGCAACTTCTTCGCCCTGATCCCGGGGGCCATCGCCGTCGAGCGGTCCGGGAGCATCGACATCGTGAACGCGCTCGCCCGCCGCGACGGGCCGGGAGCCGCGGCGGCGTACGCCCGCATGCTGGAGCGCCAAGGCGACCTCGTGGTCGGGTTGTTCGCCGAACGCGGCCTCTTCCCGGACAGCGGCACCGGCGCTCCACCGGCGCGGGCCGCGCCGTGAAGGCGAGCCGATCCGAGAGCATCCACGTACGGCGAATGCACCCGACGGCCCGGGCGAGCGGCACAACCGGCGTACGTCGCCGACATGCCGCTCGCCCCACGGCCCGATCCACCCTGGGGGCGCCGCCGGGGCCGGACCTTCGTCGGCGTGCGTCGGCCCCGGCCGGGGCGCTCAGCCCACGGTGACGATGCGTTCGGAGAGTTGCCAGCCGTGCGGAGTCCGCCGGAACGTGTCCCGGTAGGCGCCCATCAGCCGCAGCGTCGGCGAGGTCATGGTGTCGACGTAGAACTGCCAGTACGAGTCGGCCACGGCCGTGTCCCCGTGCACGGTGACCGCGATCGTGCCGATGAGGTGGCGGCTGGCGCTGCCCGGACCCGTCTCGCCGGTCTCGCGGCGCGCGGCACCCGCGGCGACGATCTCGGCACGGCCGTGCTTCACCGGCACTCCCGGCATCTCCCAGCGCGCGTCTTCGGTGAACTGCCGTCCGTAGTCCTCCAGTTCCCCCGTATCGGAGTAGTGCGCGATACGGGCCACGACATTGCGCACGGCCAACTCGTCGGCGAGCCGCACCCCTGTCGACACACTCTCCTGGTTGGGCTCTTGCTCCGCTGGTCGAGTCACTGCACACAGCTCCTTCGCACGACGTCACGACACTCAAGGACGCTTGCCTCACACATCCGGCGCTCGGGAACCGCCGTGCGCCGCGGCGAATCCGACGCCGCGGCCGTGTGGCGGTGCCCGCCCGGTCACCGCGGCGCCGCCGCGCGACCGTGCGCGTCAGGCGACGTCTCCGAGGAGTGCCGCGAGCCGCCGCGTGTGCTGTTCGGGGCGGCCGAGCATCTCGCGGCCGGACCACGCGCGTTTGAAGTACAGGTGGGCATCGTGCTCCCACGTGAAGCCGATGCCGCCGTGGAGCTGGATGGCCTCGGCGGCGACCGCGACGCAGGCGTCGGCCCCGTAGACGCGCGCCACCGAGGCGGCCACCGCGAGTTCGGGGAGGTCGGGGATGCGGGCCTCCTCCGGGACGGGCTGCCGCAGCGCCTCCGCGGCGGCCTGGGTCGCGGCCAGCGCGGCCGACCGACAGGACTCGACCTTGATGAGCAGGTCGGCGGCGCGCTGCTTGATCGCCTGGAAGCTGCCGATGGAGCGCCCGAACTGGACCCTGGTCTTCGCGTACTCGACGGTCTCCGCCAGGCAGCGCGCGGCCCCGCCTGCCTGCTCGGCGGCGAGCAGCGCCCGCGCCACGTCGAGTGCGGTGCCCACGGCCGCGGCGGCGTCGCCGCCCCCGATCCGGGTCGCCGGTACGCGGTCGAACACCAGGCGGGCCTGCCTGCGGGTCTGGTCCAACGTCACCAGCGCGGTCCTGGTCAGCCCGGGCGCGTTTCCGCGGACCGCGAACAGGCCCACACCGCCCGGGGTTTGCGCCGGGACCAGGACGAGGTCGGCGGTGGCGCCGTCGACGACGAAACCGGCGGTGCCGGCCAGGACGGTGTCGGTGGTCCCGAGCGCGGTGACCGGCTTCGCGTCGTCCGCCCCGTCGAAGACGGAGCGGCCGTCGGCGTCGGCCACCACGACGGTCGCGGTGGTCGAACCGTCGCACAGGCCGGGCAGGTACGTCCCGTTCGCGTCCGCGTCGTCGAGCGCCAGCAGCAGCGGCACCGCGAGGCCCGCCGTCGAGAACAGCGGCGCGCACAGCAGCGAGCGGCCCGCCTCCTCGAAGGCGACGCCCGATTCGACGGCGGAGTATCCGGCACCGCCGTAGGTCTCGGGGACGGCCAGGCCCACCAGGTCCAGTTCCCGGCACAGCCGGTGCCAGGTGCGCCGCTCGAATCCGTCGTCGGTCGCCATGAGGCGGCGGACCTCGGCCATCGGCGACAGCACGGCGAGGGCGGAGCGCACCGACTCGCGCAGCATCGTCAGATCGCTCATCGGGCGCCCCTGTCCTCGCCGTCCCCGGCCCGGGCGGGAGCGGTGCCGTCGCGGCGGAAGCCGTCGATGACCGCGTCGAACGCCTCCGGCAGGTCGGTCGCGCGGCCGGGTGGCTCGGGCAGCCGCACCGGGCCGTGCTCGCGGCCGGGCAGCAGAATCGTCGCGGTGGCCGGCGAGGTGATCTCGTCCCGCTGGCTGCGCGTGCGCAGTTCCAGGTCGACCGCGGGACGCCCGCCCTCGGCCAAGTAGCGCCGTGCCACGGTGCCTTCGATCCACTGGACGTCGCCGACGTAGTTGAACTTGCGGAATTCGACGCGCAGTCGCCACAGCCACGCGTCGTCGCCCATCCAGTCGGTGCAGGCGTGGATGAGCCAGGCCTCCCGCATGCGCCCGTAGTCGAATGTCGTCGGGTTGCCGGATTTGCGGGCGAACTCCGGGTCCCAGTGCACGCGTTGCATCGCGTCGGGGATGCCGAGCCCGTCGCGGTGGTAGAAGCGCGGAATTCTTGCGCGGTTGCGGTGGGCGAGGCGCAACGGGGCGACGTCGTACATGCCCATGCCCATGCCGACGTGCCAGCAGACCATGTCGGTGACGGTCAGCGGGCCCTTGACCAGCGGGCCGACGCGGTCGCCGACGCGCACGTCCTCCCACCAGCGCGGCTCGGCGCCGCGCGGTGCCTCGTCGGCGTACTGGGCGTCGATCCCGGCCAGGGCCTCGTCGTCCCAGACCTGCGGCTCGATCGCGTCGTATTTCCCGCGGGCGCGGGCCTTCTCGCGCTCGGTGCGGTACATCATGCGGTACTGCGCGCCGAGCAGGGTGCCGTCGTCGGTCCGGAACGCCTGGGCGGTCCACTCCTGGACGCCCCGGCCGCCGAACTCGCTCGGCTTGTCGACCACGCCCACCAGGGCGGTGCGCCGGCCGACGCGGTGGTCGGGGGCGAGCGGGGCCCACCACTCGCGCTCACTGGCCGCGTAGAAGGCGTGCACCCCGCGCAGCGGGTCGCCCTTCAGATCGGCCTGCCGGGCGATCTCGCCGTCGGTGAGGGCGTCCTCCCCGATCAGGCTGTCGCCGCCGATGAGCGGCGGCGGGGCAATCGAGCCCTTCCACCGGGTGCCCCGCGCGTATTCGGGGTCGCACCACAGCGGGTTGTCGTCACCGTACGAGCGCGCGACCTGGCGGAAGGCGTCCTCGTTCGGGCGGCGGTAGTGCGGCGGCGCGGGGTACACCTGCGGTACGCCGATACGGGACCGCAGCCGGGCCAACCCCTCATCCGTGATCATGCCGTCGGTTGCCAACGTCACCATCCAATATCCCGGCGGCCACGCCGCCCCCCGTCGACCCTGTGGGCCGAACTCACATCCTATGGTAGATATTGAATACATGATTCAAAAATCGGTGTCACGCGGGGCCCGAGGCACGAAAGCGCAGCCGGACGCCCTGAACGGCCGGGCCTGACGGACGCCCGCACACCGTCCGAGGCTCCCGCACACGGCCCCCGCCGCCGACCGACCGACGACAGGAGCACGCGGATGAGCCAGGGCAGGCCGTTGGCCGACTGCACGGACGCGGAGGAGGCCACCGAGCACGTGCGCGCGTGGGTCGCGGCGACGGTGCCCTGCACGTGGCGTGAGGCGGCGGAGCGGGGCGGCCCGAGCGCGGTGCGGACCGTGCGGACGCGGGACGAATACCGCGCGTGGTACCCGCGGTTCGCCGCGAGCGGTCTGGTCGTCCCGCAATGGCCGCTCGAGTACGGCGGGTTGGACTGGTCCCGTCCTCTCGCGGCGGCGGCGGAGCGGGAGTTGCGCCCGTACCACCTGCCGCGCCTCAACCCCCTCGGGCTGAACCTCACCGCCGCGGCGCTGTTCGCGCACGGCACACACGAGCAACGCCTGCGCTTCCTCCCGAGGATCGCCGCCAACGAGGAGGTGTGGTGCCAGCTCTTCAGCGAGCCCGGCGCGGGCAGCGACCTCGCCTCGCTCGCCACCCGCGCGGAACGCGACGGCGACGGCTGGCGGATCACCGGGCAGAAGGTGTGGACGACCTGGGCGCACCTCGCCGACTTCGGCGTGCTGCTCGCCCGCACCGACCCGGACGTGCCCAAGCGCGACGGGATCACGTACTTCCTCGTCGACATGCGCCAGCCCGGCGTCGACGTGCGCCCGCTCAGGCACATCGGCGGGGAAGTCGACTTCAACGAGGTCTTCCTCGACGGCGCCCACGTGCCCGACACCCAGCGGATCGGCGCGGTCGGGGACGGCTGGAGGGTCGCCCGCGCGACGCTCTCCGGGGAACGCCAGATGGTCGCCGGGTCGGGCTCGGGCGGCGTCGACCGCATCGGCGGCACCGGCACCACCCGGCTCATCCGCCTCGCCCGCGAGCGCTCCGCGGCCGGGCTGCCGTACGGCTGGGACGACGCGGACACCCGGCACCGGCTGGTCGGGCTGTGGTGCGAGGAGCAGATCCGCTCCTGGACCAACGCCCGCGTCCGCGCGGGCCTGAGGACCGGGCTCCCCCCGGGCCCCGAGTCGTCGGTCGGCAAGGTGCACGGCTCCGAACTGAACCAGCGCATCCAGGCCACCGCCGCGCTCATGCTCGGCCCGGGTGCCACGGCCTGGGACGGTGACCGGGAGGACTACGCCGGCGCCATGCCCCCCGAGGTGCGCGGCATGCTGCGCAGCCGCGCCAACACCATCGAGGGCGGCACCAGCGAGGTGAACAAGAACGTGATCGCCGAACGCGTCCTCCGCCTGCCGAAGGAGGCCGACCCCTGGGAGGGCAGGCCGTGGCGGGAGGTCCCGCGGGGATGAGCCGGGGCGGGATCGCGCCGTGACCACGGTGCCCCGCGCAGCGTGCCCCACTCACCGTCCTCCCACGTCGCCGCCCCCGCGCACGCGGGCCCGTCCGCCGGAACGCCGCCCGCCCACACCGCAAGGGCGCGGGCCGGTACCCACCGCGCGGAGGGGGTTGTCGCCGTCGCGGGTTGTACATCAGGACTGACTAATATATACAATATTCATATCTCGTGCGTTTCTCGAACCCCTGCATGGCGCGGCGACAAGGAAGGCCGAGGAATGGCGGGTGGAACCGGACACCGGGCGGCGGCGACCACGGCGGCGCACCCCCTCGCCCAAACACCCCGCCGGGCCGGGCACGGCCCCCGCGGCGGCACCCGCTCGGGTGGCCCTCCGAGACCCGCAGCGCACGCGTTCGTGGACCGCGACGGAGGAGCCAACCGTGACCGACACCTATCACGCGGTGCCCGGATTGGACGTCGAACTCGACCACGGCAGGGGGCTGCTGCGCCTGACCCTCGACCGGGCCGAGAAACGCAATGCGCTCGACGACACGATGGTCTCCGGGCTCATCGACGCCCTGGAGACCGCCGGACGCGACGAGGCCGTGCGCGCCGTCCTCGTCTCGGCCGAAGGCCCGCATTTTTGCACCGGTGCCGGCATCGTGAAAGGCAACTCGGCGGAAGGAACGCCGGGTTCCGACGCCAAGCCGCGCGTCGGCGGCATCCAGCGCCGCCTGCCCTCGCAAGCCCACCGTCTCATTCCGCTCGTGCTCACGGTGCAGGTGCCGGTCGTGTGTGCGGTACGCGGCACGGCGGCGGGCATCGGATTGTCACTGGCTCTCGCGGCCGACGTGACGATCGCCTCCGAATCCGCCCGGTTCTGGGCCCCGTTCTCCGCACGGGGCTTCACCCCGGACAGCGGCATCACATGGCTGCTCCCCCGCCGGATCGGCGAAACCCGGGCCCGCACCATGCTGTTGCTCGACGCGAAGGTGGACGCCGCCCGCGCCGAGGAAGGGGACTGGTGCACAGCGCGGTGCCGGACGCCGGCCTCGGCGCCGCGGCCACAGCCGTCGCCGAACAACCCGCGACGGGTCCGACCGTCGCGTTGGAGCTGACGAAGTGGCTCATGCACGACGCGTGGTCCTCGACTCCGGAGCAGCAACTGCGCGACGAGGCGTCCGCGCTGCAACTGTCGTCGCGCAGCCGGGACTTCCGCGAGGGAATGGCCTCGTTCGCGGCCAAACGCCGGGCCGACTTCCGGGGGCGGTGACCGCGGTGACCGACCACGGCCACGACGGGGGAACACCGGTGCCCGGTCCGGGAGCCGGAACGGACGACAGCGCGACGCCGCGGACGTACACCCGCCTCGTCGTCGAGCGTGACGGACCGGTCGGCTGGCTGGTGTTCGACCGGCCCGCCCGGGGCAACGCGATGGACGCCGCGATGCTCGACGAACTCGAATACGCCTGGCGGGAGTTGGACGCCGACCCCGAGGTCCGGGTGATCGTCAACACCGGCAACGGCACGGCGTTCCAGACCGGTTTGGATGTCGCCCAACTCGCCCGCGACCCCGCGGCGTTGCGCGAGCAGTCCCGGCGTACCAAACGCTCCGAACTCCGCCTGACCGGCCATCACAACAAGGTCGCCAAGCCGGTGATCGCCGCGGTCAACGGCGTCTGCGCGGGCGGGGGACTGCATTTCGTCGCCGACGCCGACATCGTCATCGCGTCCACCGACGCGGTCTTCCTGGACCCGCACGTCACCGTCGGCCAGGTCTCCGCCTCCGAGGCGATCACCCTCGCCGCGCGCATGGCCTTCGAACCCGTCCTGCGCATGGTCCTCGCGGGGCGCCACGAACGCGTCACGGCCGAACGCGCCTACCGGCTGGGCATGGTCAGCCAACTTGTCACGCCGCCGGACACCCTCCGCGACGCGGCCCGCGCCTTGGCGTCGACCATCGCACGCAACCCCCCCGACCTGCTCGCCACGACCAAGCGGGCCTTGTGGAACGCGCTGGAACACCCGGGAAGGACATCTCCGTGGCATACCCCGAACTCGAACACCTGAGGTTGGAGCGGCGCGGCCCCGTGGGCTGGCTCGTCAACAACCGCCCGGACCTCCTGAACGCGATGAACAGCGCGATGCGCGACGAGTTCGCGGTCGCGTGGAAGGTGCTCGACACCGATCCCGAGGTGCGCGTGATCGTGCACACCGGTGAAGGCCGTGCCTTTCAGACGGGCGTCGACGTCGCCGAGATCGCCTCCGACGGCGTCGGCATGCAGCGCTACCGCCAGTCGATGCAGGACTGGGACGTGCACTTCACCGCATGGCACCAAGGCGTGGCCAAGCCGGTGATCACCGCCGTCAACGGGCTGTGCGCGGGCGGCGCGTTCCACTGGGTCGCCGACGCCGACATCGTCATCGCCGCCTCGGACGCGCAGTTCTTCGACCCGCATGTCTCCGTCGGCCAGGTCGTCTCGATCGAGGCCATCGGCCTGCTGCGCAAGATGCCGTTCGAGGCCGTGATGCGCATGGCGCTGACCGGCCGGCACGAACGGATGTCCGCGCAACGCGCCCTCGACCTGGGCATGATCAGCGAGGTGATCGACCCGCCCGAGCGCCTGCGCGACGCCGCCCAGGAACTCGCCGAGAAGATCGCACGCAACTCCCCCGCCGCGATGGCCGCGACCAAGCGCGCGCTGTGGGCCGCCCTGGAGATGGGGCTGACGGACGCCTGCAAGGCCGGCGCCCGGGAACTGGTCTCCATGTGGGGCCATCCCGACCAGGAAGAGGGTCCGCGTGCCTTCGCCGAGAAGCGGGAGCCCCGGTGGACGGTGTGAAACCGCGGGAGGACACGACCGTCCCGGCGTGTGCCGCGAGGGGCCGCCTCGGCGTGCCAGGGGTGACTCCTCAGCCCACGACCGCGCGGACGCAAGGTGTGCCGGCATGAGGGCTCTGGGCGAACTGCTGGAGAGCCGCGAGAACGACGACGCCCCCGCGGTGTACGTGGGAGACACCATGGTGTCCCGCGCGGAACTGCGTACGTCCGCCGACGCCTTGGGCGTACTCCTCCGGCAAGCCGGTGTGCGGCCCGGTCAGGCGGTGGCCGCGATGCTGCCGAACAGCGCCGCGACCGTCGCGGCCCTGTTCGGCGTCTGGTCGGCGGACGCCGCGTACATGCCGGTGAACCCGCGGCTGACCGATGCCGAGGTCGCACGGCTGTCCCAGGCCGCACGCCCCGTGTTGGTCGTCACCGACGAGGCCGGCGCGGGCCGGTTCCCCGGCCTCCCGACCGTGGTCGCCACCGACGACGGGTGGCGCACACCGACCCGGACGGTGTCCGAGACACACGCGTACGACCCCGGTGTCGCGCTCATCCAGTCGACGTCGGGTACCACCGGGCGACCCAAGTCGGTCCTGCTGCGGCACGACACGGTGCTGGACCTGCTGGAGCCGGTGCTGCGCAACCTTCTCGGCTCTCGGAAGACGCCCACCGAGGGCGCTCCGCGCAAAGCCCCCATGCCCAACCTGATCCCCACGTCGCTGTCTTTGTGGGCGGGGATCTACAATGTGCTGTTCGCCTTCCTCGTCGGGGCGCCGGTGGTGCTGATCGACCGGTTCGAACCGGAGGGCTTCGCCCAGACCGTCAAGCGGTTCGGCATCCGCTCCACCGTGCTGCCACCGGCCGCGATGGTGATGCTCTGCGACGCCCCCCGCGTCACCTCGCTGGAGCCGCTGCGGATCGTCCGCAGCATCAGCGCGCCGCTGTCACCGCTGCAGGCACGACGCTTCCGCGACAGG
Organism: Yinghuangia sp. ASG 101; assembly: GCF_021165735.1. Taxonomy (GTDB): domain Bacteria; phylum Actinomycetota; class Actinomycetes; order Streptomycetales; family Streptomycetaceae; genus Yinghuangia. The sequence continues at coordinate 7,568,153 of NZ_CP088911.1, read as the reverse complement.
TTCGGTGTGACCGTCCTCAACTGCTACGGCCAGACGGAGATCGGTGGGGAAATCGTCGGCTGGAACGCCGCCGACGCCCGCGCGTTCGGCGAATCGAAGCTCGGCGCGGTCGGACGCGCCAATCCCGGCGTTCAGGTCCGCGTCGCCGACGACACCGGCAAGGCCCTGGCGGCCGACGCACAGGGCGAAGTACAGGTGCGTACGCCGTCGCTGTCCTCCGGGTACGCGGACGGATCGCAGCTGCACGACCGCATGACCGACGACGGATGGTTCCGCACCGGGGACATCGGCCACCTGGACGCGGACGGCTTCCTGTGGATCGACGGCCGGCTCTCCGACATGATCAATCGCGGCGGCCTCAAAGTGTTCCCCGCCGAGGTCGAGGAAGTGCTGCGGTTGAACCCCGCGGTCGCCGAGTGCGCGGTCGTGGGTGTCGCGGACGACCGGCTCGGCGAGGTGCCGTGGGCCTTCGTCGTGCTCCACCCCGGCGCGGACGCCACCGACACCGACACCGAACTCGACGCACTGTGCCGCGAGCATGTGGCGCCGTACAAGGTTCCCGTCCGGTTCACCCGGCTTGACGCGCTGCCCCGCAACGACATCGGCAAGGTGCTGTCCCCCCGACTCGTCGCACTCGCCGAAGCCGCGGCTCCCCGTTGACCCCGCCGCCCCGAGAGACGAGGCCGCGGACGGACGACAAGGACGCCGACGACATCGTCGCGGCGAGTACGGCGGCTTGGGCCTGACGATGAGTCAGGAGGCCCGCCTGGTCATGGAACTGGGCTGGACGACCCCCGCGTTCCGGTCGCTGTTCGGCACCAACAACGGCATCGCCGGCCACACGGTGATCGAGGGCGGCACGGACGCGCAGAAGCAGGCGTGGGCGGGCGCGTTGCTCGTCGGTTCCCTCGGCGGCGAGGGTGGGGCCGGCGTGCAGGAGGCCGACGAAGTTGGCTCCGACGAACGGTGCGCGGACGCGGGCGGTCTCCTCCAGGAAGACGAGCTGTTCGGTGGGTGAGGCGCCGAGGCCGCCGTGTTCGCGGGGCCAGTCGACGCCGGCGTATCCGGCGTCGAAGAGGGTGCGCTGCCCGTGCGTGTCGTACGCGCGCCGGGCGGGCCAGTCGTCGCGGTGCGGTTTGGGCGGCAGCGTGGGGAGGGTGTCGGCAAGCCACACGCGAAGCCGCGTGCGGAAGTTGACCAGCCCCCACCGCTCGGCTTCGACGGCCGGCAGGTCGTCGCCGAAGAAGATGAGCCGCTTGGCGCGGTGTGCGCCGATGCGGCGGGTGAGCAGGTACGCGCCGCCGCGGTCGACGACCAGGCCGCGGCGGACGAACACCTCGATGAACTTGGCGTTCTCCGCGGAGATCACCAGGTCGGAGGCGTACGCGAGGTGGCAGCCAATGCCGGCCGCGGTGCGTTGACCGCGGCGATGACGGGTGTCTCGCAGTCGAGGACCGCGCCGACGAGCCGTTGGGCACCGTCGCCGATCGAATAAAAAAGCCAAGTGGTCCCCCAACCGAAGGAGGCAGGCGTGACCGAAAACGTGCGCGGCGGTCCGAACGAGAAGGTCTACATCCACGAGTTCATCGACATCACCCGGCAGAACCGCGCCAAGTACATGCACCACATGACGGCCAACTGGAGCCCGATCGGCCAGGAGCAGCGGCACCAGCTGTGCTACGGGGTGTGGGGCGTGGTCGGGAGTACGGGGCCCTGGCCGCAGGTGGTCAACATCTGGGAGGAAGACGGCTTCGACGGCCTCGCGTCGTCGTTCCGCCTGGAGTTCGGCAACGCGTTGCTGCAGGACCCGGCGCTGGCGAAGTGGTGGGCGGCGGCGGCCGACCTGCGCTCGGGCGGGTACGACCGGATCCTCGTGCCGCACCCGTCCACCGCGACGATCGAGGGGCTGTGCGCGTCCCCGGACCGGCTCGGCGGCGAGGTCTACGCCCACGAGGTGGTCACCGTGCGCAAGGGCCGGGCCCGGGACCTGCTCGACCACGTGACCGACCGCGCGGACGCCGCCGCCAAGGCCACGGACTGGCGGCTGACCGGCGCGTGGTCCACGGCACTGGGCACGAACAGCGAGTGCGTCCTGCTGTGGACCATCCCGACCTGGGAGGCGTGGGCCGCCGCCGAGAAGGACCTCGCCCGCGACCGGGACAACCTGCTCGGCGACTCCGGGCTGGTGGAGACCCGCGACCGGATCCTGCTGGTCGACTCGCCGCTGTCCCCGCACCGCACCGGCCGCCAGCCGGCCCGCTCCGACCGCACGGACTGGACGGACTGAGGACCGGTGAGGCATGGGGCGTGTCGGGCGGTGCCGGGGGGAGTTCGGCACCGGCACCGCCCGACAGCGGGCGGCGGGTCACGGCGGTGGTCGCCGCGGGGTGACGCCGGGTCAGGACGACACCGTGTCGGCCTGCCCCGGCATCAAGCGCGGCCGGGGCCACGCGGGTTCCGGCACCGGCCCGCGTCCGGGACGCGGGCCGCTCGTCACGCCGAAACCGCGCGGCCCGGCCGCACCGGTTCGGGGAAAGCGCGGGCGTGGTCAGCCCGTTCCGACGATCGACACGGAGCTCACCATCTCCCCCGGGGAGCCGCCGAGGTTGTGCGTCAGCGCGAGCGACCGCTTCCCGTACGGTGGTGCCCCCGCGAGGCGGGTGGCGTACCGTCACGCGCGGGCCGCCGCCAGCGCCGGGATGACGCCGCCGGCGAGGACGGCGTCGCGCTGGCGCTTCGAGAGACGGTGGGCGACCCGGTAGTCCTCGCCCTTGGTGGCGTTGTGGACGGTCAGGAAGGGTTCCGCGTCGTCGGCGAGCGCGGCGCGCACGTCCCCGACACGCAGCCGGTCGCCTTGGTCGATGCGGTCGTAGTCCGCCGGATCGGCGAACTCCAGTGCCAGGACGCCGAAGTTGGCGAGGTTCTGCCAGTGGATGCGGGCGAACGACTTCGCGATGACCGCACGCAGACCGAGCAACCTGGGGGTGATCGCCGCGTGCTCGCGGGACGACCCTTGCCCGTAGTTCTCACCCGCCACGATCAGGTGCGGGCCGCTCCGGCGGGCGCGCTCGGGGTAGTCGCGGGCGATGCGGGTGAGCGTGAAGTCGGCCAGCCTCGGCAGGTTGGACCGGTACGGCAGCGCCTTGGCCCCCGCCGGGGAGATCTCGTCGGTGGACACGTCGTCCCCGACCTTCAGCAGGACCGGGCCGTCCACGTCCCGTGGGAGCGCGTCGAGTTCCGGGAGCGCCGAGATGTTCGGCCCGCGAACCAGCCGCACGCTCGCGGACTCCTCGGGCGGCAAGGGCGGTTCGAGCGCCGCCGTGTTGACCGCGGCGTGCTCCGGCAGGTCCGGGTGCGGTGCCTCGACGCCCGCCCGCGACGCCCACACACGCGGGTCGGTGAGCCGGCCGGCCAGGGCGCTCGCCGCCGCCGTCTCCGGCGAGCACAGCCATACCGCGTCGTCGGCGGTGCCGGAGCGGCCCGGGAAATTGCGCGGGAAGGTCCGCAGGGAGTTCTGGCCGACGGCGGGTGCCTGGCCCATGCCGATGCAGCCCAGGCAGCCGGCCTGGTGGATGCGGGCGCCCGCGGCGATCAGGTCGAACGTCGCACCCATGCGGGTCAGGTCCTGAAGGATCTCGCGCGAGGTCGGGTTGATGTCGAAGCTGACCTCGGGGGAGGTCTGACGGCCCTTCACCATGGCCGCGGCGACGGCGAAATCGCGGAGGCCCGGGTTGGCGGAGGAACCGATGACGACCTGCCCGACCGGCGTCCCCGCGACCTCGCGTACGGGCACCACGTTTCCGGGCGACGAGGGCTTGGCGACCAGCGGTTCGAGCGCGGCGAGATCGATGTCCTCGGTCAGGTCGTAGCGGCAACCGGGGTCGGCGGCGAGCGGGAGGTAGTCGTCCTCACGGCCCTCCGCGCGCAGAAACGCGCGCACCGCGTCGTCCGCGGGGAACACGCTGGCGGTGGCGCCGAGTTCGGCGCCCATGTTGGCGATGACGTGCCGGTCCATGGCGGTCAGCCCGGCGAGTCCGGGGCCGTGGTACTCCAGGATCCGGCCGACCCCGCCCGTGACGCCGTGGCGGCGCAGCAGTTCGAGGATGACGTCCTTGGCGCTCACCCAGTCGGGGAGTTCGCCCTCCAGCCGGATCCCCCAGATCGTCGGCATGCGCAGGTGCAGCGGCTCACCGGCCATGGCCAGCGCGACATCGAGGCCGCCCGTGCCGATCGCCAGCATCCCCAACGCCCCGGCCGCGCACGTGTGCGAGTCGGATCCGATCAGCGTCCTGCCCGGGACACCGAAGCGCTGCATGTGGGTGGGGTGGGACACACCGTTGCCGGGCTTGGAGTACCACAGGCCGAAGTGCCGTGCGGCCGAGCGGAGGAAGGTGTGGTCCTCGGCGTTGCGCTCGTCGGTCTGCAGGAGGTTGTGATCGACGTACTGGACGCTCGGCTCGGTGCGGACCCGGTCGAGGCCGAGCGCTTCGAGTTCCTGCATCACCAGCGTGCCGGTCGCGTCCTGGGCGAGGGTCTGGTCGACGCGCAGGGCGATCTCCTCGCCCACCGCCATCCGGCCGCCCACCAGGTGTGCGGCAATGAGCCGATGGGCGACGGTGAGGGGTCCGGTCGTCTCCCGGACGGCGGAAACAGCCACGCCAAGCGCCTCCTCGACACCTTCTCGACGACGGCGTCCACCTGCGCGCCTGCCCCTGACCGGACGGTTTACACGTGGCCGCGGGCGGTCGCGGAAGCCGCGGATCGGTGGAGCGGCCCGCGGTGCGGATGTCGTGCGGGGTTTCGGCTGTCCCGGACGCGATGCCACGACGTCACCGCCCGGCCCCCTCGGCGCGGTCTGGACTTCCGCGGGAGAGCGGGTCTAGCGCATGCCATGCCGAGGGCGAACGCGCCGCCTGGGCCGAGGGCGCGTTCGGTCGCGCATCCGATGACCTGCGCGTACGAGCCGCCGCATGGCTGCGGCCACCGGCTCGCGTCCGCCGCACACCGATCGACCCCGCGCCCCGCGCAACGGCAAGTCGGGGCACCCGTCCTCGCGTCCGAGAACGCCCGCGAGGGCGCTCGCGCGTTCGCGGAACGCCGCCCTCCCGCGTGGCGCGACCGCTGACCCGCTCCGGCGCCCCGAACGGCTCGGATCGCCTCCCCGGAGAGGCGGTTCGGCGGCCTGCCGGTCGCGGGGCCGCACCCGGTTCCCGCGGAGCCGCGGCGGGCCCGGCGACCCTGGAGTATTTTGAATTTTATATATAAATTGTCGCGTGCGCTTCATCCGAGCCCGCGGCCTGGACGGCCGGAACAAGGAGGTCACGATGACCGGTGAGGAAAGCCCGCGTTACGCCGAGCGGCTGTTCGACGCTCCGATCGACCACGGCATCGCCCGACCGGACCGCGCCGTATCCAGCGTCCGGTCCGGCACCGACACCGCGCTCAGCGGCGCGTACGCCAACCAGCTGTGGTACCAGGGCAGCGGCGCGCTCGGCGAGCGGCCGGTCGAGTCGATCGTCGTCTACCCGCCGACGAACGGCGTGGTGACGCAGGGCGATCCGTTCGAGCCGGTCAAGATCGGCGTCCTGATCGACATGGACCTCGGGCAGCTCACCGCCGACCTCATCGACCCGATCATCCTCGCCGTCGAGGACGCGCTGAACGAAGGCGTCTACGACCGGCCCGTGGAGATCTACACCGTCGACGCGCGCGGGCTCCCCCGCGAGAACTACCGCAAGGTCCGTCTCGGCTACCAAAAGCTCGTCGACGAGGGCTGCGTGGTCGTCATCGGCCCGTTCATCTCCGACAACTCGGTGAACCTCCAGGACACCGTCAACGCCACCGGCGTGCCGTGCATCGGCTGGACCGGGACCACGCGGTTCGCCGGGGAGTACTGCTTCACCGTCGCCAACGGCGACATCCCGGTGGAAGGCTGGATGGGCGCCGACTGGTGTCACCGGAAGGGCCTCACGAAGGTCGGATTCTTCTGGGAGCAGGGCTCCTCCGGCGACCTGTACGCCGACCACTTCCGTGCCGGCGCCCGCCACTACGGCCTGGAAATCCTGCGGGAGACCCAACTCGGGCCCAACCCGAGGAACTTCCGGGAGAACCTGGCCGCGATGCGCGACCAAGGCGCCGAGGCCATCGTCTACATGGGCTACGGCTACGCGACGTTCAACTTCGCCAAGGCCTTCAAGGCGCTCGACTGGGACCCGCCGCGGTTCATGGGCACCGCCTTCATGTTCTACTCCAACTCCAACGCCTGGGCCGAAGGCCTCGAAGGCTGGCACGGCGTCGACCAGCTCGGCGAGGACGGCACCAACCCCAACTACGAGTCGATGCTCGAACGGTTCGAGGCACGCTTCGGCCGCGTGACCCGCAACGTCGTGGTGGCGCTCTCGTACGACACCGCCCGGGCGGCCGTCCACGGCATCGGCAACGCCCGCATCGCCACGCCGGAGCAGGTCAAGATCGGCCTGGAGCGGATCAAGTGGCTGCCGTGCACCAACGGCGGCCCCGGCACGTGCATCACGTTCGCGGAGTACGACCACCGCGGCTACAAAGGCGACTTCCTCACCATCCGCGAACTGCGCGGCGGCGAACTGGTCTTCCACGGCTACTACCGCCCCCAACACCTCTCGAACGCGAACTCCCCATTGCTCAAGAAGGACTGACACCGCCTCACCGACCGCACCGACCGCACCGACCGCACAACGACCTCATCTACCAGGCCCAGGCGTTCCGGCCGGATCTCGAGAACCCCACGCGCGAGGACGCCGAGCCGGCCTTCCCGGCGATGCAGGCCATGCCGATCCCGTACATCCAGCCGATCGACGTCTCGCATCTGGTCACCTCTCCGGCCAGTGACGCGTCGCGGTACATGACCGGCCTGAACACCCGCCTCGACGCGGGAGCGATGCTCAACACGCCCCCGATCTGATCCGCGGCCGACCCCGCCAAGCCGCGGGGGTGCCCTGCCAGGCACACGGGGCACCCCCGCGGTTCGTGCGGTGATCGGGGCGGTCGGGCGGTCTCCCTGTGGGGTTCCGTGCCCGCCCTTCACCGCCGCCGCCACCCCCATCCGCTCCGACCACCCGTGGAGACAGCCGTGGCTTCCCAGTCGCCCGCCGCCGATCCCGACCGCTTCACCGATCCGCGCGCCGACCTGCGATGGGGCACCATCAGCGGGCTGTTGACCGACGCGGCGGCCCGACTCGGCACCGCCGAGGCCGTCGTCGACGGCGAACTCCGGTTGTCCTACACCGACTTGGATACCGAGGTGTCCGCCGCGGCGAAGGCGTTCATCGCCTCGGGCGTCGTCAGGGGCGACCGCGTCGCGGTCTGGGGGCCCAACAGCGCGCGGTGGATGGTCGCGGCGCTCGGGCTCCAGCGCGCGGGGGGCGTCCTGGTCCCGCTCAACACGCGGTTCCAGGGCGACGAGGCCGCGTACATCCTGCGCAAGAGCCGGACGCGGGTGCTGTGCGTCGCCGGGGAGTTCCTGGGCCGTGACTACCCCGCATCGCTGATCGCCGCCACCGGGGGCCCGGCCGACGGCCGACCGTGTACGGAACTGCCCGACCTGGAAAGGCTCGTCGCGCTGTCCGAGGGCTCCACGCGGAGGCCGACCGCGTGGGAGGACTTCATCGCCTCGGGTGTCACCGTCTCCGACCGCGAACTCGCGGCGCGGATCGCGGAGATCGGCCCGGACGACCTGTCCGACATGCTCTTCACCTCCGGTACGACCGGCAACCCCAAGGGTGCGATGTGCACCCACGGCCAGACGCTGCGGGTGTACGCCGTGTGGTCCGCGGTCGTCGGATTGCGCGAGGGCGACCGCTACCTGATCGTGAACCCGTTCTTCCACGGCTTCGGCTACAAGGCCGGTTGGCTCGCGTGCCTCCTCGTCGGCGCCACCGCACTGCCCGAACGCACGCTGGACGTACCGCACGTGCTCGACGTCGTCCGCGACGAGCGAATCACCGTACTGCCGGGCACTCCGACGCTCTACCAGACGATGCTGGAGCACCCCGACTTCACCCACGAGGGGGTGGCCCACGTGCGGCTCGCGGTCACCGGCGCGACGAACGTACCGCCGAGCCTGCTGCACCGGGTGCGCGACGAGATGGGCCTCGCGCACATCGTCTCCGGCTACGGGCTCACCGAGACCTGCGGGACGGTCTCGATGTGCCGCTACGACGACTCGCTGGAGACCGTCACCTCCACGGTCGGCCACCCGCTGCCGGGCCTGGAGGTCCGCATCGTCGACGGCGACAACACACCGGTGGACGACGGCGCCGAGGGCGAGATCGTCGTGCGCGGATACGCCGTCATGAAGGGCTACTTCGGCGACGAGCGGGAGACCGCGGCCACGATCGACCCCGACGGCTGGCTGCACACGGGCGACGTCGGCCGGCTGGACGAGAACGGCCGCATCCGGATCACCGACCGCATCAAGGACATGTACATCGTCGGCGGCTTCAACGCCTACCCCGCGGAGATCGAGCGGATCCTGGAGAGCCACCCCGCGATCGCCCGCAGCGCCGTCGTCGGCGTCCCGGACGCCCGGATGGGCGAGGTCGGCGCCGCGTTCGTCGTCCCGCGCCGCGGCGCCGCGGTCACCGGTCCGGAGCTGATCGCCTGGTCGCGCGAGCACATGGCGAACTACAAGGTGCCGCGCCAGGTGCACATCGTCGACGACCTCCCGGTCAACGCGGCGGGCAAGGTCCTGAAGAACGAACTGCGCGACCGGCTGGTGGTCTCGGAGAGCTGACACGGTGGGCTCGCCGCGGCGGGGATCACGAACGCGACCGCCCGCCACACGCCGAGACGGCTGTATCCCGCATCCCGCGTATTGACGTGGGACACAGCCGTCTCAGGCGTCGTGCCGCGCGAACCCGCCCCAGGCGGGACGCGCGGCCGCGCGGCGTCAGCCGCCGAAGGCGCCGGCCCTGCGGAGTTCCTCGCACCGTGCCTCGTCGCAGCCGAGCACATCGCGCACGATCTCCTCCGTCGACTCGCCCGGCTTCGGCGCACGCCGGGTCGCCGCGGGCGGAGCCTCGCCGACCACCCGGACCGGAACGGGAGTTGGTCGGCCACCTGGCGTTCCGCGGGCTGCCAGGGGAGGCGGTCGGTGAACTGCGGGGCGGTGGCGATCGAGGCCGGGGTGTTGACCGGGCAGATGGGGAGGTCGCGGGCGAGGCCCAGGCCGACCCACTCCGCTGTCGTGCGGGTCCGGAACACGGACGCCGGTTCGCGGCGCAGCGTGAGGTTGCCGCGCGCGTGGTCGGCGAGTTCCGCACCCGGGTGCGCGTGGAACAGCTCGTCGCGGCCGATCGCGGCGCAGAAGTTGCGCCAGAACTTCCGTTCGGACGCCATGAACAGCACGTGTCCGTCGGCCGAGGACGCGGGTGCCGTGGGGAGGTGAGCAGCGTCGAGTGCCCCGGCCCGGGGCGCTCGGTGGGTCGGCCGTCCCCGTGGGCACGAACGCCCTGTCAACCCGGGCTTGGGCCCGCGGTCCGGTCGATACCAGGACCGGGTACACGGGCCGCCGCCCACGGCCCTCCGCCGTCCGGTCAGCCGCCCAGGCCCGGCGCGCGCGTCCCGTAGAGGCCCGTCGCGATCCGGTGCCCCAGGTCGTCCGTCGTCCACCGCTTCTCGCGGTTGTCGATCGTCGCGGCCTCGTGCCACCCCCGCATGAGGTGGATCTTGTCGTGGATGGCGCGCAGCACCTGCCCGCTGACGTGCTGCGCCTCGTCGGAGGCGAGCCAGGCGACGAGCGGGGAGCTGCCCGCCGGGTCCATCGGGTGGTACTCGTCCTCGGCGAGGTCGTCGGGCTCGAACGCCTTCATGTCCGCGCTCATCGTGGCCGTCAGCCGGGTCATGCCGCCGGGACCGACGGCGTTGACCGTGACGCCGAATCGGGCGAGTTCGAGGCTGGTGGTCAGGGTCAGGCCGACGATCGCGGCTTTCGCGGTCGCGTAGTTGGACTGGCCGAAGTTGCCGCTCAGCCCGGCGCCCGAGGTCGTGTTGATGACGCGGCCGGTGAACCGCTCCCCCGCCTTGGCGCGGTTGCGCCACTGGATCGCGGCGAGGTGGGTCATGAGCCAGGTGCCGCGGACGTGGACGCGCATGACGGCGTCGAAGTCGGCGGCCGTCATGTTCCAGATGACCTTGTCACGGGCTATCCCGGCGTTGTTGACGACGATGTCGAGTCGGCCGAAGTCGCGTACGGCGCGCTCGACCAGCGTGGCGGCCTGTTCCTCGTCCGCGATGTCCGCGTGGTCGGCGACCGCCTTGCCGCCCCGCTTCGTGATCAGCTCGACCACCGCGTCGGCGTCGCCGCTGCGGCCCTCGCCCCGGACGTCGCCGCCAAAGTCGGCGACCACGACGGTCGCGCCGTGCTTGGCGAGTTCCAGGGCGTGCCCTCGTCCGATGCCGTGTGCCGCACCGGTGACAATCGCGATTTTGCCGTCCAGCAGTCGCCGCTCCACGAGCCCTCCGCACGTCACGATCGACCAGATATTGAAAATAATATATACAACATCTGGCCCATGTACGGCGCCCGGGCGGACCGAGGGCGCCGAAGAGACGTGCGGAGGAAGGCCATGGCGACACTTCGTCACACGCCGCGGACCGTACGCCGTCACCCTCGCCCGTGCGGGAGCGGCCGTCACGCCGTTCATCGGGTCAGGACCACCACGGTCCGGCTCGAGGTGACCAGCCCTGTGCGCGCCGCGTCAATCTGGTTGGCCGCGTGGCCGCGGAGCCGGCGGACGGCCTCCAGGGTCAGGTTCAGGCCGTGGATGCAACCCTCGCCGATGAGGCCGCCGTTGGTGTTGGTCACCGCCTTCGCGTAGACCAGTTGTCAGGTCTTGTCAGCCGGGTGCCGGGTCGGTGGCCCGGTCAGGCACCCGGCGAGCCGTCGTCCGCGCCGGGCGCCGCGCCCAGGACGCCGGCCGCCCGCAGAGCGGCGATCTCCCCTGTCGACAGGCCGAGTTCGTCGCGCAGGATCTCCTCGGTGTGCTCGCCCAGCCACGGCACACGCCCCGCCGCGGCCTCGGCCACCTTGGAGAGCCTGACCGGGTTGCCCGGCATCATCACCGGCTCGGGCACCCCGTCGGTGCGCGGCATCGCCACGACCATGTTGCGGTTGCGGACGTGTTCGTCGTCGATGACATCCCCCGCGTTGTACACCGGTCCGGACGCCACCCCCGCCGCGCCCAGCGCGGCGCACGCCTCCGCGCGCGACTTGTCGGCCGCCCACGCCTCGATACCGGGGCGGATCACGTCGTCGACGCGGTCGAACCAGTCCTGCGGCCCGGCCAGGCGCGGATCATCCGGCCACTCGGGACGGCCGACCAACTCGGCGAGGCGCCGGAACATGTGCGGGCGCCCGCACTGCACGATCACATAGCCGTCGCGGGCCGCGAACGCGTGGTTGATCAGCGGGGCCAGTCCCCCGTCCTTGAGGCCCATCGACCAGTAGCTGATGCCGGTGTCGTTGAGGGCGACCATCGCGTCGTACATGGAGATGTCGACGTACTGGCCCTCGCCGGTCAGGTCGCGGTGCCGCAGGGCCGCGAGCACCCCGATGACCGCGAACAGCGCCGACCCGGTGTCGCCGAGCGCGCCCATCGGCGACACGGTCGGCGGGACGCCCGGCACGCGCTTGAACTCGTAGAGCCCGGCCATGCCTTCGGCGATCGGCGCGTACGCGGGCCAACCGGCGTACGGCGTCTCGGTGTTGCCGAACCCCGACACCGACAGGTAGACCGCGCGCGGGTTGATCGCGGCGATGTCCTCGTATCCCAGCCCCAGGCGCCCGGCGACGCCGGTGCGGAAGTTCTCGCAGACGATGTCCGCCTTCTCGGCCAGCCCGCGCACGACCGCCAGGCCCTCGGGGGTCTTCACGTCGACGGTGATGCTGCGCTTGCCCAGGTTGTTGCGCAGGAACGTGACACCGACCCCGCGCCCATCGGGATCCCTCATCGCCGGCAGCGACCCGCGGCCCGAGTCCCCGATCCCCGGCGGCTCGACCTTGATCACCTCGGCGCCCAGCCGCGCGAGCATCAGCGTCGCGTACGGCAGCGCCTGCATCTGCTCGACGGCCAACACCCGAATCCCGTCCAGCGGTTTCCCGAAGCGCTCCAACCCGCCGCCCGCGCCACTCTCGGATGTCACCACGCCACTCCCGCCCGTTCTCCGAACCGCAGATCCATGCAGAAAGTATATTGAATACAATTCACAGCCACAGAGTCCGGCTCCGCGGCGGCGTACGCCTCCACCGGCGACGAGCGGCGTGGCGCCGGCGGACACGCCGGCACCATCACCCTCCGATCACGAGGGCGGGGGCCGCTCCTCGGTCTGTCCGCCGTGGACGACGGACTCCGCCGTCAGCCGCATCGGCGCTTCTCCCTTGTCGCGTGCCACGCGGTCACACCAGCTCGAAGACGACCGACAGCCCCTGCCCGCCGCCGATGCACAGGGTCTCCAGGCCGTACCGGGCGCCCCGGCGGTGCATTTCGCGGGCGAGGGTGGTGAGGATGCGGCAGCCGGTGGCGCCGACGGGGTGGCCCAGGGAGATGCCCGAGCCGTTGACGTTGGTGCGGTCCCATTCGGCGTCGGTGAACTTCCACTCGCGCGTGCACGCGAGCACCTGGGCGGCGAACGCCTCGTTGAGTTCGATCAGGTCCATGTCCGCCAGGGTCAGGTCCGCGCGCGCGAGCGCGGCGGCCGTCGCCGGGACGGGCCCGATGCCCATGGTGCGCGGCGGCACACCCGCGACGGCCCACGACACCAGGCGGACGAGGGGGCGAAGCCCGTGGCGCTCGGCCTGCTTGGCGGTGGTGACGAGGCACACCGAGGCGCCGTCGTTCTGCCCGCTGGCGTTGCCCGCGGTCACCGTCGACTCGGCATCGTCCCGGGAGCGGACCGCGCGCAGCGAGGCGAGCTTGACGAGCGATGTGTCGGCGCGGGGGTGCTCGTCCGCGTCGACGACGGTGTCGCCCTTGCGCCCGCTGACGGTGACCGGCACGATCTCCTCGGCGAAGCGGCCGTCACGCTGCGCGGCGACGGCCCGTTCGTGGGAGCGCAGGGCCAGTTCGTCCTGCTCCTCGCGGCCGATGGCGTACTCGCGCCGCAGGTTCTCGGCGGTCTCCAGCATGCCCCCGGGCACCGGGTGGTCGCGCCCGCCGGCGGTCACGCGACCACGCGCGAGGCGGTCGTGCAGCGCGGTCTCGCCGCCGCGGACGCCCCACCGGACTCCCGTGGTGTAGAACTCCGCCTGGCTCATGGACTCGGCGCCGCCGGCGATCACGAAGTCGCTTCCTCCGGAGGCGACTTGCAGCACCGCGTTGACCACGGCCTGGAGGCCGGAGCCGCACCGGCGGTCGAGCTGGTAGCCGCCGACCTCGACGGGCAGCCCCGCGTCGAGCGCCGCGACGCGGCCGAGGCCGGGGGCTTCCCCGTTGGGGTAGCACTGGCCGAGGATGACGTCGTCGACCAGGTCGGGCGCGATGCCGGTGCGGTCGACGAGCCCTCGGATGGCGGTCGCCGCGAGGTGCGTGACCGGTACGTCGCGGAACACCCCTCCGTAGCCGCCGACCGCGGTGCGCACGGGCTCGCAGATCACGACGTCTCGCATGGCCGGCCTCGGCGTCGCCATCATGGGCTGCCCCTCTCCTGTCATTAATGTATACAATTTTCAGATCTGACGGAATGTCAAAACGCACTGGTTGCCGGGTCGCACGGAACGCGCGGCCCGGCGCCCGCCCGCCTCGTTCACATGCCCCGGCCGCCCGAGACCTCCAGCACCGCGCCCGTCACGTAGCTCGCGAGATCCGAGGCGAGGAACAGCACGCCGTTCGCCACTTCGGCGGCGGTCCCGGCCCGCTGGAGGGGGACTTCGCGTTCCTTCGCGGCCCAGATGTCCGCGCGCATGGCCTCGGTCATGGGGGTGCGGATGAGACCGGGCTGCACCGCGTTGACACGGATGCCCAGGTGCCCGAGTTCCTTGGCGGCGGCCTTGGTCATGCCGACGATGCCGGCCTTGGCCGCGCTGTAGTTCGTCTGCCCGGGGTTGCCGACCTTGCCGCTCAGCGACGAGATGTTCACGATCGCGCCGCTCCCCTGCTCGCGCATGACCAGCGACGCGGCACGCAGGCCGAGCCAGGTGCCCTTGAGGTGGACGTCGACGACCGTGTCGAAGTCCCGCTCGGTCATGCGGCGCAGCGTCGCGTCGCGGGTGATGCCGGCGTTGTTGACCATGATGTCCACGGCGCCGAACTCGTCCTTGCAGGTACGCACCAGCGCGTCGACCCGGTCGGCGTCGGTGACGTCGCAGGACGCCCGGCGCACGTCCGCCCCGGAGGCGGTCAGGTCGTCGGCGGCCTTGTGAAGGGCCTCGGCGTTGAGGTCGCCGAGCACGACGCGTGCCCCCTCCGCCGCGAGCACCCTGGCGATCTCCAGGCCTATGCCCCGCGCCGCACCCGTCACCACCGCGGCACGTCCGTCCAGCAGTCCCACGAAGCCTCCTTGTTCCGTGTTGGTCGTTGTCGTCAAGGTGTTCGGGCCGTGGTCATGCCCGCCTCGCGTGAACAAATGTCTCCCGGCGGGATGTTGCTCGGTGCGGCCCACGAAGTCCGTGGGCGGTCACAGACGTTCCGGCACCAGCGCGGATCCCATGCCGCCGCCCGCGCACATGGAGACACAGCCCAGCGACGCGTCCCTGCGCCGCGTCGCGCCGAGCATGGTGACGATCATCCGGGCTCCGGTGGCGGCGATCGGGTGGCCGAGGCCGCACCCGCCGCCGTTGAGTCGGCGATGGTGACGGCGGCCCTTTCGGCGGCCGGGGCCAGGGCGATGCCGCGGCCGATGCCCTGGCCGGAGCCGGTGACAATGGCGGTTCGTCCGTCCAGTGTTCCCACGGGTGTTGCTTTCGTTCCGTGGTGCGTGTGTCCGGCTGCGCCCGCCCGGTCGTCGGCGCGGTCGGCCCGGCCGGTGTCAGCCGTCCGCGCGGTCCAGGAGGCTTCCGACGGCCGGGAGCAGGGAGTGCCACAGGGAGGTGACAACGCGTCGGCGGAATCGCCAGTGGCCGTCGGTTCCCCGTGTGCAGGTGTCCTCGTAACGGACGAGCATCTGGAGGTCGTACGGCGTTCCGTCCGGGCCGCGGTGCAGGTGGTGGGCCGTGCCGGAGGCCTCGGCGCGGGCGGTGTCGCCGGTGACGCGGGCGCGGTGGTTGCCGACGATGTGAAAGGTGGCGGCGTACCGCGCGGCGAGGGCCCGGGTGAGTCCGGGCAGGGCCGAGGCACCGTCGAAGACGGCCGTCGGGTCACGGCGGTCGCCGCGATGCACGCGCACCACGGCGTCCTCGGTGAACAGCGAGACCAGCAGACCGGCGTCGCGGGCGCCGACCGCGGCGGCGTAGCTCTCGGCGAGGTCGCGCAGGGCCAGCCGGTCGGCGGCGGGCCCCGCGGAACGTGCGGACGCGGTCATGTCCACAGCCGCTCCCAGCGCCGGCCGAGGTCGGCGACCCATCCGGGGGCGGTATCGGGGTCGCGTACGAAC
Organism: Yinghuangia sp. ASG 101; assembly: GCF_021165735.1. Taxonomy (GTDB): domain Bacteria; phylum Actinomycetota; class Actinomycetes; order Streptomycetales; family Streptomycetaceae; genus Yinghuangia. Next base: position 7,552,589 of record NZ_CP088911.1, on the reverse strand, counting down.
GCCGCGACGGGCACCGAGACTTCGCTCACCCCGAGCGCGGCCAGCTCGGGCGCGCCGACGAGCGTGCGGTCCCACATCGCGCGGCGCGTCACCCGGGCGGCCGAGACGATCACCGACACCGTCGGCGGCGTCGCCCCGGACGGATGACGCACGTCGCCCGGGGATGGGCGTCCGCGTCGTGTCCGGGCCGAGTGGGCGGTCGGTTCTCGGGGCCGCCGTGGTCGCGTTCGAGGTCGCGTTTGAGGACCTTCCCGGTGACGGAGTACGGGAGTTCGCCGAGGAAGACCACAGGGGCCGGGACCTTGAACGCGGCCAGTGCCGCGGCGGTCCAGGTGCGGATGGCGTCCGCGTCCAGGTGTGCGCCGGGGTGGAGCACGACGCAGGCCTTGACCTCCTGCCCCAGGACAGCGTGCGATGCCGCGATGACGGCCGCGTCGGCGATCTCCGGGTGCTCGACGAGGCGGTTCTCGATCTCCACGGGACAGATGTTCTCGCCGGCCCGGACGATCAGGTCGCGGCGGCGCGATTCGAGGTGGAGCCGTCCGTCCGCGATACGGCCGAAGTCGCCGGTGCGGTACCGGCCTTGGGAGTCGAGCGACGCACGGTGGGCCGCTTGGCGGCGGGAGCGCCCGACCGCGCGCTCTCCACGGCTCCACCGAAAACCGCCGCCCGAGCCGCGTGGACGACGTTGCGGTGGGCGAGCACCGCGCCCTTGGCCCCGGCCTGTGGTGCCGCTGGTGAACAGCAGCAGTGCGAGGGCGTCCTCCGGAATCCGCGAGCCGGAGGGAGCCGGTGTTCCGACTCGGCTCAGACCGGCCGCGCCGCGGCGGCCTCGGCTTCCCTGAGCTTGGGTTCGACCAGGTCGATGAGGCCGTCGCAGACGCGGTAGAGGTCGCGCAGGCTGCGGCCGTGGTAGATGGACGCGGTCAGCATGGTGGTGAAGGTCGACCAGATCATCATGGTCACGTCGTCCGCCTGCCGGCGGCCGAGCACCTCCAGTTCGCGGGACAGCGACCGCATGCTGATGCCGCTGAACTCGACGTAGAGCTCGCGGGCGCGCTCGTCCGCGGTGTGGGTCAGCAGCATCAGCACCTTGAAGTACTGCGGATGCTGTTCGAACGCGGCGATGCTCGCGTGGACACGGTGGCGGAGGCGTTCGACGGCGGAGCGGGCGATGGTGCTCCGGGCGCGCTGGTCGGTGTGCAGCGGGCCGATCCAGTCCAGCATCACGGCGGCGTACAGGTGTTCCTTCGACCCGAAGTAGCGGTACAGCGTGCCCAGCGCGACGTCCGCCCGGGCGGCCACGTCGCGCATCTGGATCTGCTCGTACTCCTGCTCGTCGAGCGCCGCCCGTGCCGCCGCCACGATGCGCTTGCGGCGCTCGCGCTGGTACGCGGGCATCGGCGCCGGGGCGGCGGTGCCCTCGACGGGCTTCTGCTCGGTCACGCTCACTCCCAGTCCGTGGGAAGGGTTCGTCGCGGGCGACCGGCCCGACGGGCGCGGAGGCCGCCGCGGGCCGCCCGGCGGGCCGCGCCCACCGCGTCAGGCGCATTGTAGGAGCCGGTTTCCGTTTCGACGTGATCACCCCGTCACCCCGCCCTCGCACCGGTGCCATCGCGGCGGTCCGAGGATGCGCTGCGCGATGACGTTGAGCTGGATCTCGACCGTTCCGCATGGTCGCCGCCACGCGCGACAGTTGGTCGCGCGTCGTCCCGTTGTACGAGCCGAAGGACACGGTCACGGTTTCCGCGGTTCGCGCGATCCCCGGCGTACGCGGTCGCTCGCCCCGGGCGCGGACACCGGACGATCCAGGAGCGGCGAACAATCCCGGCACGTGTGGGAGCAACTGGCCGCCGCGCGAACCCTGGACGCCAAGAAGGCTCTCGTCGCCGCCGCTCAGAAGACCTGGACGGCCCAGTCGAGCGGACCCGGCGAACTCAACCGCACATCGAAGCCGCTTGACCCTCAAGGGCACGCCGTACCCAACGAGAGCCCGGCAAAAAACGCGAGGCCAGGACTCGCACCCGTCGCCTCCCACGGTGCCCCACCGGAAAGCCCCACACCCACGCTCAACCGCGGCGATTCGACGGCTCCCCTGACCTCACAGCGCGAACATCGCGGTCGTCACCTGGACAAGGGCCCCCAGAAATCAGCCCGCCTGTCCCCCTGACCCACCCCCACCACCCGCCGACCTCGACGTAGACCGTCCCGCTTCACCCCAGTCGCTGCTCGGATGCGGCGCCCCGACCGCGTCGACACCGACCCTGCCGAACGCGCCTCGCGACGGACGCGGGTCCGTCAGGAAAGTGTCAGGATGCGGCGGTTGCCGGGCGGGCGGTTGGTTCGGAGGGGTACACAGAAAGGGTGGAGGTGTGTCATGTCCCGTTATATCTCGCGGGCGCGGATCGCGCTCGCCGCCGCCTTGCTGGTGCCGCTCGCGGTCGGTGCCGTGCTGATCCCGTTCCGGACTGACATGTCGAACACCCATGTGGCGCTTGTGCTGGTGGTCGCCGTCGTCGCGGTCGCGGCGCTCGGCAGCCGCGTCGCGGGCGCGCTGGCCGCGCTGGTCGCCGCAGGGTGCTTCGACTTCTTCTTCACCCGGCCGTACGAGCACTTCACCATCGACAAGTCCACCGACGTCGCCACGGCGCTGCTGTTGCTCGCCGTGGGCCTCGCGGTGTCGCAACTCGCCGCCCGGGCCCGCACGTTGAGGGTCATCGCGATCACCAACGCCGACTACCTGGCGCGGATCCGGGACACCAGTCGCGTCACCGGATCCGCGACCTCCCCGGACGCGGTCACCGCCCACGTCCGCGACGAACTCGTCGACGTCCTCCATCTGCGCGGCTGCCGCTTCGAGTACGGCTCGCTCCTCGGCCGCCACCGCGTCTGGAACGCGACGGCAGCGTGGTCGTGGGCCGCAGGACCTGGGACGTGGACACCCTCGGCTGGCCGGGCGAGGAGATCGAGTTGCGCGTATTCCACAACGGGCGCTTCCACGGCCGCTTCATGATGCAACCCACGCGGGGAAGCGCTGTGGCACCGCTGCAGGCGCGCCTCGTCGCGGTGAACCTCGCGGACCAGGCGGGCGCCGCGTACGACCTCGCGGGCACCCCCGCCTCGGTGGGGTGACGACCACGCCCACACCCGAATCCGCGGTCGCCGATGCCCCGACGTCAGGGCTCGTACGTCCCGTACCGGCCTCGCCCGACGGCCCTACCGGACGAGAATCCGGCACCCCGTTCGCGACGGCACGGGACCCCGGCCGCACAACGCCCTCACGATGCTCGCGACAGCCCCGCACCACCAGGCGTTGGATCAGGTGCCCGCCCTGTCACCGCCGACCGAGGACTCCGTCCTGGTCGGCGCCACGTCTCGGCCCACCCACACACCCAGCCTCACGAGCACCCGCGTTCGACAGCAGCACACGGTCGACAACCCTCGCGCCGCCGCAGCGCGCCGTCCGACCGAACGAGACGGAAACTGTCACAGGCACTTACGGATGCTGACGCGCGTCATCGCGCCGCCTCCCCCGAGCCGCCGAACCGGCGAAATCGTCACCTCCAGCATGCGCCCGCCGACCACCAAACGTCCACGGCGAAACGCGTCGACGTCGGACGCGGCACCGCACCGCCGCGGCATTGGGCCGCCCCGAAGGGGCATTCGGCACTGTCCGATTCCGCACCACCGCGGTTTCATGGAGGTATGACGCCGAGGAGGTGGCACAGTGATCGGCATCGGTGTCGTGGTCCTGGTCGCCATAACCGCGCTGTACGCGGCATTGCCAGCGCACACCCGGCGCCGTCTCCTGCCGAGGCGCTTCTCCCGGCACCGACCACGCGGGTTCGTGTGGAAGGCGTTCAACGCCGATGGGGCGGTTCGGGCGTTGGAGGAGTCGGAGCGGACCTACACCGCCGCGCTCGGCAGCGGATCGATGCCTGCCAGTACATACCGCGAGGCGATGGAACGCTTGGCGCGCCTCGACGAGCGCCGACCGGTCCGCGTACCCCAAGCCCGCAACGTGCGACGACCTTGACGGGGTCGCGGCACGTTCTTCCCACTTCTCGGCCCGCGGACGCCGTGTCCGCCTGTCCACGCGACAACCGGAGACCCTGATGTCGGGCCGCCACCGCGCACTGCGGGGCCGCGCGTCCGAGGTTTTCGTGGCGGCGGGTCGCTGAGTGGAACGCGGGTGTGGACCCCACGACAGGTGCGGCGCACGCTGGTTGCGGCATTGATCGGACGCGGCCTTGTCCGCCTGAGCCAAGCGGGGTCGCAACGTGGCGCTCTACTGCCGCCTGTGCGGTGTGCGTACCGATGGCGCGGAACGTCTTGGGGTCTACTGCCCCGGACCGCGCTGCGGCACGGATCTGCGCGCCGGAACGCACGGCGTGGTGCAGGCCTGGTGTGAGCCCGACCGGCAGCGGGGGCGGCCGGGGCGTACCGCGACGGTACGCCTGACCGTCCGCAACGCCGGCAACGTCGCCGATTCGTACCGTGTCGAGCCGATCGAACAGGTCGATGGGGAAATCGAGATCAACGAGGCGGCACTCGCCGCACGGCTCGCACCCGGCAGCGTCCGGACCATCGAGATCCGCTACACGCCACGGCCCGACCGTGTGGGGCTCGCCCTCGACGTCGCGTCGCGATTCGGTGTTCCGGGCGCGGACCTCGTGCAGGAGGCCGACGACGCGTCGTTCGTGCGGTACGGCGTCGCGCTCCGGGTTGTCTCGCGGGCGAACGCCTCGGCGTCGGCGTGCGCGGCGTTTGCCGTGGACGTCCCGGGGCGGCTGCGCATCGACACGGACCCGCCCGCCACGACCGCGGGGGGACGTCGTTGGCTCCTGATGTCCGTCGTCGGTGCGATGCTGGCCCTCGTGGTGGTCGCCGTGGTCGCGCTGGTCGGCGGCAAGGATGAAGACAGCGTCCCCACCAGAGCATCCGACGCACAGGTGATCGCACCGGCGCAGCCGACCGACACCACAAGCCTGGTCACCGGCGAGTCCCCGGGCAAGCCCGTCCCGCCAAGCGACAAGCCGAGCCGGGACGAGCCTTCGGCGGCGCCACCCTCGTCACCGGACAAGTCCAAGGTGGGAGGGAAGGTCACGCCCGCACAGTGGGTCACCCTGCCCGACCTGACCGGCAAGACCTCGGACGAAGCCGAGAGCGTCCTGAAGGAGCTTGGCCTGACCGCGGACGGCGAATTCGTGGCGAACACCGGCCCTGCCTCACTGACCGTGCTGAGCACGGTGCCCACGGGCGGCACCAAAGTCGCCCCGGGCAGCCAGGTGTTCGTGCGGTTGTCCGACGGGCGCGCGGAGGTCCCCGACGTCGTCGGCGAAGCGGAGAAGGACGCGAGTGGGAGACTGAAGAAGGCCGGGTTCACCGTGGTCGGCACCTACACCTTCGACGAGAACACCCCACTGGGGCAGGTGATCAGCAGCGACCCGCCGGCCGGTAAGTCACAACCCTACGGCTCCCAGGTGACCATCACCGTGTGCGCCGCCCCGTCCCGTCCCAGGTGAGGGCCGACGGAACGGCCACGCGCCTCGTGGGCGTTCCCCGCCACGTCCGCGCCACGCTCCGTGGGCCACCGGCGAACCACTGAGCGGGCCACACGAAGGGGGCGCTCAGAATGTCGCGGCAAGCACGTGGCTGATCTCGGCTGCGGCCGCTTGTAGTGGCCGGGCGATCCGGGCGAAGGGCTGGCCGCTCGTGCGGCCGGTGACACCGACGAAGCCCGCCGCTGAGCCGTCGGGTGCGCGGATCGCCGTGGCAATGCAGTAGTAGCCCAACGCTCCGTGCTCCGCCTCCTGAGCCACACCCGTGTCGCGCACGTGGCCGAGAATCGCCATGAGCTGCGGCCACGAGGTGGGGGTGTACCGGGTCATGGGCCGCAGTGGACGCGTTCGCAACTCCTCGACCAGTTCGGGGCGTTCGGCAAGGACCAAGCGACCGACGGCGGTGGCGGGGAAGACAGGGCTGTTCAGGATGATCGGCCACGAGCCGGGCGCGGCGTCGAGGACGCGGTTGGCGCCGTACACGACACTCAACTGGGTCACGGCGTCGTCCGTGCACGTGCTGACCCACGCGATCTCGCCGGTGCGGACCAGCAGTTCTTGCAGGTGCGGGGCCGCGGCACGCACGAGCCCTCGCTGGGCCGCCGCACGCATGCCCAGGTCGAGCGTGTGGCTCCCGAGGCGGTACCGGTCACCGATGCGTTCGAGCAGGCGGCGCCGTACGAGGTCGGCGGCGATGCGCCGTACGGTCGGTTTGGGGATGCCGGTGTCCCGGGTCAGCTCTGCCAAGCCGACCGGGGTTGCGCGGGAGGCGACGGTGTCGAGGATCGCGAAGACGCGTCCAGCCACGGTGTGGTCGTCCATGAGGGCCACTATCCACCGTGTGGGCGGGGTGTGTTCAGTCCGATGGGTCACTCAGTGGTACGAGAACGCCGCCACCGTCAGGGATGGGGGCCGGAACGGGTCTCACACGGCGACGAGATCAACAACTGCCGCAACGACACGACACGATCCACGTCCCGAAGCTAGCCGAGCCCGTCCTCTGAACCCGACCGTCGGCGAGGAGCCCGCCGCGAAGCACCCGGACGGGCCAGCCTCAAGCGCCTCCGCGTCAGCCACGAAACGCAATATTCGCGAAACGGTCCCCGCGGGGGCCAAACACACCCCCCGGTCCACAGAGTTCGCTTTCCAATCCCCCGGCAACGTCAAGTGCTCGGGCCGACCTCCTCTGGGTTGACGGCGGACCTCGAGGAGTCGGGCGTATCCGACCGGGCGCGGCGTACCGGTGGCCGTGTCTCCGCTGATTCTGCCGCGACGATTATCAGAGGTGCGCGATACGGTCCCGCTATGGCAGCCAGAATTGATTTGACTCTCGATTGCGCGGACGCGCGGCTTCTCGCCGAGTTCTGGAAGTCGGCCCTGGGATACGTGGACGAGCCACCGCCCGCTCCCTTCAGGACCCGCGAGGAATGGCTCGCACAGTTCGACCTTCCGGACGACGATTCCGCGGACGACGGCGCGTGGCTTTGCGATCCTGACGGCGTCGGCCCTCGGCTCAGCATTGTCAGGGTCTCCGAGCCGAAGACCGCGAAGAACCGACTTCATATCGACGTCCGGGTGCCGGGACACGGCGGCCCCGGTGAGAAGTGGGCGCGCATCAAGGCCGAGTCCGAGCGGCTGGTCGCGGCGGGTGGCGCCGTCTTGGCGGAGTTTGAGGGGCACCATATGGTGATGGCCGACCCGGAGGGAAACGAGTTCTGCGTTGCCGCCGCCTCGGCTTGACGTCGACCCGGTGCGGAATCCCTCTCCGCGGCTCAGACCCCCGTCCGAATGCTTTCTCGGACGGCGGCGCGGTCGATGCCCGGCTCCGCCATGAGTTCCGCCGCGGGATCCGGCTGCTCGCAGTCGAGCAGGGCCAGCAGAAGATGCTCCGGTGTGATGCGTCGGCCGCCGACCCTCCTCGTCTCGGCCAAGGCGCGTGGGAGGACGGCACGGGCGCCGGTGGTGAACGGGGTGCGCTTGCGTGAGGCGGAAACCGGCAGCCGCTCGATGCCCTGGACATCGATGCCGACCGCGGCCGACGCGGACCGGTCGAGGACATCGAGAGCGGCACGCGCGGTTTACCGCCACGTGTCGGCACGATCGGCAGGTGATGGCGCACGGCGACCGAACCACGCCGGCGGTCATGTTCGTCGTGTGGAGCAAGGGGCGCCGCTGCGGCACTCGCGTCGGGGGCTGGTCGCCGGTTGCGTCTCACGTGGGGACGGAGCCGCGGTCGAGGCGGGTGGCCAGAGCGGCGCCGCTGCGGCGCAGCCAGTGCGGGGCGTCGGCCTGGGCCGCGGCGGAGGATCCGGCGAGGCGGGTCAGGTCTGCCGCGGCGATAACGCCGCGGGGAAGTGGTGCGGCCACGGATCCGGCGGCGATGGCGAGAGGTGGGCCCGACGCTTGTGTCACCGCGTGGAGGACGGCGGCGACGACTTTTCCGTTCAACGAGGTTGCGTCGAAGCGTCCTTCGCCGGTGACCACGAGGTCCGCCCCGGCGATCGCGTCGTACAGGCCCACCAGTTCGGCGATGCGGACGGCACCGGACGTCAGGGTCGCGCCGCACGCGGCGGCGAGGCCATACGCCGTGCCGCCGGCCGCGCCCGCGCCGGGCCGCGTCGGATCGCCGCCGAGGACGGAGGCCAGGCGGCGCAGGCCGGCTTCGAGGGTCGCGATGTCCTCGGGTGTCGCTCCCTTCTGCGGGCCGAATGTGTGAGCGGCGCCCCGCGGGCCGAGCAAGGGGTTCCGGACGTCGGTGAGGACCTGGATGCCGCCGGGCGGCGTGGCCGCGAGGGTCGTGAGGTCGGCGGAGGCCAGCCGGGACAACGGCCCTCCTCCCGGGGGAAGCACCTCTCCCGCGTCGTCGAGGAAACGGGCTCCGAGGGTGCTCAGCGCGCCGGTGCCCCCGTCGGTCGAGGCGGATCCGCCGACCGCCACGACCAGTGCCGTCGCTCCCGTACGGAGCGCGTCGGCGATCACCGCGCCGAGACCCGCGGTGTGGGCGCCCAAGGGGTCGGGGCTGCCGAGCAGCGGCAGTCCGCACACCGAGGCGAGTTCGACGACCGCGGTGCCGTCGGGCAGGTCGAGCCACGATCCGTCGACCGGAGAGCCGTTCGGCCCGGGGACGCCGGTCACCAGGACCCGCACGGCACCGGGGACCGCTCGCGCCACCGCGTCGAGGGTGCCCTCGCCGCCGTCGGCCATCGGCAGGATGATCACGTCGTCGTGGGGACGGACCTCCAGCCATCCGGCGGCCAGCGCCTCGGCCGCGGCGGCGGCGTCGACCGTCCCTTTGAACGCGTCGGGAGCGAACAGCACGCGCATGGCAGACAGGTCCCCTTGCTGAAGCGACGCCCTTGGTTTCGGCGAAGCGTAGGGAAAACCGAACAGGCGAATCAATGAGAAACGACCCACAACATCGATTCATGCGGGACATCAATCGGCGTGATGCCGGGAGCCTGAATCCGGCCCGGGCCGCCTCGGTGCGATGGGATACGGTGCGGCACCGGACAACCGGACCGCGAGCGTGCCGGGTTTCCGGGACCCGCCTCGGGGCGGCGTGCTCCGCGCGGGAACCGGTGCATCATTGCCCTGCCGGCCGCGATGGGATCTCGGCGGACGCCAACCGGGAAAGGCGGAGACGCGGTGGACTTCAAGCAGCTCACGGCGCTGATCACCGTGGCCGAGGCCGGCAGTGTCACGCGGGCCGCGGAGCTTCTGGACCTGGTGCAACCCGCCGTCACCCAGCGGATCATCAGCCTGGAAAAGGAACTCGGCATCCCGCTGTTCGAACGTACCCAGCAGGGAATGCGGCCGACCGAAGCCGGAACGATCATGGTGGACCATGCCCGCCGCGCCCTGGACGAACTCAAGCGGGCCCGCGTCCGGTTGCAGCCGACCGGCGTGCTGACCGGGACGGTGACCGTGGGTCTCCTGGAGAGCACCGGCGACGCGCTGGGCCGACCGTTCCTGTCGTTGGTGGCCCGCGAGCAGCCCCACATCAATCTGCGCGTCATCACCGGACATTCCCGGCAGCTCCAACGCGGGCTGGACGAAGGGGACTTGGACGTGAGCCTCTTGGGCGGGCCGCACAGGGCCACGTTGCTGAGCGCCGCTCCCCTGGTGAGCGACCGTCTGTGGGTGGTGGCCCCGAGGAGCGACGATCTGCGCCCCGACGAGCCCGTGCCCTTCGCGGCGGCGGTCGAACGGCCCCTCGTGCTGCCGCCGCGGGACCACGCGCTGCGCACGCTGATCGACATGACGGCCGACGACGCGGGGGCCGCGTTGACCATCGCCGCCGAGGCGAACTCCGTGCGCATGCTGAAGCAGTTCGTCCTCGCGGGGCACGGCTGGACCATCCTTCCCGGAGTGGCGATCGCCGACGACCTCGCCGCCGGTGTGGTCCATGCCGCGCCCGTCTGTCAGCCGGACCTGGAGCGCACCGTCATCCTGGGCACACCGAGGGGCCGCAACGCCTCGCCCGCCGTGCAGATGGTCGGCCGACTGCTGACCCGCGGGATCAAGTCGGTCGTGGCGCAGGGCGGGTGGCATCCGAACGTCTGACCGCCCGTGCACGTCACGCCGGGCGAATGCGGACCACTTCGAAGAGGTCGAGGACGGGCAGGTCGACGACGAGTGCTTCCCCGCGTCTCCGGGTGGCGAGTTCGCGAGCGGCGACCAGGGCGTCAGCCCGTGTGCTCTCCGTCGCGTCGCGGAGCACGAGGCGGCCGTGGGCGATGGGGACGTGGGGCCCGAACGAGCGTCGCCGCGCGCCGGTCTGGTTGAGGAGGTGCACCACGTACCCCTCGTGGTCGCGGCCGAGGACCAGTTCGACCTGCTCGGGGAGTTCCGCGGTCACCCGGACGCCTGCGAGCGGTTCGACTACCTTCAGGAGATGGTCCCGTACCTCGGTCTTCGCGAACTCGTGATAGGTGCGCCCGACGGTCCAGGGGATCATCGCGGACAGGCCCGACCCATACCTGGTCGAAGCGACGGCCGGGTCGCCGCCCGGCGTGTGGCCGTAGGCCAACTCCGGTGGCCCCCACGGGGCTTGCGTGATGATGGCCCCGGTCTTGGTGCTGCCCGGCTTCCAGACGTAGCGGGCGTTCGTTCCGAACACGGGGACGACCGAGCCCGCGAACCGCCCCTCGTCGGTGTGGGGTTGGGCGTCCAGCGTGGCGTACGTGGCCCAGACCTCCTTGCCGGCCAGCGCGTTGCCGATGCGGCGGCGCGCCGGGCAGGACGCCGTCTCGGCGCCGCCGTCCGCGGTGATCCCGCTGTCGCCGGTGCTCAGCAGGTTGCCGCCGCGCGCGACGAACTCGTCGAGTTTTCGGGCGACTTCCCAACCGATGGCCGCGACATCGGGCAGCACGACGAGCCGGTAGCGCTCCAAGGCCCCCGCGCCCGCAATGGCGGCCAGGTCGCCGAGCGGCAACACGTCGAACGGGAGGTGCTTTTGCTGGAGTGCCGCGTATATCCCGCGGAACTCCTCCAGCGTCTCCAGGTAGGTCGCGTGGCCGCCCCGCCCCATGCCCGGCCGCACGAGTCCGATCGTCGCCGCCGGTCGCAAGTGCGCGTACAGATCACGATGTTCGCGATGGAACCGCGTCACGCTCCGCGCCGTCGACACGCTCTCCATCGGGAGCCGTCCCGGCGCGCCGAGCACGTACGTCGACGGGTTCCCGCCGCGCGCGATCGCCTGGAGCAGGTATTGCGCGACGTGTTCGGGCTGTTCGGCGCCCATGCGGTAGGTCGCGTCGATATGCGCCGCCGCGTTGAGGACCAACGGGGAGGTCGGCCGAGACGCCACATGGGCACTCACGGCCTCCGCCACCGCATGGGGCCACAACTCCTTGCCCGGCATGTGCCGAAAGGCGTTGTTGCCCTCGTGGTACGCGATGCCGCCGCCGCGGGGCAGGATGAGCGCGAGATCCCGATCGCGCGGCGCCGTGTGGTCGGTGTATTCGCGCGCGAGTCCGGCCAACGTGGCCTCTTTGTAACGCAGCCACAGCGGCAAAGCCGGGGAGTCGACACTGTCGGGCAGGTCACGGCCGCCGCTGAATTCCGCGAACCGCTCGACGCACGAACGACATTGGCACACGCCGTGGACGACTTCGCTGTAATCGCGCTCGTTGAAGTTGAACCAGTTGAAGAAGAACCCGTCCACGGGATAGCGGTCGAGGATTTCGTCCAGGATTTGCAGCGCGCACTCCTGGTAGTACCCCCCGGAGGGGCAGGTGCTGAAAAGCGCGTTGTAGACCTGCGGTTCGCCGGTCGCGGAGGTGAACAGCCACTCGGGGTGCGCGGCGGCGACTCGGGCGTCGACTTTGGACAGGTCGAGGCGCGCGATCACGCGCACCCCTCTTCTTTGGGCCGCGGTCACGGCATCCCCCACCAAATCGCCGGACGGCCGGTCGGCGAGGAAGGGGTTCCGTGTCTGGTACGCGAGGTCGGTCGGATGGAACGCCACGATCCCACCGGCGTTGAGCAGCCAGGTGTCCGCTCCGTGGCTCTCGATGACGTCGAGGGCCGCCTCGACGTCCATCGTCGCGTCGATCTCCTGGAGGTTGGTCTGGAAAACCGTGAACGGCTCCCGCCACCTGCTGCGCGGCGGGCGGGAGGTGGTTCGCGTGGGCATGGGAAGCTCTGTCTCTTTCTGTCAGGGGGCCGCGGCGTAGAACCGGCTCAACTCGCCAGGTCGCCGGGAACAAGCCGCAGTGCCGAGTGGTCGCTGTCGCCGAGCCCCGCGTCCACCGCCGCGTTCATGAGCCCGTGCACCAGGCTCGCCCCCGGCAGGGACACGCCGAGCCGGGAGGCCGCTTCCGTGGCGAGCCCCAGATCCTTGCGGTGCAGCCTGATGCGGAAGCCCGGTTCGAACTCGCGCTTGATCATGCGCGGCCCGTGCACCTCCAGGACGCGCGAGGACGCGAATCCGCCCATCAGCGCGCTGTGCACGGCGTCGGGATCCACACCGGCGGCCTCGACGAGCCGCATTGCCTCGGCGACGGCCTCGATGGTCATGCCGACGACGATTTGGTTCGCGATCTTCGCCGTCTGGCCGGCTCCCACGGCGCCGATGTGGGCTGTCCGCGAGCCGAGGACCTCGAGGATCGGCCTGGCCCGGTCGACGGCGTCCGGATCGCCGCCGACCATGATCGACAGCGTGCCGTCGCGTGCTCCGATCTCCCCGCCGGACACCGGGGCGTCGAGGTAGGTGGCGCCGAATCGCCCGGCCTCCTCCGCGAGTTGCCGTTCCGCGGCCGGGGAGATCGAGCTCATGTCGATGACCAGGGTGCCCGGTCGCACCGCACCGAGGACCCCGTCCGCGTCGCGCATGACCGCTTCGACGTCGGGCGTGTCCGGGAGCATGAGGACGACCACGTCGCTGTCGCGGGACGCCTCCGCCGGGGATGCCGCGTAGCGCACCGACGTGCCCAGCACCTCGCGGGCGGCGGGGGTGTCCCGGTGGACGGTCAGCCGGTGCCCCGCCGCGACGAGGTTGGCGGCCATCGGACGTCCCATCACGCCCATGCCGATGAATCCGATGTCCATGTGTGTCTCCCAGTTGGTCGAGGTCACGCCGGGGGCTCGTCGTCGGATCGGTTCAGGGCGTTGGCCGCCACGAGCCCGGCCACCACGCCGGGCACCGCGGCCGGTGCGAGGTGCGCGACCGACGGAAGGATCTCCAGGCGGGCGTGGCTCAACGACCGGGCGATGAGGCGCTGTTCGGCGGGTGGCGTCGCCGGGTCCTCGGCGCCGCCCACGACCAGCGTGCGGGCGTGGATCCGCGGCAGGTCGCCGCGCACGTCCGCCTCGGCGAGGACGTCGCAGCCGACCGCGTAGCCTTCCGGGTCCGTCGACCGCAGCATCGCGGCGTGGGCGCGGACGACCTCGGGGTTCCGAGTCCGGAACTCCGGGGCGAACCAGCGGTCCAGGACGGCCGGTGCGATCGCGTCCATGCCGTGCCGTCGGACCGTTTCCGCGCGCTCGATCCAGCTCTGGCGCTCCAGGACCCCGGCACAGCACATGACGGCCAGGGACGCGACGCGGTCGGGGGCCCGGCTCGCCGTGCGGAGCGCGAGCATGCCGCCGATGGAGATGCCGACGAGGTAGGCGCGCTCGACGCCGGTCCTGTCGAGGACGCCGAGCAGGTCGTCGACGAGGTCGTCGAGCCCCGCGGTCGCCGCGTGCTCGGTGGCGGTCCCGTGACCCCGCTGGTCGTAGCGGACCACATCGAACGAGTCGGTGAGCGACGGAACGACGCCGTCCCACATCGCCGTGGTGGTGCCCAGGGAATTGAGCAGCACGATCGTGCCGGAGGCACCGGGGGATCCGGTCGCACGGTCGATCACGATGCCAGGGGTGACCACCGGGCCCTTGGCGGCTGTTTCATTTGATGACACGAAACTTCCTGACCATCGATCGGACATCCGATTCCGGCGGGCGGGCACTCGGGACGAACAGCGGGAGCGCGACGGCCGCTTCGAGGCGGCCCACCCGACCGACGCCATGCTCACGTGCGTCGGTCGCGCGTGTACGCGTCGCGCTCCGTCAGCCTGTTCAGCAGCGGCTCGCCGGCTCGGTAGCGCCGGATGTTCTCGACGATGATGTCGATCGAGCGCTGGGTACGGTCCGGAACGCGCGGCGTCATGTGGGGAGTGATCACGACGTTGGGTGCGTCCCACAGCGGCGAGTCCGGCGGAAGCGGCTCGGGGTCGGCGACGTCGAGCCCCGCCCCCGCGATCTCCCCCGCGTGCAGGGCCTCGACCAGGGCCGACTGGTCGATGACCGCGCCGCGCGCCATGTTGACGAGGTAGGCCGAGTTCTTCATCGCGGCGAACTCCTCGGCCGCGAACAGGTGGTGGGTGGCATCGGTCAACTGTGTCGCGAGCATGATGACATCGGATTCCCGCAGCAGCGGGTCCAGGGTGTCACCGCCGTCCGCGGACAACATGAGGTCGACGTCCGGCGCCTGCTCGACCGCGCCGCGCCGGTAGACGATCACGCGCATGCCGAACGCCTTGCCGAGGCGGGCCATTTCCTTCGCGGTGTGGCCGAAGCCGACAATGCCCAACGTCTTGCCCCACAGCGCGAGCCGGTGCTCGAAGCCCTCGGGACCGTGCCAGCGGTGTGCGTCCTGCATCGCGAACAGCCGTCGGACGTCGAAGGTGAGCGCGAGGGCGAAATAGAACCCGTGCTGGGCGAGTGCGGGCGCGGAGCGGCCGGCCGACCCCGTCACGGCAAGGCCTCGCGCGAAGACCTCGGGCCGCGCGGACCTGGTGAGACCGGAGTGGTCGCAGTGCACCCACCGCAGCCGGGGCGCCTTGATGTGCCGCTCGTCAAGGTCTCCGCCCAGGACGGCCACGTCCGCGTGTGCGAGGGCTTCGGCGATGCCGTCGGAGTCCCAGGGCGGCACGTGCACGAACCGTGCCGGGGCGAAGGCGTCACGAAGCTGCCGGATCTCGCCGGGCTCGAACATGACGGTCGCCAGGACGCTTTCGATCCCGCGCTCCTGCTGAGTGTCACCCATGTCACGCTTCCTTGTCGTCTTCGCCGCGGACCCCGTCGGCGTGGTCATGGCCGGTCGGACGCACCGGGGAGTCGCCAGGTTGTGCGTCGCCTTTCCACGCGGAACTGTGGATCACCAAGTACGGTTGGTTGGCCGCGTCGACATCGAATCCGGGGAGCAGGACGGGAGCCTCCGCTCACGTCCATGTCCCGGTCCTCGTCGAGGAAGTCCGCGTATCCGTACCGGGTGAAGCGCCGGGCCATCTCGGCCACACCCATCAGGTGCGCCCGCTCCTCACCGAGTCTTTCCCGCGGCAACGGCGTCATCTCCATCTCGCGGATCGACGCCTGGTGGTAGGGCAGGCCCATGTGCTCCGCCCAGTATTTGAGGGACACCACCGGGCGGATATTGGGCTTCTTCAACGCCGTGAGCAATGCGGCGTCGAGTCCCTGGGCATGCAGGTCCACCCGCATGGGTCGCCCGGTGTCGGACACCGCTTGGAACATCCGGTCCCAGAACGCGTGCCGGTTCACGTCCCGAACGCCGCCTTCGTAGTGCACGCGGAAGGTGACTCCGTCGATCTCCGGGATCGTGCGCAGCAGTTCGGTCGGCGCCGCGGCACAGTAGTCGGCATGGGACTCCGGACCGATGCCGAGAACGGGGTGGCTGTGTCGCGCTCCGAGGCCGTAGTCGTACGCGTGGTTCCAGAGCCCGAGGTGAAAGCCCATGCCGCGCCGCCGGGTTTCCCGGACGATGGTGGCGAGGGATGCGAGATTTCGTTCCCGCTCCCCCGCGTCCACTCCCTGCGCACGGACCGGGAAGCCCGGCACATCCACGAGGAACGGGTACGGGAAACAGAGATAGTTGTCGGACGCGCCCGCGTTGGTGATCTCCGCGCCGTAGTTGTACTGGAGCCCCACGGCCAGGTGGAACCGGTTGAACCGCTGAGCGGCCAGGAAATCCAGGTATTCGTCCCAGAAGCGTCGGTCGTGAAACCACGGGGAATCCTCGTACACGCTCGAAAAGGCGCGCTGAATGCCGTGCACGGAAACCGCGGGACGGTGCTCCTCCCGCCCCACGCCGATCGTCTCGACCGCTCGCCCGTCGGTGATCCGGTCGGCGAGTTCGGTCAGGGCGTAGGACAGGCCGCGGTGATCCGATGCGGCGATGAGCACCCGGACCTCGTGACCGTCATCGGTGCACCGCTGCCGGTACGACTCGGGCGTCGACGGCGGCTCCGGGAATCCGTCAGGTCGCGGGGGCGACTCCGCCGCCGTGCGCGGCCCGATGACGAGGCGTCGGCTCGACCGGTCGGCCGTTCGGACGGCGGCGCGGACCCGGCCGAGCACCCAGGCGACCGTCTCGTTCTCCGCCAAAGGGCCCGGCGCCTCGAACCTGACCCGATCGGTCGCGCGAAACGTGGTCATCGTGCTGCGCCTCTCATGGATGGCCGCGAACCTCGGCCCGATGCCGTCGGCGTGTTTCGGCGAGCGTAGGGAAAACCGGGCTCACGAATCAACGAAAAGTACGACCGAAATTGAATTGATGAACCCCATCAATCGCCATGATGCCGGGCGGGACGGGACTCGGCGGCGCATGCTTGTATCGTGCGAGGAATATCCGCACGAAATCCCTTGCGATACGGCAACGAAGGCGTTGATTTCCCCGGGGTCGGACTCCTTTCCTCGTCGTGGAGTCACGCGTGAACACCACCCCCGGCCCCTCGCTGCCACCCGGACCGACCCGGGTCGTACCCCTCGACCTCGCCAAGCCGCTCGGCATCGACGACGGCCCGGCGACCAGCCCCGCGCTGCCGGCCGGCTTCGTCCGCATCAACCGCGGTGACCGGCTCACCCTGGAAACGGTCGCGACGTCGCGGCTCTACTGCGTGATGTACGGACGCGGAACGTCCCTCGTCGGCGGTCTCCTCGCACGCTGGGAGAAGGGGGACTTCCTGGTGCTTGCGGCCGCAGGCGAGGTCGTGCGGCAGACCCCTGGCGCCATCCGCGCCTTCTTGTTAGGTTACGCTAACCTAACTCGGGCGATGCGCCAGAAGGGAGCTGTCGTGTCGTCGAAACCCCGCACGCCGACGCAGAAGAAGAAGCGGGCTGTGTCCGGAGCGTCGGCCTTGCAGGATCTGCTGGCTCCGGTGCGTCGGCGGATCCAAGTCGCCTGCCTCCTCCAGGCAATCGCCTCGGTGGCCTCGGTCGTCCCGCTGGTGTGCGTCGTCGAGATCGCCCGCACGCTGGCCGAGGACGACGTCGATTCCGGCCGGGTCTGGAGCGCGGTGTGGGTCGCGGTCGCCGCGCTGGTGCTTCGGACGGTGACCGCCCTCGCCGCCGAGACGATCACCCATATCGCGGACCCGATCGTGCAGTTGAGCGTGCGTCGGCGCATGGCGGCACAACTGGGCCGTGTGCCGCTCGGCTGGTTCGACGAGCGCAACTCCGGGCTCGTCAAGAAGGCGTTGGGCGACGACGTCCGCGCACTTCACCACCTGGTCGGGCACACCTGTCTGGAGCTCACCTCCGTCGTCGTCACTCCGCTCGTCACACTTGGCTATTTGCTCTACGTCGACTGGCGGTTGGCGCTGATCGCCCTGGTTCCGACCATCGTCGGCATCGTCCGCTTCAGCCGCACCGCGCGCACCGTGCGGACACAGATGGCCGGGTTCCACTCCGCGGTCGGCACCCTGGTCGGTTCCGCGGTCGAGTACGTCGACGGCATCGCGGTCGTGAAGACGTTCGGGCAGGCGGGCAGGACACACGCCCGGTTCGCCGACTCGGCGACGGCCTTCCTCGACTCGTTCTGGGCCTGGAAGCGCAGGACGCTCGGCGCGTCCGCCGCGGCGGAGTTGGCGTTCGCCCCGTTCACGACACTGCTCGTCGCCCTCGCCGGCGCCGCGGCGCTGGTCCAGGCCGGCTGGCTCGCCCCGATGGACGCGGTCCCGTTCGTTCTGCTCGCTCCCTCGATCCCCGGTCCGTTCCTGGCAATTGCCTACGCACAGGGGCATCTCGGGCTGGCCCGATTGGCTGCCGACAGCATCTCCGGGGTCTTGTCCACACCTGTCCTTCCCGAGGCTGAGCATCCGGTCGTCCCCCAGGGTTCGGCGGTGGAATTCGAGCAGGTCCGGTTCGCGTACGACAACGACAACGACAACGAGGTCATCGGCGGTGTCGATCTGAGCCTGCGGCCGGGCACGGTCACCGCGCTCGTCGGTCCGTCCGGAGCCGGCAAGAGCACCCTGGCCGCGCTGCTCGCGCGGTTCTGGGACCCGACCGGGGGGCGCATCACCATCGGTGGAGTCGACCTCCGCGACATCGCCGCCGACGAGTTGTACCGCCATGTCGGCGTGGTCCTGCAGGACGTACGCCTGCTGCGGGCGAGCGTGCGCGACAACATCAGGCTGGCGCGCCCCGAGGCCGGCGCCGACGAGGTCGAGGCGGCGGCCCGGGCAGCCGGCATCGACGAGCGGATCCGGCGCCTGCCGGACGGCTACGACACCGTGCTCGGCGAAGCGGTCGCTCTCTCGGGCGGTGAGGCGCAGCGGCTGGCCATCGCCCGCACGCTGCTCGCCGACACTCCCGTGATCGTTCTGGACGAGGCGACCGCGTACGCCGACCCCGACAGCGAGGCGGCGGTCCAGGACGCGATCTCCCGTCTGGCGGTGGGCAGGACGCTGCTGGTGATCGCGCACCGGCTGCACACGATCGTCGGTGTCGACCGGATCGTGGTGCTCGACCACGGACGGATCGCCCAGACGGGAACCCATGACCGGCTGATCGCCGAGGGCGGCCTGTACGCCGAACTCTGGGACGCACACCAGTCCGTCCGCTCGGAGGTGTCGGCATGATCCGTCAACTGCTCGACCTGGCCGACCAGCCGGGGCGCCGCAACGCGATCCGCGCCAACATCGCGGCGCTGGTGCTCGAGTGCACGCTGGCCGCCACGAGCTACGTGCTGTTGGTCCCGACGCTGCGTGCGCTGTTGGCCGGGCACACCGCCGAGGCGTGGCGCTGGATCGCCGTGATCGCCGTCCTGCTGGCGGCGTACGGCGGCGTCCGGTTCCGGACGGAACTGGCGGCCTATCACTCCGCCATCGGAATCGGCCGCGCGTTGTTCACCAAGCTCGGCGTGCAGATCGCGCGGATGCCGCTGGGCTGGTTCGAGGATCGCGACCGGGTCGGTCAGGTCAGTCAGCTCGCCGGCAAGGGCGTGCTGGAGACGATGAGCGTGCCGGCACACATGTTGCGGCCTCTGGTCTCCTCGGTGGTCACCCCGCTGGTCGCGGTGATCGGCCTGTTCGTGTACGACTGGCGGCTCGGTGCGGTCGCCTTGGTCGGGCTGGGCGGTGTCGCCGTGATCGGACGCGTCAGCGCCGGGATGTTCGGCCGGGCCGAAGCCGTCGAGGATCGGGCCGCTGCCGAAGCCGCCGGTCGGGTGATCGAGTTCGCCCAGGCACAGACGACGCTGCGTTCCTCCGGCAGCGCCGCGTCCGGCTACCGATTGCTCGACGACGCTCTGGTCGAACAGTACGGAGCCCAGCGGGCGATGGTCGGCAGGGCCGCGCCCGGTCTGGTCGGCTCCGCGGTGTCGATCCAGCTCGTCGTGACTCTTCTGCTGGTGGTGTCGGCCGACCGGGCCCTGGGCGGAGCCTTCGACGCCGCCGAGTTCGCCGCGCTGATGGTGCTGGTGGTGCGTTACGCCGAGCCGCTGACTCTGCTGGCCCAGATGGGCTCGGCGGTCCGTACGGCCCGCAACTCTCTCGGTCGCGTCTCCGAGGTGCTCGCGGTCCCTCCCCTCCCGGAGAGCCCGGCGCCGCGACCACTGGGCGAACCCACGGTCGAACTCGACGACGTGACCTTCGGCTACGGCTCCGAGACGGTCCTGTCCGGTGTGTCGCTGTCCGCGCCGCCGCGGAGTCTCACGGCCCTGGTCGGTGCGTCGGGCTCGGGCAAATCGACCGTGCTCCGCCTGATCTCCCGCTTCTACGACGTCCGGTCGGGCGCGGTCCGCGTGGGCGGCGTGGACGTCCGGGACGCCTCCGCGGACGATCTCGCCGCGTCGATCGCGCCGGTCTTCCAGGACGTGTATCTCTTCGACGGCACCATCGAGGAGAACATCCGGGTCGGTCGACCGGACGCGTCCGCGGACCAGTTGCGGGACGCCGCCGAACGGGCCGGTGTCCGCGAGATCATCGCCCGCCTGCCCGAGGGCTGGGACACCCGCGTCGGCGAGCGCGGAGCTGCGCTGTCGGGCGGCGAACGTCAGCGGATCTCCATCGCGCGGGCGCTGGTGAAGGACGCGCCGATCGTGTTGTTCGACGAGGCGACCGCGTCCCTGGACGCCGCCAACGACGCTTCGCTCACCGACGTGATCGAGCGGCTGCGCGCCGACCACACGGTCATCGTGGTCGCCCATCGCCTGCACACCATCCGCAACGCGGATCGGATCGTCGTCCTCGACGGCGGCGAGGTCGCCGAGGTCGGCACCCACGACGAACTCCTCGCCGCGGGCGGGCGGTACACCGCGTTCTGGACCGAACGCACCCGCGCCGGAGGCTGGCGCCTCGTCGCGGCGGAGACCGAGCCGCGACGACGCCCGGACCCGACACGGTCGACACACGAAGCACCGGAGGCGTAGATGGCAGGCGACTCGCGTGGCTGGCAGGGCGCTGTGCTCAAGGCGATGCGCGCACCGGACTACACCCTCACCGTGACCGGGAAGAGCGAGATCACCCCGCACTTCCTGCGGGTGAGCTTCACCGCCGGGGGGATGCTGTCCGAGCGTGAGATCCACCCGACCCACTGGGTCCGGCTGTGGTTCCCCAACGGCAAGGGAGCGTTGCAGCAACGGGGTTACACCCTCGTGAACCCCGACAGCGCACACGACTCGGTCGACATCGACTTCGCCCTGCACGAGGGGATGGCCGCCAACTGGGCCGCCGCCGTCGAGCCCGGCGCGACCATCACCGCGACGGTGATGGGATCGAAGTTCGCCCTGCCGACCCCCGCGCCCACCGGGTACGTGATCGTCGGCGACACCGCGTCACTCCCGGCGATCCGCACACTTCTGGCCGCGATCGGCGACGCCCCGGCCAGGGTCTGGTTGGAGTGGCAGCACGAGGACGACCGGTCCATCCCGCTGCCCCACGGCGACTCCGCCGAGGTCACGTGGGTACGGCGCGCCGACTCCGGCGCCGCCCTGGTCGCTGCGGTGCGCGCCGCCGCGGTCGACTCACCGCACCACTTCGGGTGGGTGGCCTGCGAGGCCAGGACCACCCGCGCGGTCGTGGCCGTTCTGCGCGACGACTTCAAGATCGACAAACGTTCCGTCAAGTCGCAGGCCTACTGGGTCTCCGGCGGCTTGCTCGGCCGCCGGAAAAGCGACTCCTGAAACCACGGAGGATCACGTGATACCACCCAAGTCCGTCCGCGCCGTGTCCGGCCGGAGACGAAGCGCCGCGGCCGTCGCGGTGGCCATGACCATGGCCCTGAGTCTGGCGGCCTGCGGCTCCGGGGACGACGGCTCCGACGCGAAGGCCGACGCCCCCGGGGCCGCGGCCGGCGCGGATGCCTCCGCCGGGACCTTCCCGACCACGGTCAAGACGCGGCACGGCGATGTGACGATCAAGTCCGAGCCCAAGCGCGTTGTCGCGCTCGGCGCCACCACCGCCGACGAGCTGATCTCGCTCGGTGTGACGCCGGTCAAGGTCGCCGGCCCCGCCGAGGACGCCGCCTACCCGTGGGTCGCGGACAAGATCCATGACCTCGCCGCGCCGGACATGATGAACGCGAGCTTCGAGTTGAACGTCGAGGCGATCGCGAACGCCAAACCGGACCTCATCGTCGGGCAGGGCTTCGAGGCAGCCGACAAGGCGGTCTACGACCAACTCAGTTCGATCGCACCGACAGTCGTTCCGGACTCGACGTCGCTGAACGTCAGTTGGGACCAACGGCTGCGCACCACCGGTGCCGCCGTGGGCAGGACCGCCGAGGCGGAGACGCTGATCACCTCGCTCAAGGACGAGTTCGCCGCGATGGCCGGGAAGTACCCCGGAATCAAGGACAAGACGTACCAGCTGGTGCGTGCCGACAGCGGTGGCTACGCCTTCGGCAACGGGTCGCTCTTCGAACTGTTCGGCCTCAAGCCGGCGGCGAACCAGGACAACACGATGAAGAGCGCCCCGCTGTCGTTCGAGAACACCGACCAGCTCAACGCCGACCTGCTCGTGGTCTGGCCGATGGGCAGCGACATGCAGAACAAGGTCAAGAACGACACGGCGTTCCAAGCGCTGCCGTCGGTGAGGAACGGCACCAGTTACGTGGCCGACCTGGCGTTCGCGACCGCCGTGAACAGCCCCACGCCGACGGCGATGCGCTGGGTCAAGGACAAGCTCGACCCCGTGCTGGCCCAGCTTTCGACGTGAGCCCGTCGACCGACACCACCACGCCCACCGCGGCACGTCAGGGCGAACGGCGGGCTCCGACCGCCGCCACGCGAGGCTCGATCCTGCTCGTGGCCCTCGTCGCGCTGGTCCTGGTGGCCTTTCTCAGCGTGGCGGTCGGCTCCAAGGTCCTGCCACTCGGCACGGTGTGGCAGGCCCTTGTCCACCGCGACCCCGTGAACCCCGAGCACGACATCATCTGGGTGTACCGGGTCCCCCGCACCGGGCTCGCCGTCACGGTGGGAGCCGCACTCGGTGTGTCCGGCGCTCTCGCCCAGGCGATGACCCGCAACCCGCTCGCGGATCCGGGCCTCCTCGGGGTGAACTCCGGGGCGGCATGCGGGGTGGTGCTGGCCATCGGCACGTTCGGGCTCACCTCGATGGCGGGCTATCTCTGGTTCGCGTTCGCCGGGGCGCTGCTCGCGACCGCGGCGGTGTACCTCATCGGCGCCGTGGGCCGCGGGCCCGCGGACCCGGTGCGGCTCGTCCTCGCGGGGATGGCGCTCAGCGCCGTACTCGTCGGGGTGACCAACGCACTGAGCCTGCACGACCCGCGGGCGTTCGACGGGATGCGCAACTGGACCGCCGGATCGGTCGTGGGGCGCGAGTGGCACGCGGTGTGGCCCGTACTCCCGTTCATCGCTCTGGGCCTGGTGACGGCCGTGGCCGCGAGCCGCGCGCTCAACGCGGTCGCGCTCGGGGACGACCTGGCACGCGCGACGGGTGTCAACCTGACCGCGAACCGGATCCTGGTCCTCATCTCGGTCACGCTCCTCGCCGGGGGCGCGACCGCGATCGCGGGCCCTGTCGGGTTCGTCGGGCTCATGGTCCCGCATGTGGCGCGGTGGCTCGTCGGCCCGAACCAGCCGTGGATCGTCGCGCTCAGCGCGCTGCTCGCCGCGATCCTGCTGGTGGCCTCCGACGTGATCGGACGGGTGATCACGCGCCCCGGGGAGGTGCCCGTCGGCGTGGTCACCGCCTTCGTCGGGGCCCCACTCCTCGTCGTTCTCATCCGGCGCAATCAGGTGCGTGAACTGTGACAACCACCCTTCGACCCACCAGGGTCGACTTCGGTCGCCGGACCCTGCGCTGGCGTCGGCTGGGCCTGCGGGTGCGCTTCGACGTACGAACGATCCTGGTCAGCGCCGCGCTCGGGGCCGCCGCCATCGCCGTGGCACTGCTGTCGCTGGTCACCGGCGACTACGAGATGTCGCTCGGCGAGGCGATCGGGGCGATCGGCGACCCGGACGCGGGGTTCGCCTACACCGTCGTCAACGAATTCCGCATGCCCCGGATCCTGGCGGCGCTGTTGTTCGGCGCCGCACTCGGCGCCGGCGGGGCGATCTTCCAGTCGATCACCCGGAATCCCCTGGCGAGTCCGGACATCATCGGGATGTCCGCCGGGTCCCACACGGGAGCCCTCGTCGTGCTCACCTGGATAGGAGGCTCCTTCCAGCAGGTGGCACTGGGGTCGGTGATCGGTGGACTGGGAACCGCCGCGCTGGTGTACGTGCTGGCGTACTCGCGCGGTGTGCAGGGGTACCGCATGATCGTCGCCGGCATCGCGGTCGCCGCGATGCTGACCTCCCTCAACACATGGCTGCTGCTTCGTGCCGAACACGACACCGCCGTCATGGCAAGTGTGTGGAACATCGGCACGCTCAACGGGACGAGTTGGAGCCAGGTCCGGGGCAGTGCCCTCACGATCGGGGTGCTCCTGGCCCTCGCCGGGGTGATGGCGCGTGGGATGCGACAGCTGGAACTCGGTGACGAGGCCGCGCGAGCGCACGGAGTTCGGGTCGAACCCGTTCGCGTCGCCTTGATCCTCGTCGCCGTCGGGCTCACCGCCACCGTGACCGCGGTGGCCGGGCCGATCGCGTTCGTCGCGCTCGCGGCCCCGCAGATCGGGATCCGGTTGGCACGCAGCGCCGGCATGAGCCTGCTTCCGGCGGCCACCACCGGCGCGCTCCTCCTGTGCTCCGCCGACTTCGTCGCCCAGCACGTCCTCCCCGAACAGATGCCGGTCGGCATCGTCACCGTCGTCCTTGGAGGCGTCTTCCTCGTATGGCTCCTCATCCACGAGACAAGGAGCCGCGCATGAGCAGGCTGTTCCCCGGAGTCGGCCCGTCCCCCGAAGCCAGCACGGGCATGTCGCGGTTGCGGGCCGAGGGAGTCACCCTCGGCTACGAGCGGCGCACGATCAGCACCGATCTCAGTGTCTCGATCCCGGACGGCGAGTTCACCGTCATCATCGGTCCGAACGCGTGCGGCAAGTCCACGCTCCTCCGCGCCCTCGCGCGACTCGTCAAACCCCGCACGGGGCAGGTCGTTCTCGACGGCCAGGTGATCAGCCGCTACAGCGCCAAGGAAGCCGCCCGCATCCTGGGCCTGCTCCCCCAAAGCTCGCTCGCACCGCCGGGAATCACGGTCGCCGACCTGGTGGCACGCGGACGGTACCCGCATCAGGGCCTGATCCGGCAGTGGACGGACGACGACGAGAACGCGGTCCTGGACGCGCTGGCCGCGACCGGGGTGACGGAGCTGTCCGGACGCGCCGTCGACGAACTCTCCGGCGGACAGCGGCAACGCGTATGGGTCGCGATGGTGTTGGCCCAGCGAACTCCTCTTCTGCTGCTCGACGAACCCACGACGTACCTGGACATCGCCCACCAGATCGACCTGCTCGAACTGTTCACCGATCTCCACCACGCGGGCAACACCCTGGTGGCGGTACTCCACGACCTGAACCAGGCGGCGCGCTACGGCACCCATCTGATCGCGATGAAAGACGGTGCGGTGGTCACCGAGGGCAGCCCCTCCGCGGTGGTCACCGCCGAACTCGTCGAGGAAGTCTTCGGCCTGAGCTGCGTCGTGGTCCCGGACCCGGTCACCGGTACCCCGTCGGTCACACCTCTCGGACGCCACAGCCTTCGGAAAACCCCGGACCGGGCGTCGGCCGCCGTGCGGTGAAGGGGTCGCCCGCGCGGAGCGGGGCCGCGCCGGCCGCGGGTCGGGCAGACCGCCACCGTCAGCAGTCCCCGCATGCGGGCTCGCGCCAGGTCGGGGTCGGGGCAGAAGCCCGGCCGTGTCGGCGAGGCGGTAGGCCTCGGCCAGGTGCGGGAGGGAGCGTGCGGTGTGTGCGCCGCCCACCATGGCGAATCCGTCCCGCAGCGCGGCCGAGCCCCCGGGCCACGGCCGAAGCGGCTGAACGGGGTGTCGCGTCCGTGGTCAGGTGTGGGTGATGAGGGGGAAGCGCTTGTGGGTGTGGTGTTTTCGGGTTCCGCGCCGCTCGTGGTCGAGGGATCGCGGATCGGCCCCGGCGCCCGGTGGATGAACGGGTCGGCTGTGGGGAGGACGCGGATCGTTGCCGTCGTCTTGCCCTGGGAGCGTTCGTGGTCAGCGGCCGGCTGTGTGGTGTTTGCTCAGCCCGTAGCCGCCTGCCTGGGGGAACTGGTGCAGTGCGGTGTGCGGGGAGTGGCGTTGTGCATGCCCCCGCGGGATGTCGAAGGGCTTGGGGCCGGACCATTTCACGCCGAAGCCCAGCGCCGCGGCGCCGAAAGAGCGTCGTTGTTCGATGACGGGGAGTACGTGTGTCTCCACAGCGTGGCGCATGGTGCTTTCGTCGAGCGGTTCCCCGCCCCACAGCCGGACGGCCGGGTTGACGCGGTCGGCGAGCCACTGCGCGCTTTCGTGGGCGTGGCGCCGTGCCTGCTCGGTGGGGAGACCCGCGCAGGTGTTGGCCAGGCGTCCGGCCTGCTTGACCGCGTCGAAGACCGCGACGAACCGACGCCACAGAGCGACGTTCCGGCGGAGGTTGGCGGAGACCGCGGGTATCGCCCGGTCATGGGCCCGGTCGACGATCGCCTGCTGCTGCGCGGGAGGGTAGCGCCCCCAGACCAGCATCATCGTCAAGGTGTGGTGGGGGTCGTGCCAGCCGACGAGTTCCGGATCCCAGAGCCATAAGCGGCCGTTCTTCGTCCCCAGGTTGCTCGGGTGCATGTCGGGGTGGGCGGGCCGCAGCGGGACCGGGCCCATCCTTGCCACCGCCGCACGTGCGGGTGCCACCGGATCGCGGGGAAAGCCGAGGGCGTGCAGGAAACCGCTCCAGTGGAGGTAGTGCACGCGTGCGGCGGCATCCAACTCGGAGAGATGCAGCGCGCGGTACCCCTGATCCGTCCGGGGCACCGCCACCGGAGCCTCGCGGCCCAACTGCGCCCGGACGTAGCGAACGTAGTCCGGTGGCATGGCGCCGGTCGGCGGCGGCAGCGGTATGTCCTGCAAGTCCCGCCAGGCGTCCGCCAGTTGATCGGCGAGTTCCGGGGCTATCGCCTCGCCGCGCGGGGGGAAGGGTCGTACGTCTGTCTCGTGGCGCTGGATCAACACGCTGCCGTCGTCGGCGGCGTACAGCGTGGTGGGGATGTTGTCGAAGCGGGTCCGCAGTGCCGTGTAGACCTCCGACTCCAGGTACGCGGTGCGCCAGGCGATGGGTTCCCGCTCCCCGATCGGCAAGGGCGTGCGCACGTTGCGCCATTCGCCGGTGACGGGGTCGCGTACCGGAACGTTGCTGTTGAACAGCCCTGCCCGCGCCGCCGTCGAGTCCGCGGCCACCGTCCGCCTCGCCGCATCGACGAACCAATTGGCTTCCCGGCTGGAGTACACGAACTTCCCCTGGGGGTACGTGTCGTGGGGCTCCAACCCTCGCCCTTCCATTCCGGAGTCGGTGACCAGGAGGCGAACAGGCGGTCATGCCGCGCTGTGCCCGAGCAAGGCTTCCACAGGAGTGGCATGGCGATCAACGCAAGGGTCAGCTCATCTGCCGTCGATATCGGTGGAGCGATCGAGCCTCGTCGCGGGGCCGTCCGGAGCGGTGCCGACGCCGGTGAGCTTGTCGGGGTTGCGCACGACGTCGAGGGCGACGATCCGGTCCCGGTCGACCAGGAACGCGACGACCGACACCGCACCCCCCGACTCCCGCAACACCAGACCCGGCGTCCCGTTGACACTCCTCACCTCCACATCGACCACCGCCCCCGTGGACACCGCGAGCAGGAACTCCGCAACGTCCCGCGCGCCGTGCTTGACCGACAGCAGCGCACGGACCTTTCCCCCGCCGTCCGCCCGCAGCACCACCGCCGGGTCGAACAACCGCATCAGGGCGTCCAGGTCCCCGCTCAGACACGCCTGGGAGAACGCGGCGACCAACTCGCTCTGCCTGGCGCGCGTCGCGGGGAACCGCGGGCGCTCCCGGCCGACCTGCCGCCGCGCCCGCGAGGCCAGCTGACGCACCGCGGCCGACGAACGACCGACCACCTCGGCGACCTCGTCGAACGACAGACCGAACACATCGTGCAGCAGGAACGCCGACCGCTGCGCCGGCGACAACTTCTCCAACACCACCAGCAGCGCCATACTCACCGACTCGTCCAACGTGACACGATCCGCCGGATCGGCAACCGGCTCCCCCACCAACGGCTCCGGCAACCACGTCCCCACATAACGCTCCCGCCGGACCCGCGCACTGCCCAGGACGTCGAGAGCCAGGCGGCCGACCGTCGTCGTCAACCACGCCGACAGGTCCCGGATCACCCCCGGATCGTCAAGACCCCGCAACCGCAGCCAGGCGTCCTGCACACAGTCCTCGGCCTCCGCCAGCGAACCCGTCGTCGCGTACGCGACGCGCAGCAAACGCGGTCGTTCACGTTCGAAAACCCGCACGAGGTCATCCTCGTCGGAGAGACCGGCGCCGGAGTCGTCGCCGGGCTCGGTGGTCACACCCTCGGTCGGGTCTTCCTCGATGTCGTCCATGCCTTCAGGACGACGTTCCCCCGTCTGATGTGACATCGCCGCGGCCGACGGGCTTGTCGCTCCCCCGCGTCGGGCCCGTCCCCGCCGGTCGGGCGTCATCGGCTCGCCCCGTCGGGGGCCGCGTCCCGCTCCTCGTGGGGGCGCAGGCCGTCCATCACCACGGCCAGAAGCCGATCGGCCTGCTGTTCCCCGTCGGGTTCGCACTCGGTGACGAACGCGATGGCGTTGACGAGTTTGAGCACTTGGGCCGCGGTGACGTCGGTGCGGACCGCGCCGGCCGACTGGGCGCGGTCGATGAGGGCCGACGCGGCGGCGAACATCGCCTCCCGGCACCAGGCCACGTCGGAGCCCTCGTCGCGCAGGGCGATCATCACCGCCGTCGCGAGGCCGCGTGAGGTGCTGCCCTGCCGGGCGAGTTCCCGCAACCAGGTCGCGAGCCCCTCGGCCGGGGACGGCGTGGCGAGCAGTGTCCTCGCCTGCGAGCACAGGGCGTCGATCCGGTCGTGGTGGACGGCCTGCAGCAGCGCTGTCCGGGTCGGGAACCGGCGGTAGAGGGTCGCGTTCCCGACGCCGGCGTGGCGGGCGATGTCGTCCATCGGGACGTCGACGCCTCGTTCGGCGAAAACCTCGCCGGCGGCGCGGACCAGACGTTCGTAGTTGCGCTGTGCGTCGGCGCGGAGCGCGGGCCGGGGCGGTGGTGCGGTCATGGCGCCCTCCGATTGAGATCTGGGGAGACTCCCCATATATTACCGGGACACGGAACTGGGGAAACTCCCTACTTATGTCGCGCCCGGCCCACCCCGGGAGCCTGACGACGTTCCGCACACAACCCGGAGGCAGCTGTGACGACGCATCCCACCGTGCTGGTGACCGGAGCGACCGGCCTGCAAGGCGGCGCCACCGCGCGGCAACTCCTGGCGGCCGGCGCGCGGGTGCGAGCCCTGGCCCGTGACCCCCACGCGCCCCGGGCTCGGGCCCTGGCCCAGGCCGGCGCCGAGGTCGTGCGGGGCGACATGGACGACCGCGCCTCCCTCGACGCGGCGATGCGGGGCGCGCACGGCGTCTTCAGCGTCCAACCCACCATCGGCTACCCCGGCACCCCGCCCGGCTTCACCATCGAGGACGAGATCCGCCTGGGCGTGAACGTGGCCGACGCCGCGAACGACGCCGGGATCCGGCACCTCGTGTACGCCTCGGTCGGCGGGGCCGAGCGTTCGCCCGGCATCCGCCGCTGGGAGAGCAAATGGCGGATCGAGGAGCACATCCGCTCCCTGGGCCTGCCCGCCACCATCCTGCGTCCCGTCCGGTTCATGGAGAACCACTCACACCCCACGACTGGAGTGCGCGAGGGCGTGCTGTCGGACGTGGTCAAGCCCGATGTGCCGGTCCAGCTCATCGCCGCCACCGACATCGGCGCGTTCGCGGCCCTCGCGTTCACCGACCCCGACCGCTACGTCGGAAGGGCACTGGAGATCGCCGGGGACGAACTCACGTTCCCGCAGATCGTCGCCGCGATCGGCCTCGCCACCGCTACCGCCGTCACGTACCGCGCGATCCCGCGCGAGGCCCTGACCGGCGCCGATCCCGACGCGCGCGCGGGCTATGACTTCGCCAACCATCGGGGCGGCTGGCAGGCCGACATCCCCGAGCTGCGCAAGCTGCACCCGGACCTGATGGACTTCGACACCTGGCTGCGTACGGAGGGCAGGGCACAGTTCACGTCCCGCGGGCCCGTCTGAGACGCGGCGTCGCACACGTCGGCGCCGGGGCGCCGCCGAGCCGAAAACGCGCGGCACGGCTCCGTCGATCAGCACGGTCGTGGAGCGGCCGAAGGCGCCCGGCGCGGTTGTCGTCGCCGAGGTCGCCGGGTCAGTGGGAAGCCGCCACTCCGTGCATGAGGAATTCCACCATGCCCCGGATTTTCTCCGCATCGGGAAAGTCATACTCGGCCGACAGAAGCCCGGCGAAATATCCGATCAGCATGTCGCAGATCAGACGCCGGTCGGCCGACTCGGCCAACTCGTCACGCGCGGCGGCCTGTTCCAGGACGGCCATCACGATCTCGAAACGCCGCTCGTTGAGTTCCCGCATGATGTCGCGGATCATCGTGTCGCGGCAGGCCTCCCTGAGGATTTGACGCGACAGCCCGTACATCGGCTGTGTCCCGTAGACGGCGGCGATCCCGGCGACCAGCTCGTACAGGTCACCGGCCAGCGACCCGGTGTCGGGGACACTGACCCGGAAGGTGCCGGTCTGCCCGATCGCCTCAAGCAGCATGTCCCGCTTGGTCGGATAGCGCCGGAACACACTCGCGCGCCCCACTCGGGCACGAGCCGCCACCTGGTCGTACGTGACTTCCAGACCGTGCTCCGACACCAGTTCCATGACCGCCTTGTGGATGGCGGCGTCGACCTCCGGATCCGGTTTCCGGCCGCGTCCTCTGGGATTCATGGTCCTCCGTCGTCGTTCACACCCCCTGGTCGGGCGGCGAGTTCCCTGTCGAGGAGTCTACGACGCTCGGGTGTCGCCCCTGTCCGCCCCCGGGCCGCGATCGCCTCGGGGAGGCGAGTCGGACGAAGGGCGGTTGCCGTCGCTCAAGGTCGGAGATCAGAGCACGGATCCGAGCCGTCCGGCAACCGGCCGATCACGAACGCACCGACGAATGTCCGGACGAGGAAGGCGCGTTCGGACTCGGACGCACGTGGGTGAGGTATTCGGGGTCCGGCGAAGGACATCGGGGCCTCGGTGCCGTGGTGTCGGACAGGGACCCCGGACCAGGCCGCCGGACGTCGGCCGGGGTCCTGATGCGGCGTCACCGCGCGCGTGCCGCAACGGCCGACCATGGGCGGGTCGTGTGGCCGGTGGGCCTCGGTCGCGGGGTGGCAACTCATTCAATTCTATACTTGGAGTATCTGATACTTTGAATCTCGCCCCGCTAAGGATCCGAGACGTCGTCTCGAACCCGGGCCCCTGGTCCACCCGGTCCGCGAAGTAGGTGACGAGCCATGAGTGTTGCCGATATCCGTCCCCCCTCCGACCCACCCGACGCAGCCTCCGACCCGGGCGTCCTGCTGGCTGCCGGGGAGGGGCCCGCGTGGGCCGGATCGCTGTTGCGTCCGTTGTTCGACTATCGGCCCACGCGTCAGTCGGATCCGGATGCCCGGGGCCTGATGGTGACCCTGGGAACGTGGCTGCACGCGGAGCGGCCCGCACACCGTGAACTCGATCTGCACCGCAACACCCTCGCCCAGCGCCTGCGACACATCCAGGGTGTGCTCGCCGTGGACCTCGGCAGACTGGCCGACCGTGCGGCGCTGTCGCTGGCACTGCGCGTGATCGGGGCGAGCGGCGGCCATTGGATGTCGGAGCCGGTGTCCAGCCGACCGACCCTGGACGCGCTGATCGCCGCCCCCGGCATCCGTTCCTGGGCGCGGCTGCGGATCGGACCACTGCGCACGCTTCCCCGCGAGGCCGGCGTCACCACGCTGTACACGTGGCTGTCCCACGATGCCCGGCTCATGCCGACCGCGTCCCACCTGGGGATCACCGCGCCGGGCGTACGCAAGCGCCTCGGCCGTGTCGAGACCGCTCTCGGCACCGCGGTGGTCAGGCGTCCGTCCGCGCAGTACGACCTGTGGCTGGCCTTCCGTGCTCTCGGCTTCGACGGTGTCGGGTGATCAGAATGCATGCGAATCCCTGGCTGTCCGGGGCGCCGAGCGAACCGACGGCCGCGCAGGTCGGCGTCCCGCCGCGCCGGCTTCGTCCCACTACGCCGCTGCGCTCCGGGCTCGCCCGGTCCGACAGCGACGGCCTGCCCACGCGGCGCGTCGCGGCACACGTGCCCGCGCCTCGGTGGTGGTGGGTCGGCTGCCACGGCGGAGCGGGTGTGTCCACACTCGACGCGGCACTCGCGGGCGGAGCGGATGCCGGGGGTGCGTGGCCCGCGGATGCCGGGCCGACCCGGCACCGGGTCGTCCTGGTGGCCCGCACCCACCTGCACGGGCTGCGGGCGGCGCAATCCGCCGTCCTCCAATGGGCTTCGGGTGCGGCGCCGAACCGGGTCGTGCTTCTGGGCCTGGCCGTGGTCGCGGACGCACCCGGGAAACTCCCGCCCCGGCTACTCGACTTCCTCACACTGGTCTCGGGCGGCGTCCCCCGTGTGTGGACGGTCCCGTGGATGGAGTCGGTGCGCCTGGGGCACGGCCCGCCGCCCCACGAGACGTGCCCGCCCCTGGCCAATATGGCCGCCGACCTGTCCCGGGTCGTACCGGACACCGACTCGGGAGGACGGCCGTGAACCTCCGTACGAAAGCCCGTCATCCGCTGGGGCGTTCGGCCGGCACGCGCGAGGCGCCTCCATCCCTTTCGGATCCCGTGAAGGTCACCGCGCATACCGCGTGCCGGCTTCCGGGGCTCGCGTCGACCGTGGCACTGTCCGAGGCCCGCGACGCCTACAACCGGCCGTTCGCCTTCGTCACCGATCCGAGGACGCGCTTTCACACGGTTGTCCTCGAATGCGGTCCGACCATGGATACGACCAATGCCCCGATGGACAACGGCAGTTGGTTCGACGTCTGCGAGCGCTGGCTCACCGGGCAGCCGGCGGGGGCGGTCGGGGCGGCACTCGTCACCGAGGCTCTGGCGGACACCCCGGCGCGGCTGCGGACGAAGATCGCTCTCACCTATGCGGCCACCGCGGGCGGCACACAACCGCGGCGGACGGACCCGCAGTCGGCCGCCACCCTGGGTGCGCGCCTCCCCGGTCTGTGCGCGTCACTACAGGAAGCGGGGGTGGCGGCGGTTCCGTTGACCGCACGCGAACTCACGGTCGCGGCGCGCGTCGCGTACGACCCGAGTGTGGCCGCTCTGCTCGACCGCAACGACCCGTCCGTGGGACCCAAATGGCCCGACGTGACTCCGCTTTCCAGCCGCGACCTCTGGGACCATTTTCGCCACGACGGTGCGTGTTCGGTCAGCTGGGTGGCCTCCCGGTCGCCACGCGACGACATGTCACCGGGATTGGGCACACCCTTGCTGGCGTTGCCGGGGCAGATCGCCGCCCAACGGCTGACGTTCCTGTACCGGTCCGCGAACCGGCAGCGGCGGAGCGGAGAGGACAACCTTGCTCCCTTCGCGGCCGTGGCCACGGCAACGGTCCGCCACGTCGACGATCTTCCGCGAGCCGCGGTGGCGAAGGAGGGCCTTGCCGCCGCCGTCCGGGTGCGGCTGCGGCGCGCTTACGGCGCCCAGGCCGGGACGTTCGCGACCGGGCTGCCCCTGGGCGTCACGTCCGCGGACGGGATCAAACCGCCTCAGGTCATTCGCGCCACCGGGTGACGGGTCGCCACGAGCGTCCGGCGGTCGGGCTCTAGCGGCCGGATATCGGAAGGGAAGGCCTACATCGTGGAGTCACATGAGCACGACGCCTCATTCGACGAGCGAGAGCCGGAACCGGAGCCGGAACTGGCGTTCCGGTCGGTCGACGAGTTCGTCACCGACTACCTGGCGCAGGTGGTCCGCCGCCGGCTCAACCGCAGTGTGGCCGTGTGGTGCCCGTCCTGGTGGCGACACCCGGAGGCGCTGGTACGCCTCGCGGCGCTGTGGCGGGCCTTCGAATCGCTTCGGCTGGACAACGACTTCGGCATCTCGTTGTGGTGGCTGAACCACGCGGACCCCCACCTCGCCGCGCTCATGGATCCGGAGCGGGGGCCGTTCGCGGCGTGCGATCCCCGCAACGGCCACAACGATTCGGCACTCGAACCGCTCCCGTTGGTACCGCCTCCGCCCGAACTGCTGCACATCCCTGCCTTCAGCCTGGACGCGGCGCTACGGGAACAGATGGAGGCGTCCTCCCGCCCACCGGCCTCGTCGTCACCGCTCTCAGGCGTCGTCGACGACGGCTTCGACCTGCCATCCGGCCCGGATCGAAGCACGTGACAGCGTGATGAACTGGAAGTACGTGACCGGTTCTCCGCGCCAGCCGTCGCGGCCGACCGGAGTGAGCCGGACGGTGACCTTCCGATACACCGTCAGCAGCGTGTCGGCCAATTCCTGATCGTCGGGCGAGACTTCGGCCTCGGCCGTGGTGAAGGCCCGGTGCTCCCACCACTCCAGCCATTCGCGTCCCGGACCCGACCGAGGTCGCGCCGCCGCGAACGTGGCCAGCAACTGCGGGGTGAGGAACGGCGCCGCGCGCAGGGACGCGTCGTACCAGGATGTGTCGATGACGGTGTCCGAGCTGCCCATCCACACCGCAGCCGCGACGGCGACCGCCGAGGCGTCGCTCCGGTCGACGGCATCCGGATCCGGTACCGGACCGGCGGGCTTTCCGGGCCGACCGGTGGGGAGCGGGGCGGCGACCGATCCGCTTTCGGCGTCCGACGTCGGGGGAGCATCCTCGGCGGAGGTCTGCGTGGTTGCCGGGGGGCGATCGGGCACAGCGTCCCCGGACGATGCGGGGGTGCCGCAGGCCGCACACAGTGCCGCGGCCACCACGGCCGCCGTACCGACGCGGCCGGCACGGGTGGCCCAAGCGGCAGGCGCGGCACGACTGGCACACCATGGGAACCTCACCCATACCTCCGGGCTTCCATGCGGCGGCCATCGTACGAACTCAGTTCGACCTTGCGGATGTCACGGCCCGTGCGCGGCGCCTCGATGATCATCTTCTTGCCGTTCACCGTCCCCGCGTAGATCACCACGTGGCCCGGATCCCGACTTTCCGGATGCTCTTTCGGCCACACGAAAATGATGTCCCCCGGCTTGATCTTGTCCATCGGCACCGATGTGCCCGTCTTGTCGTTCAGCTGGTACCACGTCTGATGCGGCAGCACGGCATTGGGCGTGACACCGAAGCGCTTCCGCGCCTGATAGACCGCGTACAGCACCAGGCCCGAGCAGTCGAAGCCGCCTTTCCCGGGAAGGGGAGGGCCGATGTCCCCTGGTCTGACCACGGGACATCCCGAAGGCCGCGGATCCGAAGCCCTCCTGACCCCGGGGCAACGCGGTGTCGGCCCGTCCTTGTCCCCGCCGGCCCACAGATACGGGAGGTTCCGGGTCGTCCACTTCTCCGCCTGGGCGACCACCTCGGCGCCGAACGACGAAGGGGCCCGGGCATCCGACGGCTCCTCGGCGGCGATCAGCGCGGCGAGTTCGTCCGCGGTCCGGGTGATCCGGCTGACGTAGTTGATCGTCTCGCGGTAATTGGGTATGCCGCCGGCGCGGACGACCGCGGCGGGGCCGGCGTTATAACCGGCGAGCATGTTCTTCACCGGATCGCCGGGCACCTTGCGCGTGTTTTTCGCCACCGCGCAGTCGTAGGCAACCATGGACGGGATGGCGTCCTGAGGGTCGTTGTAGTCCTTCCTGCCGTCACCATTGCCGTCGACACCGTGCGCGGCCCAGGTCGCGGGCATGAACTGGGCTATCCCGCGGGCACCCGCCGGGCTCTGGATCGTCGGGTTGTAGCCGGACTCGTGATAGATCTGCGAGGCGATCACGGCCGAAGTCACCTCGGGGCAGCCGAGTTTGCCGTGCGTGGCCTCCACGATCAGCGGGACGGCGTCTTTCGCGTCCTGCTTCCGGTCACCCGAGGCGAGCTTCAGAATTCCTTTGGAGAGACCGGCCATCTCGGCGATCTTGCCGACGACATAGTCTTTCACGGAGTCCTTGATCTTGTTCTCCAACTCGGTGACCACGACGACGACCATGCCCGAAACGGCCATCATCGCGAGCACCACCGTGACCGCCATGACCTGCCCCAACCTCATGCGCATGCAGGCCCCTTACGAGTTCTCCCTCGACGCGTGTCATTTCGCCGGAGCCTTTTCCGGGCCCATCGTCCTGCGCTGTCCGAGTTCCCGCCGAATATCCTCACCCAGCGTGTGTGACCCTCCGAATTCACGGCTGGCCGCTTTGAAAGCTGCGGGGAACGTGGCCTTGAAGAGGGGCCGCACCGTTCCCTCGACGAAATCCATGATTGTCTGTTCCACGGAGCTCCCTTCTCCACCGCACAGAGCCTGTCAAAGCGTCATTTCCCGGCCATGCCGGTGATGACGACCGCGACGCTGGAGACCGTCCCGATCAGAAAGACCGCGACGCACACCCACACGACCTTCACCGCACGCGCCGACACGTCCTTTCCGCCGCGCCGCGCCAGGGCGAGCTGAGCCCCGGTCACCATCAGCGCCACCAACGACACACACAACGCGCCAAAAACCCCATAACCCAGGAGATCCCGCATCTCCTGAATCACGTCATCATCGACCCCAATACCCGATGCCGACTCGGACTTGTCCTTGCCACAGTCATCACCGCCACACCCCGGCAACCCGTTTCCCGGATCACCGGCGAATTTCTGACGGAACTCCGGGTGGTCCGACATGCACTTGGCACGCGTCGACGCCGCAAGCTCGTCCGGCACGGGAATAGCCAGACACGGATTGTTTCCGATTGGATTCACACACTGGTCGGCCACCTCTTTCGGCAGTGTTGTGCACGGATCCTCCAGATTCGACAGATCCGAATCCCCGTGGCGTCCATCGAGCCAGGAGTCCATACGCTTGCCGACGCACTGCTCCTGATAGAGCTGCTTTCCTCTCGGGCTGTCCTTGTCGACATTCCACTCCCCCATGTCCCATTTGTTGGCACAGTCGGTCCCGATACCTCCGTTTGTCCAGTGTGGATTCTTTTTCTCATCGGGCTCCTTCCAATGGAGGACGTTTCCCGTTGCGGCTTTGTCGTTGTTGACGTGCCTCTCGCCGTTCTTCCCAACGGCACCGCCCTCGGGAACTTCCCAGCAGTAGAAATTGAACTTGTAGCCATAAATGTCATCGGGTACGTACACACAACTGGGTTCGTCAGGCCAATCCGCGAACGCCGCGGACGCACCCGTCAACAACAGCACCCACGTGATCACCACAACCCCGACCACGCGGGCGACACGCCTCATCGGGCCCACCGTCGGTTCGTGTCGTTGATCGACAACTCCGCCTGGGTCAGTTCGATGTGCACCGGGATGCCCGGGCGCCCGCCGACTTTGACCATGAAGTTGCCCAGGCCCGGCGGTTCCGCGCGGCGCTCGGGTCCCGTGTCCCACGCGGGAGGGGTGGACCAGTCGACGATCATCTCCTGTTCCGCGGCGGTCATCCCCACCACCTGGGTGAGTTCGGGCATTTCGGCGGCAGGAAGGCCGCCGCAGATGACCATGCCGGCACGTTCGACGAACCCCTTGGCCTTCATGCGGTCTTCCTCGGAAGGCAGTGCCACCAGGTCGGACATGGTGTGCGTGATCATCGCCGTGCCGACACCCCGTTGCCGGTTCAACCGGGTGAGTGCGTCCACCCGGTCCACCAGGCCCCGGCCCGCGCGCAGGACGCGCCACAACTCATCCATGATCACGAAGTAGTGGCGTTGCGGCTCCAGTCCGGCGTCGGTGAGCGCCTGGCTCACCGCCAGCGCGCCGAAGCCGTACGACCAACAGGCCAACAACGCGGCGGCCTGCATGTGCATTTCCGAGTCGTCGATGCTGGAGATGTCGAAGCAGACGGGTCGGTCGCGGCGCATGGGATCCGTGGTCGGACGCGAGAACATGTCGCCGAGCCGCCCCTCTCCGAGCAGGGCGATCAGCGACGCCTCCAGGCTTTCGCAGACGTCCCGGTACCGTTCCAGGTCCCCGCGGTCGAGTGCGACCGCACGGATCGCCGGGTGCGCGTCCCTGATCACCCGCAGCAGGTCGGCCATGACCGGAGCAGGTCCGGCGTGGTGGTGGTCGTCGAGCACCTTGAGGGCGATGTTGACAATGGTCTCCTCGCGGTCGGTGACCGGGCTGCCGCGCACGATGGTCAGCAGCGAGCAGACCGCGTTCAGCCGTCGCCCGTGCGAGTCGGCCATCAGCGCCTTGCGCGCGTCACCGGTCAGGCGTGCGGCGGCGTCGGAGGCCTCGCCCGGGTCGAGGACGTTGAGGTTGCCGCGCCCGCGTCCGAGGCTGATCACGTGCCCGCCCAGGGCACGGATGAGGTCGACGTAGTCCGGTTTGAGGTCTCCGAAGACGAGGGGGGAGACGCCGTATCCGGCAAGTCCCAGCGCCTGGCGGCGTACCACGGTGGATTTCCCCAGGCCGGGTTTGCCCAGGACGAATTCGCTGGGATTGAGGATGAGGTTGGCCCTGCTGAACCAACTGATCGGATCGCAGCACAAAGTGGCCCCGTTGGTCAGCGTCCGGCCGAGCGGTACGCCGGTGACGGGTGTCCCCGATCCCGCTCCGAACGGCCACAGCCCGCAGACCTGCACGGTGGTGCCGCGCCATTCCGGCGCCGCCTCGACGTGGGTGAACTCCCCGCGCCCCCAACCCGTCCATCCGCGCGGGCCGGGTCCCGACGACTTGTGATCGGTCTTCTCAGCGGGCGGTGTTCGCCTGCCGAACAAGCGACCCCGACCTCGGCGTTCGCCGACGGAGGATTCAACCGGCTTGGCGGGCGCAGCGGTTCGCGACTCGAATCGCAACGCCGTCCGGGATTTGGGGGCCATGTCTCACCTTTCCTTATGGTTCGTCGGCACCGTGGCGCTACATGGCGTCGCGGATCGGCTGGGGCGTACGCAGGTGCTTCGTCATCACCAGTCCGACCGGCAACGCGGCGGCGAACGCGGCGGCTTGGGCCCCGTAGACGCGCCGCAGGGTGATCCGTCCCGCCGCGGCGAGGTTCTCCACGGTCGCGGCGGCGAGCTTCAGGTCGCCGGGGTCGAGGACCGTGGCGGTCAGGAACATCCCGAAGCGCACCAGCCCCGCGCCCATGGCCTCTTCCCGCGCGGCCTGTGCCGTCGACTGGAGGTCCACCGAGTCACGGGCCTGGACGATGCTGGTCTGCTGAGCCTTGAACAGCGCGTCTTTGCGGTCGCGTTCGACCAGCCGGGCGGCGGAGCCCGCGTCGTGCGGCCGGTAGACCAGAGTGAGGCGCTTGCGCGCGAGGTCCGGGTGGGGCTGGGCGAGCGGCGCGAGAACCGTGGAGAACACCTCGCCGCGAGGAGCCTGCGTCATCGTCCACGTGATCGAGCAGCCGCTGTCGTGCCGGTAGTGGTCCCACGCCTCCTGGGTGGCGACCGGTCCGGCTTCGTGCCAGTCCAGGTCGGCGACGCCGAGCGAGTGGGCCTCGTCGAGTTCCATGACGGCCTGGGGGTCGTACGCCGCGCGAACCGCCCGGGTCAGGTCGTCGCGGGTCATGGGCACCGCCGGCCCGGCACCGGTCATCGAGAGGCGTCGGGCGATTCCCGGCAGCCGGTTGCCGATCTCCTCCGCCGTCTCCCGCGGGCCGCGGCGGGAACGCACGCCGTCGGCCGCCCCGCTGTAGGTGAGGACGACACGGGTGGTGATCTCCGCGGACCCCACGGAGTAGTGGTCCACGATGTCCGCCAAGACCCCGAGGGCGAGGTCGGGCGCGTCCTCCACCAGATTGTCGATGACCTCGTTGCGCAGCCGCTCTCCGGTGTCGGGCGCGGTCTCGATGGTGACGGACACCCCGACCAGGCCTGGCTCGTACGCCAGGGTCGCCAGCCACTGCCCCCAATGCGCGACCCAGGTGTCCACTTGGTCGGCGTCGACCAGCGACGCGCCGTCCGCGTTGCACGCGAGGACCACCGAATAGTGTTCGGCCGTGGGCAACTGCACCAGGGCGAACGGCCTGCCGTAGGCGTCGTTTTCCTCGCTGATCACCGCCCCGGCCAGCAACCCGGGCGGGGCGTACGCCGCGGTGGGCAGCCGCCCCAGCGGGCCGCACCGGTAGAGGTGCGTGCCCTGGAGCACCCCGGTGAACCACGCCCACCGCGTCCCGACCCATTGCAGTCCGTTGCGGCCGTGGCGGTCGCGCATCGTCAGCGGGACGAGGGGGATGGCGATGAGGACCACCGCGACCAGGGCCAGCGCCGTGGAGATCATCATCGCGAGGATGACCACGGCCAGGCCACCCATCAGCGTGACCGTGCCGGCGAGACCGAGCCGGCCGATGCCCGGCAAGGCGGGCTTGCGCCAGTTCCCATAGGTCCGGACGGAGGAGGACAAGGAATCTCCTTACCAGGACTCGGTGTCTCTGCGGTCACTGCCGCCGGGCCCGTCGGTGGGCCGGGGTTCGGCGCCCCGGTTCGAGGCGTCAGGCGCCGCCCCCCGCCCGCGCGGCGGCGGACTGCCGGGCGTGTCGGGACCGGTCGGTTCCGGCGCGGCAGGGGCCGGCGGGGGGACGGCGGCGGCCCCGGGGGCCAGCGGGCCCCCGGTGTCCTCGCCGGTTCCCCCCGGGATAGGCATCCGCCCTGTATCGGAGTCGACGTCGGCGTCGCGGGCCACGCCCGGGCGCGTCGACGGGGCGTGGGGGGCTTCCCCCACCGCGTGCGGAATCGGCGGAGAGCCCGTGCTCGGGGCTTCGGCGGACGCCCCGACGGAGGCGGCACCCAGCGCCTTCCCCCGTTGGACACGGGCCGCCATCGCAGCCAGGTTGTGCCGGTCGGCCGCGGCCTGGTCACCGACGCGCAGCGCGTCTGCGCGGTCTGCGAGAGCGTTGGCCTCCCGGGCGCGCAGGGCGCCGGGGGACATGGCCGCGAGACCCTTCGATGCCTCCGCCCACCGCGCCTCGGCCACGGTATCCACGCGCGAGCGTGTCGCCTCGGCGTTGGCGAGAACCCTGTTCCTGCGTCGCTCGCGCAGGTCGTCGGCGCGGGACCGGACCGCGGCTCCCAAGGACTCGGCGCGGCCCCGGTCACGCGAAGGCCGGTCACCGACCGTCGCCGCGCCCCCGGCAAGGCCCCCGGTGCCACCGCGTCCGCCGCCGCTCCTGCCTTCTCCGCCGCCTGCCAGCCCGGCCGCGAGGCCCGCTACCGCACCGCCCACCCCGGCCCCGCCCTTGACCACTGCGCCGAGGGCTTTCGCGCCCAGGATCGCCGAGCCCGCGGCGACCGCGTTCGATCCGGCGGCGCCGCCCAGGAAGCCCTGGACCTCCGAACGCACGGACGCGACGGTGATCGTGCCGAACGCCAGGATCGCGATGCCGCGGTAGGGCGCGGCCCCGCCGCCCGCCTCGGACGCACGCGCGTACTCCTGCACCGAGAGCACGAACACGACGTCCATCGCCGCCGGG
This sequence comes from Yinghuangia sp. ASG 101, assembly GCF_021165735.1. Lineage (GTDB taxonomy): Bacteria > Actinomycetota > Actinomycetes > Streptomycetales > Streptomycetaceae > Yinghuangia. Next base: position 7,511,150 of record NZ_CP088911.1, on the reverse strand, counting down.
GCGAGCACCCACGTGATGGTCTTGGCGATGTGCTGGCCGAACGCCCGGGATCCGTTGCCGCCCAGCATGCCGCCGGCCGCCATCAGCGGCATGGTCGCCACCAGGTACAGGACGATGAACGCTGCGTACATCTTGTACAGCCACTGCGCGATGGCGGCGCCGAAGACACACAGTCCGGCCATGATCCCGACGAAGAGATGGTCGCCGCTGTCGGCCCCTTTGAGCAGGTTTCCCAGCGCGGTCCGCATCGAGGACCGGGAGTCCCCGGAGTCGCCGCCGAGGCCCCGGAGCACGTACCAGCGGGCGAAATCCTGGCAGAACCTGCTCAACAGGTCCACGACGACAATGCTCGATGTGCTGACCGCCACGAAGACCGCGGACGCGACGACCATGTCCTTGAGAGGTCTGCCGTCACGGCGCATGGCGAGGCGGACGGCTCCCGCGATCAGTGCGACGACCACGACGAAAGCCACGACGGGCAGCAGGTTGTCGCGGGCGAACGCGATGCCGCCGTCGTCGGCGGATCCGCTGATGTTCGGGCCCTTTTCCTCGATCCCCCATTCGGCGACAACGCTCACCGCGTCGAAGACCAGTGCCTCGATCTGTTCGAAGGGGTTGCTGCTGTCCTTCTTGTCGCCGACGTCGTAGATCCCGCTGTCGCGCTTGCCGCCCGGCTTGTCGCCCGGCTTGGCACAGAAGCCGGCCGGTTCGCCCCAGCCGTCGCAATCCTCGTGCTCCGGTTGGCCCTTGCTCTTGCCGCACTGGGCGTTGACCACGGGTGAACCGTCGGTGCACTTGTCGTCCATGGGCAGCACCCGACTCGCGCCGGGGGCCTGGCCCGGGGCCGCCGGGCCGGCCGCGTGTGCCTGGCCGGCCCCGGCGAGCAGCGCGGCGGCGAGAAGGAGCAGTACGGCCATCAGACGCGCGAGCATGGCCTTCCGGGGTTGGGCCTCGGTTACCACGTCCCGGCTCCCCACGGCGTGGCGCCGCCGACGTCGGTCTCGGCAGGTACGTCGGCGTCGGAGCCGTCGGGCCGCAGTTGGATCCGCCAGTCCCCGCCCGACCATTCGAGGGTGTAGACGGCGGACGTGAGACTGTCGCCGGCGTCCTGGTCGGCGTCCTGGTCGGCGTCCTGGTCATCGTCCTGGTCGCCGTCGTAGTCGTCCTCCGAGGCACCGCCGTCCGGCGAACCGCCGTCGCGGATCAGGCGGATGACCGCCCGTTCGGGTGCGTATGAGTCGACGTGGTAGCCGGCGACCTGCGCCAGGGACTCGGGCGGCGGATCGCTCGCCACGCCGGCGATCCGCTCACGTGCGGCGCGCTGCTGGATCACCGCGTCGCGCATCGGCCCCGGAGTGAGGCAACGGTCCGCGACCAGGGGCCAATCCGCGGCCAGGAAATAGCGGGCGCTGATCTGGACGGCGGCGAGCAGTGCCCCGGTCGGGGTGTGCGCGAAGCAGCGCTGCACCTCTTCCTCGGCGAGGGCGGGGCCCGCACTCGGCGACGAGGGGACCAGCAGCCCGTGGAACACGCTCCAGCTGACGTCCTGAGGCGGTTGCGCGGGCACCCGTTGGTCGGACGCGTCGAGTACCGGGCAGGGTTCAGCGGGTGCGGGGGCCGGGAGCGAGATGGGCACCGGGGAACTGGTCTCCGAGTCGCTGTTGTTCACCGCTTCATCGGCGCCACCGCGCGCTGTGTCCTCGTCCGACCGTGTGGCGGTCACGGGCCCGGTTTTCCCGGGCGAAGAGTCCGGGGGCCCGAGGACGGCGACCGCCACAGCGCCGATGACGAGCAGAACGAACGCGCCCACGGACACGGTGGTGCGGCGCCGCACGACCGGGGCCGCGTCCGCGCCCTCGGGTCCGGGCCGGCGGGCCCGGGGGGACATCATGCCTGTCTCCGTCGCATCGGTGCCCGCCTCAGCTGTGGCCGAAGCCCACGAACAAGGTGACCAGCGTGTTCGCGGTCGCGATGATCACCGCGCCGCCGAAAACGACGCCCAGACGTCCGGCGGCCTGCACACCCTTGCCGCTGGCCCATCCCCACACGACGACCACGCCGACGCCGACCACCGCCACGAAGACCGCGACCCACGCCCCGATCTGGACGTAGGCCATGAACGACTCGATCCCGCTCCTGAGGTCAGTGGGCAGCTTCACCTGCGAGGTGGGCTTCAGCGGCTCGTGCGGATCGTGGCACTCCCCGGCTTCGCCGCCGCTGCAGAGCGGTTTGGAATCGTCCGCCGGCAGCGCGGCGAGCGCCCGATAGGCCAGGAGTTGGAGCTGATTCAGCATGGGAAGCTCCCGTGCATGCCAAGGGAATGTGGAATTCCATCGCGCGGCTCCACACCACTCAGGGGGGCCACGATGGTTCAAGGAATTTATCAGAAGCTTGAAGTATCAGATACTTGCACTCTCGCTTTTTGGCTACTTCACGCTGGGCACGGGATCGAATCGCTTGGTCGACGCCCGGATCTCGGCCGCGAACGGCCCCTCCCACCACGGTGCCGTGCGCACCAACGTCGCCGGCGTACCGGAAAGTTGCACGAAAGCGCGCCCGCGCGGCAGCGCCACCAAGTCCGGGACATCCAACACCGGCTCGGGCCGAGAACCCACGTTGAACGACTCGGGGAACAGCCGCGTCGCCTTGTGCGAGACGCTCGTCGTCTCGGGCTCGAACACACCGGAGGCCGCGGACAGGCCGGACAAGAAGTCCGTGTCGAGCACACCGCCGCCGTAGACCCGGACGTTCGCCGCGCCCCACAGCTTCTTCATGCCGTCGGAGCCCCAGGCGGACACCCCCTGCGCCCACGACTGCAGGATCGTCATCATCACCACACCGCGCGACCCGAAGTGCGAGTACTTGTCCGGGAGGGCCTTCCACGGGCAGACGTTCGCGGCCTCGTCGAGGACGAACAGCATCGGCAGCGGCAGCCGTCCGCCCGGCGAGGCGATGCCCAGGTTCTCGGCCTCCTCGGCGAGCGCCGCGGTGAAGGCCAGCACCAGCGGCGCCGCCATCTTGTTCGTCTCCTCCGACAGCAGGTAGAGCGTCTGATCCGAACTCCTGACGAACTCCCGGTAGTCGAAGGCGAGACGGGTCGTATCGGACCCCGGAGTCACCCACTGCGTCACGGTCGGTGCGATCAGGAACGACATCATCTCCGCGGCCGTCCCATACACGCCCGCACGCTGCCGGTCGGGCGCGCTGACCACGTTGCCCACGGCGTCGGCGGAGAGTTCGTGCCCGGCCCTGCGCAGAATCCGCACAGGGTCCTCATCGGTGGGATTGGTCAGCCAGCGGTACACGGTGGTGACGGGCTGGCCGATGAGCGAGCAGGCAAGCAGGAGGTTGGCGATCAACTGCTCGGCCGCGGGCTCGAAATAACCGTCGCTCTGGGTGTGCGGCATGCGGTTGATCGCGGCGAAACGCCCCGCCAATTTGACCGCGCGCACGATGCTGTCGCCCACGTACGACAGCGGATCCCAGTACCACGACGCCGGTTCCCCGGCCTGCTGCTGCGGGTCGAACACCCACACCCGTCCCCGCCGTTCCCTGGTGAGCCGAGTGGCGTCGACGATGTCGCGCTTGTTGGATGTCACGACCACCGCTCCCGGCGCGGCGCAGATGTTCGGGATGGCCCGGGTGGCCGTCTTTCCGGTGCGCGGGCCCCAGATGTCGACGTGCATGTCCTCCCACGAGCCGTACAGCGGGCGCCCCCCGCGCACCGTGTTCCCGATCAGGACGCCGGGAGCCGCGGCGTCCGGCACCCCGAGCCGCCGCGCGATCCCGCGGGCGCCGGCCTCGGTGACATGTTCGAGGTCGTGCGGCTGCGCCAAGTACGGCAGGGCGCGGTCGACTTTGACCTTGGCACGCTGCCACCGGCCGACAACCACGACGATCCCGAAGAGGGCCGCCAGCAGCACGCAGGCGACCCCGATCGTGGCGACGGTCGCGGACGTTCCGGGCCACCGGTAGCGGCCCGCCGCCAACTCGACGAGCATCGCCGGCGGGAACCGCGCGGGCCGACGCCCGGAACTCCCGGCCCCGAGAGTCGCGCCGAGCCACACGACGGAGAGCAGCACCAGCGGCACGAGAACGACCGCCAGCACCACGTACATCTCTCGGAACGGATCGCGGCCCCGCCGCTTCGTGGTCGCACTCACGGTCAATCAGATACTATAAGTATCGGCGTAGTGTCCAGAGACAGTCCTCGGCGCGGACTGCCGACACCCGGAGGTCGGGTGGCCCGGGCGACGGGCGGTCCTCACCGGCGGGCGAAGTCGGGGCGGGGGCGCGACCGCGCGGCCTCCCTTGTGCGCCACGTCAGCGCGTGTCCCCCTCGGCCGAGAGCCAAGGTGCGAGCGTAGCCGCCCGTCCGCGTCCGCCGATCGGGATCCGCGAGCGACACGGCCCCGCCGCGGTGAAACCCTCGCCGACGCAACCGAGTTCCCGAGGCGGTGCGGCCCAGGTCCGGGCCGGGGATCGCAGCGGCTCCGCGCCTCCGTCGAACGTCGGCCGGTGGAGCGCCCACACCGTCGCCCTTGTGCTGCTTCTCCGACAGACGGCCCCGGGTATCGGGCAACCCGTCGGATGCGTGGGCGCCCTTGTGAACAGAGCGGTCGAAATCCCAGACACATCGAGATCCGTAACGCGATTGCGATCCGCCTGGTGTCACACAGGCAGTTGTTTCTGAACGCATTGGAGTAGATTGGTACCGACCGCGCGGTATCCGGATTCTGGCGTGGTGCAGCGAGAAACCATTCGGGAGCGGGTGTGATTGCCAAGACGCGTGGGCGCAAGCCGGACCCCGAGGTCGACGCGGCCATTCGAGCGGCGGTCGACACGTTGATCGCGGAAAAGGGCCTCGACGTCACCTACGACCAGGTGGCCGCGTACGCGCGCGTCGGGCGAGCGAGCGTCTTCCGCCGCTACCCCACCAAACGCGACATGCTGCTCGATGCCATCGAACGCACCGGCGGCGCCCGCCTCCCCGCACCGGACACCGGGAGTCTCCGCGGCGACCTGGTCACTCTGATCGCGGGAATGACCGAGGTGTACGGCGCCATGCCGATGAGCGGCATCTCCCGCAACCTGTTTGCCGAGGCCCCCAACGACCCGCAGATCCTGTTCATCCTCCGGGAACTCAACGCGCGCCGGCAGGAGGTGGTCGACGTGATTCTCGACCAGGCCGTCAGACGCGGCGAAATCGGCGTGGGCGCACCGCGGAAGGCCATCGGCGACCTGATTGCCGGCTACTTCGTCGGCTTGCTCACCGCACGCCAGGATCTGCCGGGAACCGCCGAGATCGACCGGCTCGCCGGGCTCCTCGCCGACGGACTGGGTGTGCGGACGTCAACCGGCGTGGCCGCGAGGAACTGAAAGCCCCAAGGCCCGCCTGTCGGTGCCCGTTCGATCACGCGGGTGGTCGCGTCCCTGGGCATCCGAGTACCGCATACCGCTCGGATGCGACCGGGCACCCCGTCGTTCCACAGGCGACGGCGCGAACCATCTCGCGGCGGCGCGCGGCGCCTTCACCGTCGCCTTGGGAACGCCATTGTGACGCGGCGCATATCGGGCGTGACGCCCCTCCGGCGGCGGGCAGCCATCCTGCCACCGGAACGCGCGGTCGAGACTGATCGCCGTCGCCGGACTCCGTCCCGAACCGGCCGCGCCCGCCTCGCCGGCCGCGGCGGCGTACAGTGGGTCGCCTTGCGCGCTGTTGCCGCAATTGCCGGGTGTCCGCCGCCTGCGCGAATCGGTCATCCATGGTTCGCGATCCGCATATATGATACTGTGGATATCTATGTAGGACTCGAGACCGACTCGAACTCCGGAACGGACGCCGTCCTCACCTGGTCGTGTTCGGTGGCGTTTCGAGCCCGTCGGCAGGATTCCCCTCCCTTCCGGCGGGCACGACGCGCCGATGTCCCGCGTCTTCGGCGCAGGTGGCCGAGCCGGTCGCACCAGGTGGAACAACCAGGGTTCCGCGTATCGCAGCGGAGCGTCCGGTGGGGCCCTCCAGTTCTCCGTGCGGACCTGCGAGGCACTGACAGAGCCACACAGGCAAGAGCCGGTTCCTCGCCCGACAGCGCGCGACCGCGTCCACGCCGCCACGGCACCACCGCCATGGCGCGGGCAACGTGCCCCCGCAACCCGTCCCTCTGTTGTGGAAGCAGGCCATGGAGAACCACACTTCGGCACTGATCATCGGGGCCGGCCCGGTGGGACTGAGCGCGGCGCTGGAACTGGGGCGGCGCGGGGTGCCGTGCACGGTGGTGGAGCGCCACCGCCGGCTCGGCCGCCGTTCACGTGTGGCCGGCGTCAACAAGTGGACGATGGAGCTGTTCCACTACTGGGGCATCGGCGACGAGATCCACCGTGCCGCGCTGCCGTTCGGCGCCACGGGCCCGGTGACGTGGAAGCGCACCCTGGCGGGCGAGACTCTCGGCCCCATCCGACGGGACGCGAGCCGTCCCGAGACCTGGTCTCCGACCGTGGCCAGGGCCGGCGACATCATGTTCTGCCCATCCGACGCCGTCGAGTCGGCACTCCTGGCGGCTGTGCGGCGCTGCCCGTCCGTCGACATCCACTTCTCCACCCGACTGCGCGGCTTCGAGAACACCGAGGAAGGCGTCACGGCGGAACTGACGTACGGCAACGGCGAACCGGGCCTGGTGCGGGCGGACTACCTTCTCGCGTGCGACGGAATCAACAGCGGCGTACGGAAGATGCTCGGCATCCCGCTCGACGGCATGCGGATGGACATGGATCTGGTCGCCATCGACTTCGAGGCCGACCTGCGCACGTGGACCGGGGAACGCCCGTGCGTGGCGTACTGGATCATCAACAGCGTCTCCTGCGGGTGCCTCGTCCCCCGCCTCGAAGGCCCGCGGTGGATCTACACCGCGTTCCGCCGCCCCGACGCCGCCGTGGCGACCGAGGAGTGGTGCGAGGACGTCGTACGCGCGGCCACCGGCGTACCCACGCTGCCGCTGCGGATCACGGACGCCCAGCCGCGGAGCATGACGATCGAAGTCGTGAGCCAGTTCCGGAGCCGAAGAGTGTTCCTGGCGGGAGACGCGGCGCATCGCTTCCTTCCGATGCTGGGCCCGGGCATCAACCTCGGCGTCCACGATGCCTACGACTTCGCCTGGAAAGCCGCGGCCGTATGGGAGCGCTGGGCCGACCCCACGCTGCTGGACACCTACGAGCCCCAACGCGCAGCCGCCGCCAAACGCACGTCCGAGCACACCGCCGAGTTCCTGCGGCTCATGGCCGAGACCGGCATCAGCGCCGACGTCTACGACTTCGCGACAGCGCTGGAGGAAGACGGCGAGGACGCCGCGGCCCTGCGCGAGATGGTCCGAGACGCCGCACGGAAACTCGAAGGCCACTGGGCCACCTGAACCGGTCCCCACTCCGGCACGCGCGCCACGCGATCTCCCCGCTGGGGGGCACCGACCACGCCGACCACAACTCGGCACAGGTGCGATGCCCCGCCGGCTCACCTGATGCCCCGGATCGAGCCTCCTCACGAAACGGCGGGCCCCTGCCGTCACCGGTCCCGGCCGCGGCCCGGACCGCGCATGTCCAGCCCTCTGCCGTCCGCCGGTGACGTCCGCGGTGTCACCCGGCCGCACACCTCGGAGCGCAGACCGTCGGAAGGCGCGCGTGGCAGCGGCTCGGCCGGGTCGGTCCGGGGGCTCGCGATGTGGTGTGCCGGGGAAAAGCCCACGGACAAGGCGTCGGACGCGAGGAGGGCATACGAGGCGTTGGCGACTGGGCCCTCGCCGGGCGAGCCGGATGCCCGGCTCTCTCCCGGACGGTCGCCCTCGGACGGGCCCAAGTCCGCTTGGGCCCGGTGGAATCGAGTGTTCTTGTCGTATGCGCGGGAGGCCGGGGCAACGGCCGACTTGGCGGCCGTCCGCGCTTCGGTCCGACGGCGGGTGAGATCGCGCAGGCACGCGGCGTAGCCGGGCGCCGCCGCGATCACCTCGGTGCGTTTGCCGTACTTGCGGTCGTCCGGAACCACCGCCCGCACCAGAGCCGCGGCGTCGGCGCCCTTCCGCGTGAGTCGCGCCTTGGCCGACGCGTACAGCTCCACCTTGTTTTTGGCGGCATGCGCGCCGAGTTCGTCGGACACCGCCCGCTCGTTGACGGCGGCGAGTTCCGCCGGGACAGGCCGCTTGTCCGGGATCACGCTGTTGTGGAACCACCGCAGACACGCGCGGTCGCCGAGAAGGAGGTTGGGAAGGAGAAAGTAGCCGCCGTTCGCGATGTGGGCGTCGAATTCCTCGACGTGGGCGAGCTCGTGGTCCGTGACTTCCGCGACGCGTACCCTCAGCCAGTCCGCTGCCCCGGGCAGGCCGACGGCAGAGCGGCTGATGACGATGTCGCCTCCCTGGTTGGTGACAGCGACCACGACCTTTCCGGGTTCCCCGGAGTTCGGGACGAAGCCCACTTTGATCGACCGGAGCAAGGTGTTCTCGGGGTGCAGACGCGACCAGTGGACGGCGCTGACCGCGATGTCCTTCGCGTACCACTCCTCGCACCCCGCCAGGTCCACCACGATGTCCCGGCCGAGGGTCTCGCGCAGACTCGTGGCCAGGCGAAGCTGCACCGCCTCCGGGGATCCGGCCTCCGCGATCGCCAGGTAGTGCGGATCATCCGGAGCCAACCCGGGTGCCCTCACCAACGCTGTTCCCTCGTGGGGCGGCGGACGGCGGGCATGTGCCGGATCCTACCCACCGTCCCGCTGCAGGACTCCCGGCCCGCGTACCGGCGGATCCCACATCGGCCACCGCCCGAACTCGCCCATTTCCACCACGAATTGCGCCACGCCTGATACACCCATACCCAAGTCTGCCCCTGATCGCCGCCCACGCGACGCGCTTGGTCCGCCCGGACACCTCCGGGCTCGGCAACCGCGCTGCCAACGCCGGTCGCAGGTCTCGCATTCACGGTTGCGGGCGCAGCAGGTGTTCCGCGGCGAGTTGGACGGCTTCGCGTTGGGTGCGCCCGTGGAGGTCCGCGGCGATGAAGTGGCGGCCGATCGCGAGCGTGAACATCAGGACGCTGCGTGCCTCGACCTCGTCGGGGTCGGTGATCAAGGCGCCGAACATCCTTCGCAGGAAGTCCAGGCGCTCGTTGTCGACGCGTCGCAGCCGCCGGGCGACGGACTCGTCGGTTCGTGCCCAGGCCCGCACCGCGAGGTCGATGGGGTGGGGGTCTTCCGAGAAGGTGAGTCGGCCGGCACGTCGGATTCGGTCCGCGGCGTCGCCGCCCTCGGCGTCGACCCGCGCGATGACCTCCGTGGTGTAGCGGCGTTCCCACTCGTCGAGCATTTCCGTGAGCAGCGCGGCACGGCCGTCGAAGTAGCCGTAGAACCCGCCTTTGCTCACGCCGAGTTTCGCGGCAAGAGTCTCGACGCGGACCGCGTCGGGTCCGCCCTCGGCGAGGGCTTCGAGGCCCGCTTCGATCCAACGGGCACGTGGCGTGCGGGGCGTGGCGGGAATCCGGCCACCTCCTTTGATCGCGTCCGTTGTATACGCTACCGTATAAACGAAGCATACGGTGCCGTATAAACGAGGGGTGAAACCGTGGGACGACTCACCGAGACCGCCCATACCGGGCAGCCGTGGCGGATCCACGAACTGACCCGCGACTTCCGGATCGAGGACGTGTGGTCGTTCCGTACTCCCGGAGCCGGGCCCGACGAGTTCCCGGCGATGCTCGAGGCGATGCGGACCACCGGCGGACTCGCGAAGCAACCTCGGCCGGTGAAGCTCCTGTTCGCCGTCCGGTGGAAGCTCGGCGCGCTCCTGGGCTGGGACAAACCGTCGGCGGGAGTCGGTCGCCGCGTCGCCTCGCTCCGCGAACGCTTGCCCGACGATCTGCGCGACGCTCCCCCGGGCCCGGACGACGACGGCATGCCCCTCAAAGCGCTCTACGAGCTGGATACGGAAGCCGCGCGCGAGATGGCGAACAAGACCGTCCACACGGTGATGCACCTCGGCTGGGTCCGCGGAGCGCACGGCGACCACGAGCTGCGCATGGCCGTCCTCGTCAAACCCAACGGATTGTTCGGACGGCTCTACATGGCCGCCATCGCGCCTTTCCGATACCTGATCGTGTATCCGGCGCTGACCCGCCGATGGGAACAAGCCTGGCGCGAGCACGCTCACAAGACCTCGCATGCGGCCCGGGCGAGTTCCCCGTAGCGGGCCAGGGCCGCGGCTGACCTACCGCGGTCACCGGGGACCCCGGCCGTTCCGGCACCACGCGATCCAACCGCTGCCACACGCCCGCACTCCTCCACGCGGTGCGACACCCCGACGGTGGTGCTCCACCGCGCCGGCGGCGCCCGTCAGGCTCGGCGCAGGGGTGCGAGTGCGTCCGACCAGGCGACGACTTCGGTCAAGAGCTGTTGGAGTGTCGCGGCCTGGCGTTCGGCGGGGGTGAAGGTGGTGAAGGCCTCGAAGTCGGTGGCCAGTGACAGGTTGACCTCGGTGCGGACGACGGGCATGTGCAGTGCTCCGGCGACGAGGCGCAGTTGCTCCGCGGCGCGGGCCCCGCCGGCCGCGCTGCCGTAGGAGACGATTCCGGCGGCCTTGTCGTTCCACTCGCGGTACAGGTAGTCGATCGCGTTCTTCAGCACGGAGGGCATCGACCGGTTGTACTCCGGCGTCACGAACACGTACGCGTCGAACGCGGCGATCCGGGCGCTCCAGGCGCGCGTGTGGGCGTACGCGTAGCTGCCGGTCAGCGGCGAACGCGGCTCGTCGAAGACCGGCAGCGCCTGTTCGGCGAGGTCGACGAGTTCGACGTCGGTGTGGCCGTGCTTCGCGGCGGTCTCCGCGGCCCATGCGGCGACTTGGGCCCCCACCCGGCCGGGACGGGTACTGCCGAGAATGATGCCGATCTTGGTCATGCCGTTGTCCCTATCTGTCAGGCAAGGTAGGTGGCGCAGTTGATGGTGGATACGGTTGCTCAAGCCGAGGCTCATGGAGCCTGTGCTCACCACAAGGCTTCTCAGGGTGCTGTGCCGTGCGGTGATGCCAACGCCACGATGAGTCCGTTCAGTCGCAGGCGTGTGGCGCCGCGCAGGTGCGGCAGGTCGTGGCTGCCGTCGCCGGTCGGGGTGATGAAGGCGACCTGCTCGGTCCACCGCAGCACGGTGCCGCGCGGCTGCGGTCGCAGGCCGACGGTCACCAGGGAGGTCCAGCGCAGGGTGTCGTCGACGCGTGCCTCGTACACGTGGACGATGCTCCGGTCGGGGACGATGTCGATGTACCGGGCGCGGTGTTCGAGGTGTTCCGGGGTGTTGTCGAGGGTGGTGAAGATGCTGCGGACTGTCTCTCCGCCTCCCACACGGAAGTCGTGGTGGTGGAAGGTGGTCGTCCCGGGAAGCCTGAGCCACCGCCGCCTGACCGCCGTGTCCCGGAACGCCGCGAACACCGTGGCCGCGGGTGCGTCGAGGTGCTGTTCGACCGTGAACGTCTCGTGCCGCGGGCCCGTGTCTCGCTCGTCGTCGCGGGGCACCACGGTTCGCGGGGGCGGCCCCGGCAACTCGCGGGGCTGTGTGCCCGGGAGCGGTCCCCGGTCTCGGTGCTCGGTCATGGCGTCCTCTCACGGCGCGGGTCGGCCCCTCGGGGCCCGCTCCTTTACTTACTATCAGTAAGTAACACGCGAGAACCGGTTTTTCTCCCGCCTCCGCTTACGCACTTTCAAGTCACCTGGGCACCGCGGAGGAAGCAACGCGCGCATGCCCCCTTCACCGCCAAGCCACGCGTATGACTGACTTGGAGTTACCTCTCGATTACCGTCGCCCCCACTGGCGCCACGCACCCAGGCCCTGGGGGAAGCGGTCCTCCGATTCGCCCCCAGGGCAGGTCGACGAGCGACAGGTTCGCGGGCGCGTGGCCGCCCTCGCTCCGCGGCAGCGCGGCCCGGAAACCGAGTTTCCTCCGAGGCGGTACGTGGTCGCCGGACCCGAGATGAGCGCGCGGGGAGCGGGCGTAGTCGAGACAGCCCACGTGGTGCCGGTCCCGGACAGCCGTGAGCACGACGGCAGGTGGATCTGACGCCGACCGTTCCGCCGGGGTCATCCCCCAAGTACCCCTTGTATGGGCCGTGCCCGTAGCTGACGTACCGTCAACTGGGTCAACGGAGATCAGGAGAGCGCACGTCTGAATGGTGGCTGTCCCCTGGCATGTCTGCCTACGAAGCACCGACTTGCGCGTCTCGGGGCAGCTTCGGGGCATCGGTGATGGCCTTGTCGACCGCCGCATCCGCCTCGGCGAAGAGGCGGCGGTAGTGCTGTTCGCGGGCGTCGCCGGTCAGGCCGCTGCCCTCGCTGTCGAACATCACCGCCACCTCGGTGTCGGGAACGCCGCAGTACTCCGAGATCCCCCGGAGCAGCGGGCCGTCGAGCAGCCCGAACACCAGATCCGCGTTCTTGTCCTGTGCGGTGATCCCGGCCAGGCCCAGCCACAGCATCCGCTTGCCCGCCATCAGGGAGTCGGTGCGCCCGTACGCGAGACCGTGGTTCCACACCCGGTCGAACCAGCCCTTCAGGAGTGCCGGGAGCCCGAACCACCACACGGGGAAGACCGGAATGACGATGTCGGCGGCGTGCACGCGGCCTATGTGGGCGTGCACTTCGGCGGAGTAGGTCTTGTCGGGATCGCCGTAATCGGGCTCGTCCGCCGGGCGGTTGCGGGGGTCGAAGCCCTCGGCGTGCAGATTGAGCAGGTCGACGCGGTATCCCGCGGCCCGCAGCCGGACCGCGCAGCGGTCGGCGACGGCGGCGGTCAGGGAGTCGGAACGGTGGTGGGCGACAACGATCAAGGCGGTGCGTGCGCGCTGGGAACGGTCGTTCTCGGTGGCGGCCTCGTGGTTCATGGATCCAGTACAGCCGCAGGCCGGTGGACGATCCATAGGTGAAACACGGGCATACCTTGGTGTGCGTCTACACTCCCCGTATGGACCCCTTGAGCGACATGCTCGGCGGCATTCGAGCCGAGGGCGCGTGGGTCACCCAGACCGTGCTGGAGCCGCCGTGGGCGATCCGCTTCACCGACGGCGCACCGCTGACCATGCTGACGGTGATCCGCGGAGGCGGACTGGTGATCCTGGCCGACGGCACCGAACTCACGGTACGTGCGGGCGACACCGCGCTGGTGCAAGGCCCGGCGCCCTTCCACCTGGCCGACAGCGTCGGCACGATGAACCACCCGCACAGGACCTACGAGATCGCCTGCCTCGATACCGACACCGGTCCCGCCCGGACCGCAGGCCCCGGCACCAGCGACCCCACCACGGTGATGGCGGGCGGCTACCGTGCCACCCGCACCCGCCAGGAGCGGCTGCTGCGCACCCTGCCCCCCGCGCTGGTGCTGCACGAGAACCATCCCGACAACGTCCTGTGGCTCGGCCTGGCCCGGAACGCGCTCACCCGACGACACCTGCCCGGCGGAACCGCCCTGATCGACCGCGTCCTGGACACCGGACTGGCCTGCACCCTGGGCTGCTGGTTCGAACAGGCGGGCGCCGACGCCCCGGGCTGGTACCGGGGAGCCATGGACCCCGTCGCGGGCCCCGCCCTCGAAGCCATCCACGGGCACCCCGGAGCGCCATGGTCGGTGGGCTCGCTGGCAGCCGAGGCGAACGTCTCGCGGGCGCACTTCGCCAAGCGCTTCACCGAGGTCATGGGCCGGCCACCGCTGAGCTACCTGACCGACTGGCGCATGCACATCGCCGAGGAACTGCTCTCCGACCCCGATCACAGCGTGGCGGACGTCGCCGAGGCGGTCGGCTACCGCGACCCGTTCGCGTTCAGCACCGCGTTCAAGCGCCTGCGCGGCAAGACCCCAGGACAGTTCCGCCGCCCGGCACCTCGCCCGCGCGCGGGCACGAACCAACGAACCAGGACGGACCGTTGACCTCCGCCACTGCCCGCCTCGACGGCCGACCACCCCGACAAGGTGGCCGGCCCCCCGCGTTCATGGCCGCGCGTGGCGTCCTTTGTTCTCGACGGTTCCGAGGCGGTCGACCGCCAACCGCAAACCGTTGACAAACGGCCGTCCCGGACGGCAACGAAGGCCGTACGGAAGACGGTGACGCCACGAGCCTCCTGACCCGGTCGGCACGGCGGATCAGCGCCGCCGAACGTCGACGCGGCCCCGATTCGGCGCCTCGGTCAGGGACCTTCGACGCCGGAATGCGTGCCCTGTTCGTCCACGAAGGGCCCGGTGCCGGTACCGGCGGGGACCGGATGGCAGGGGCCCACTTCGCCGGTGGCGAGTTCCGAGATTCCTCCCGTCGTGACGTTTTCCGCGTTCTCCGGGTCCTGGTGGATGCTCATGGTCAGAACGAGGGTCGTTCCGGCGGGAATGCGTTCGGGGTGGATCTCCTGCCAGCCCTGGCGGAAGTACGCGCTCTCGGCGTCGGTCATCGGGCGGTCGCCGGGCGGCTGCACCCAGTCGAAGATCCCCGTCAGGACGTCGCCGGGCACCGGGGACGCGACGTAGCGGCCTGCGGCACACTGCATCCCGGCCGGCACGTAGTCGACGCGCACGTTCGCCCCGTACTGCTGGAGGCGCGCCTCCAGCGCCTGCGGGTCGCGGTACTCGGCGATCGTGAACCTGATGGTGCCGTCGGGCTGCCTGACCACGGTGAACGGTGCGGCTTCGGCGTCCTTGCCACCGAAGTACGTCGGGCCCGCGAGACCGATCGAGGTCGCGATGACGGCGGACGCGGCAAGCCCGTACGCGAGGCGGCGGCGTGTGCCGATCCGCCGGCGCGCGACCGACGGAACGATCGGTTCGGGAACGTCGCCGTGCGCGACGACTCCCTTGAGTTCGTGCAGCAGTCGGTCCTCGAAGCGCGTGGGGTCGGTGTTCATGCGGGAGCCTCCGCGTGTGGCGTGGGGGTGGGCAGGGTCGGCTCGGTGGCGGTGCGCGGCTCGGCGTCCGCTTCGCCGTCGTTCCGCATCGCGTCGGTCAGGCGTCTGCGGGCGCGGTGCAGGCGTACGCGGGCGGCGGTGGTCTTCATCCCCAGGACGCGGGCGGCCTCGTGGACGCCCAGCCCGTCGACGGCGACGAGTTCGAGGACGGCGCGGTCGCGGTCCGGCAGGTCACGGAGAGCGCGGTACGTGCGCCGCGCGTCGGCCTCAGCGTCCAGGCGCTCCTCCAACCGCGCGATGTCGTCGTCGTCCACGAGGCGCCGCCCCGCGACGCGTCGCGCGGCCTCGGCCTCCCGGGCGGACCGGCGCCGGTCGTTGGCCACGACGTTGCGGGCGACCCCGTACAACCAGGCCCGCCCTCCGCCGGGCCCGCCCCGGTACGTGTGCGCGGAACCCAACGCCGCGAGGAACACCTCCGCGGTCAGATCAGCCGCCGAATGCGGGTCGTCGACGCGCCGGGCGACGAAGCGGGATATGGCCTCGATGTGCGCGCGATAGAACACCTCGAGCACGTCCGGGTCACGGCCGATCGCACTGACGTCCACTTCGTCGCCGCTGCGTGCGGCCGGATCGTCGTTCGTGGGCGGTGGCAAGGAGCCTCCCCGTTCGGTGAATTCACGGTCACCGGCTTGTGGCACGGGGAAGGGCTGACGTTACAACGCGGTGGTCCGCCGTGCGGCACGGCGGCGTCCGCGTTCACTGACAGGCGCATGCGAGGAGGGGCTTGTTCAGCCGAAGGCGCTGTTCGTCGCCGCGCGATCGACCTCGGGCACCGGGCCGCGTGAGCCGCGGACGCCAGCCGCCGCGATGCGCCGCACCGACCGATCCACGCCCCGGGAGCGACACCATGAGACTGGACAACCACCGCGTCGTCATCACGGCCGCGGGCCGCGGCTTCGGGCGAACCCTGGCCATCCGCCTCGCGGACCTCGGCGCCGAGGTCTTCCTGTCGGCACGCGACCTCGCCGCCGCTCACCGCGTCCGCGACGAGATTCGCGACCTCGGCCACCAGCGGGTGCACGCCTTCACCTGCGACCTGACCGACCCCGCATCGATCCGCGACTTCGCGTCCGGCGTCGCGGAACACACGGACCGCGTCGACATCCTCGTCAACAACGGCGCACGCTACCTCGAAGGCCCGGACCTGCTGTCCGCAACGGACGAGGACATCGCCGACACCATGGCCTCCGGTGCCACCGGAACAGTCCTGACGACGAAGAGCTTCCTCCCCCTCCTGCTCAACTCGGAGATGCCGGACGTCGTCACCATGGTCTCCGCATGCGGAACACCGGGCCACCACCGGTCGGACGCGCACGACGCCTTCTACGCGGCCAAGAGCGCCCAGGCAGGGTTCACCGAGATCCTCTCCAAGCGCCTGCGTCCTCGCGGGATCCGGGTCATCTCGCTCTACCCGCCCGACTTCGACAACGCCGACCCGCTCTCCGAGGAGTGGGAGACCACCCCACGCGAGGCCGAGGGCACCCTCACCGCGCACTCGCTCGTGGAGTGCGTCCTCTTCGCCGTCGGCCAGCCTCGCGATTGCTTCATCAAAGCGTTCCACTTCGAACAGGTCTGATAGGCCTGACAGATCTGACAGAGATGACAGATCTGACAGATCCCATAGATCCGACAGATCCCAGCCATGCCCTCGCACGTCGACACACGACGGCTGCCCCCCACGCCCGAAAAGCCACCACCGCTCGGCGGTTCACGGCTCGCGGCGCAGCTCCATCTTGAGTGAGGAGCCGACTCGGGAACGAACGCCACGCGCGGAGGCCTCCGTGCTGGAGAAGCACGTCATTTCGCCTTGCTCCCCGAGTGTGCGGTGGGCAAGTTGTCGCATCGGGGTGAGGCCGGCCGAGGGCGTACGTGTGCTGTGCTGTCCGGAGCTGTGCGGCGCCGTCGCGATATCGGCGCTCTTCCGGGGGAAGACGTGGGTGATGAGGCGGCGTGTGTGTTCCGGCATGCGCGGCAGGTCGACCCAGCCGGACGGATCATCCGCGGACGCCTGCCCGGTCACCACCGCGTCGCGGACAATGGTCGCGGTCCGCATTCCCAGAGACAGGTTGAAAGTCAGTTGCCTGAGCTCGCTCATCAGACCGCCGGTCAGTACGTTGGGGCGGGCCCCTGTCAGCGATTCGACGACGTCCCTCAGGTCACGGCTCGGCTCCTGGCCGGCGTCTTCCTGGAGTCGGCGCACATCATCCAGCGCGGAGGCGATGCCCGCCATGAGCGGTATCTGCCGCTGGACATGGTCGTGGGTGAGCCGAGCCTGGACACTGCTGGGGGTTGAGAACCGCCGACCGCCGTCGAGGGATGTGTCGAGTCGCGGCAGGTCGGGATGGGAACCGGCGGCCGGGGCCGTCGACGCTTGCCGGTCGCCCGCGACGTACTGGGTGCGATGCGGAGGCCCGTGGACGGGTTCGGCGCCGACCAGCGGGTTGCCGGGGGCTTGTCCGTGCAGGTCGGCGTACCGGGCACGGAGAACTTCGGCCGGGACGCGGGGGAAGCCGAGCAGCGGCAGCAGCGGGGACACCGCGTCCACGGCGTACTCGGAGGGAACGGACCCGTCACAGCCGCGCAGGATGTCGCAGGCGGCTGAGCATGTCAGGTCATAGAGGGCTTCTTGGCCCACAGGTCCGTAGAACCGGGTGGCTTGTTCGACAGGTCTTCGCGCGTCGGGGACCGCATGCGACCACCTGCGGGCGGTCGGCAGCCACCGCTCCGGCGCGGTCGTCAACGGGTTGCGTCCGTCGAGGTGCAGGTAGCGGACGAGGTCGATCACCGCGGCGTGTTCGGGAGCGGTGAAGGTGACGGCGACCGAGTCCCAGTCGATGACCGTCGGAATGTCGTACGCGAGCACGACGTTGCCGGGTTTCCCGTCGAAATGCACGACACGCCCCGGCCCCGCCGCCTCCACCGGCGGCAGCAGCGGCGCCACCCGCCCCCAGAACTCCTCGAACGCCGGGCCCCCGGGCCCGAACGGCTCGCCCACCCGGGCGTAGACCTCGTCCCACAGTTGCCACAACTTCGCGCGGCGCGCCGCGTCCCAGGTCGACGGTCCGTCGAACACCAGCGAGCGGTCCTGCAGACCGGGATCACGCTGATCGTCGATGTTCGCGGACTGCCACCGCGCGAGGTCGGAGGTGTCGACACCGCCGAGCGACTCCATGCACTCCGCGAAACCCGCTTCCGCGAACGCACGTGCGTCCGGATCACCCGAACCGGGCGGATGCCCCGCGAAACCCAGGACCTGAACCGCATGGCCGTCGCTGTTTCGGTACTCGTGGACGAACTCGGGAAACCACACCGCCTCGCCGCCGGTGGCCACCTGGTAGAGGGCATGGGACGGCAACACCCTCAGGTCGTATCCGTCCCGCAGAGGCTTGGCAACACGCTCGATCACATGGTTCGGAACCGGGGTGAAGTAGAACCCCGCCCGTGCGGTGTTGTACCCGCCCGCGGCACCCGCCTCCGGACCGGAGACCAGCACGCCTTCGAACGGAGCCACAGCGGACGCGGGATCGCCCTCGCCGTGGTGCCCGGGGTCACTGGCCGGCATGCCACTCCGCCTCCCTTGGATGCGTCCCGGTCGGATGGTGCGCCGACGCCTGCCCTGTGGCGGTGCGTGGGCGCTTCAGGAAGGGGGCGACAAGCGATCCCAAGGCGTCGGCTCACCCTACTCCCCCACCGATGCGGGGGATACCGCCACGGCACAAACCCGTGACCGTTCACGGGAGTTGCCGCGCGCGGCATGAACCGGCCGACAAGCCTCGTCCGGCATACGCGCGGCTCCCGCAGGTCCCTCGTGTGTCCTTGTACGCGAGGCCGTGACGCAGGAGACTCTGTACGTCGGTGGCGACCGAGGGAGGCGCGTTGGCGTCCACGGCAGGACGGGTTCCGGAATCCCTTCGCGATGTCGCCACCGCCGGGCTGGCCCAGCCGGCATCGGCCCTGGTCCCGCATGTGCGCGGCGCGGGAGCACCGCTGACGCGTGTGGGCACGGCGGCGGTATTCGTGGACATGGACGACACCCTGACGCCCGAGGTCAAGGTCTGGCCGGACTTCCTGCGCGGACTGATGCGCGACCAGAACGTGGCCCCCGACCGCAACGACATGTTCGACCTCGGGTTGGCAGGCACCGACCTGACCCTGCGGATGTACGACCTCGGCGTGCGCAGCCCCGGACTCGACCGGGACCGGCCGCGAGAAGAGCATGCGGCCGGGATGCGCGCGGGAGCCGACCAGGCCGTCGTGGCCGCGATACACGACCGGGGACGGGAGTTCATGCCCGGTGCCGATGCCATGCTCGCGGCGCTCGCCGCATCCCCGATGCGCGTGGGCCTGGTCACCAGCGCAGGCAACGCGATCGCCGAGGCGTCCTTGCGGGCGCTTGAGCGCGCTTCCCGTCACGGGTTCCGGCGGGACATGTTCGACACCATGGTCACCCTTGACAAGGTCGCGCACGGCAAACCCCACCCCGAGCCGTACCTGCGCGCCGCCGCGGACCTCGGCGTGGACCCGGCGCGGTGTGTGGCGTTCGAGGACTCGCACAGCGGCGTACATGCGGCGAACACCGCCGGAATGGGCACCACGGTCGCGGTCACCGGCACGGGCAACGTACCGCGAGGCCCCCGCATCCACCGCGTCCCCTCCCTGGAGCACGTATCCGTGCTCACCGTCGCGGGCCATCCGGTGCTCACCGTGGGTCCGCCCCGGCCACAGCACGCACAACACACCCTGCCCCCGCCGACGGCCGTCTCGACTGACCGCGAACGCGCACAAGCGGTCGGCCGGGAACTGCGCAAGGGCTGACAGGGAACGCGCCGGGCAGGCCGACGCTTTCACCCCCTGACACCAGCCGGGTCACCGTCCGGGACGTGCCGGAGGCGGGACGCGCAGCCGCCAGGCAGCGCCGGCCGTGTTCGGTGTCCACCGCCCGGCATCGCCCCTGTCGTCGCCGACCCCGCATCCGCCGTGACGTGCGGTTCAGGCCGTGAAGAACCGGTCGGCGAAGACCTCCCATTGGGCGAGGAAGTCGATGCCGGGGTCGCGCAGCCAGTGGTGTTGCAAACCGTCGAGGAAGGACAGGAGTTCCACCGCGGCCAGGTCGGGGCGCGGGTGCCAGGCCAGGATGTGCCGTTCGAACATGGCGCGGCCCTCGCCGAGCCGCGCCTGGAAGTAGGCGTGCGCGGGGTGGTCGGGGTTGAGTGCTTCGGCTGCCAGGACCGCGTACAACCGCAGGATCGGACGCTGGGTCAGGTTGCGCCGGACGACCGCGGTCATGAGGGCGCGTGCCGACGCCGGATTTGTTGCGGGTCCCAGGGCGTCGCCGACGTTGGTGAGGTCGAGTTCGTCGCGCCGTTCGAGGACCGCGACGAGCAGGGCGTCCTTGGACGGGAAGTGGTGGAGCAGCCCGGCTTTGGTCATGCCGCAGGCGGCGGCGAACGCCTCCAACGGCACACCGTTGAAGCCGGAGGAGGCGATGAGGTCGGTGGCCGCCTTCAGGATCTCCTCGCGGCGTTCGGCCGGTGGCAGCCGACGGCGGCTTGCGGGGGTGGACATGCGGTGCGCTCCTCCGAAGCCGGCAATGCCGATCATGCTACCGGGCTATCCTATTTACGATTTGGTAGATAAGGTTTCGTCGCCGGCTCACCACGCCCGAGTTCGGCTCACCCAACCTGCCCGCGTACGGGGTGACTCGTCGACCACAGCGATGCCCCGACGTCGCGCCGCCGGTGCGGTCGTCCGCGTCTCCCGCCTTCGGTTCCGGTGAGCGTGGGCCCGACGGGCGTCGGCAACGAGAGGAAGAGAAGCCGTGATCCGCAGTTGCTTCAACGACGGTTGGCAGGTCCGGCCGAAGGCGAGTCCCTTTGTCGAACTGGCCGGCCCCTCCGTTCCGTACCGGCAGGTCACGCTGCCGCACGACGCGATGATCGGTCAGGAGCGGGTGCCTCCGGAGGGCGAGGCGTCGATGGACGCGCACGCCCGCGCGTACTTCCCCGGAGGGGTGTTCGAGTACCGCAAGGCGTTCTTCGTCCCGGACGAGTACCGGGGCAGGCGCGTCTTCCTGGAGTTCGAGGGTGTGTACCGGGACGCGACCGTGTATGTCAACGGCGACTACGCCGGGCAACGTCCTTACGGCTACTCCGGTTTCCTCGTCGACGCCGACCGTTTCCTGCGATTCGGGCGGGAGAACGAGATCCGCGTCGAGGCCCGCACTCACCAGGACTCCCGCTGGTACACGGGCGCGGGCATCTACCGGGACACCTGGATGCTCGTCGGCGGGCTCGTACGGATCGCCCCCGGCGGTGTCCGGGTCACCACTCCCGACATCGACCCGCACCGGGCGGTCGTGGAGGTCGCGGCCACGATCGCGAACGACTCGATCGCGATCCGCACCCTCGACCTGACCGTCGAGATCCGCGATGGCGCCGGCGCGGTCGTCGCCACCGACACCGCGAAGGTCACGGTCCTGCCCGGCGAGCCCGCCACCGCTCGGCGGCGCGTCTATGTCTTCGACCCGTCGCTGTGGAGCGCCGAGTCGCCCTTCCTGTACTCCTGCGAGGTGAGGATCCAGGACGAAGCGGGCGAGGCGGACGCCGAGACCACGGTCTTCGGCATCCGCTCGCTGCAACTCGACCCCCGTTTCGGCCTGCGCGTCAACGGCGAGACCGTCAAGCTGCGGGGTGCGTGCGTCCACCACGACAACGGGATCCTCGGCGCGGCCACCCACGCCCGCGCGGAGGAACGCCGGGTCGAGATCCTGAAGGACGCCGGGTTCAACGCCATCCGCATGGCCCACCACCCCATGAGCAGGGCCATGCTGGAGGCCTGCGACCGCGTGGGCATGATGGTGATGGACGAGGCGTTCGACATGTGGACGTCGGCGAAGAGCGACTTCGACTACAGCCTCAGCTTCCCCGAGTGGTGGGAACGCGACCTCGAGGCGATGGTCGCCAAGGACTTCAACCACCCCAGCGTCATCCTCTACTCGATCGGCAACGAGGTCCCCGAGGCCGGCTCGGTCGCGGGTGCGGCGTGGGGCCGCAGGCTCGCCGAGAAGATCCGATCACTGGACGGCGGACGCTACGTCACCAACGGAATCAACAACATGGTCGCCGTGATGTCGGAACTGAAGCGGACGACCGAGCAGGCCCCCGAGGACACCGAAGCGCCCACAGGCGTCAACACGTTCATGACCGACCTCGGGGACACGATGAACCTGCTCAGCGCCTCGGAACTGGTGACCGAGCGCACCGCGGAGTCGTACGGCGTACTCGACGTCGCCGGCATGAACTACTCCGAGAGCCGCTACGCCCTCGACAAGGGCCTGTTCCCCAACCGGGTCATCGTCGGCACCGAGACCTTCCCGACCCGGATCGACACCAACTGGGAGCTGGTACGGCAACACGGCCACGTCATCGGGGACTTCACCTGGACGGGCTGGGACTACCTGGGCGAGGTCGGCATCGGCCGCCCCCGCTACCCGGCCTCCGACACGCCTGCGGATCTCCTCGCGCCGTACCCCTACCTGCTGGCCGGTTGCGGCGACATCGACATCACCGGCCACCGCCGCCCGGCGTCCTACTATCGCGAGATCGTCTTCGGCCTGCGCACCGAGCCGTACATCGCCGTTCAGCGGCCCGAACACCACGGCAAAAGCTGGGCCGGAACGCCCTGGGCGTGGAGCGATGCGCTGTCCAGCTGGACCTGGCCCGGGTTCGAGGACAAGCCGATCACCGTGGAGGTGTACAGCGGCGCCGGCGAGGTCGAACTCATCCTCAACGGCCGCTCCGTCGACCGCCGGCCGGCCGGGGCGGGACACCGCTTCCGGGCCGAGTTCCACCTTGTCCACGAACCCGGCGAACTCGTGGCTGTCGCCTACCGGGACGGCGCGGAGACAGGGCGCCACGTCCTGCGCTCGGCCACGGGTCCCCTGCGACTGCGTGCGGAAGCCGACCGGTCGGCCGTCTCCACCGCACACGGCGACCTCGCGTACGTCACCCTCACCCTGACCGACGCCGACGGCACCGTCCACACCGCAGCCGACCGGCCCGTAAGCCTCCACGTCTCCGGCAACGGCGCCTTGACGGGCTTCGGCAGCGCCAACCCCGCCACCACCGAGCGCTTCGACGCCACCGAACACCACACCCACGAAGGACGCGCCCTGGCCGTCCTCCGCCCTCTCGCCCCCGGCGAAATCCTCCTGCGAGCCTCAGCCCCGGGCTGCGATCCGGTCGAGATCCCGATCACGGTCGCATAAACGCGCCTGGAGCCGCGCGCCTGTGCGACCGCGGCAGACGCAGACAACGGCTCAGGGGATGGTCAATGGCTGACCGTTCAGGCGTGAGACACATCCCATGCCCTCGAAACCGCGACCAACTGTCGCCCTGAAGCCGACTCTGGATGCGGGGGTTTCAGACAGTCGATCCTCCGGCCGACCCACCCGCCGGGCCCTGCTCACCGACTCTCCCGTGGCGACGTCTTGGCGTCCTGCACGAGGAGCAGCAGCGCCGCCCAGACGAGGGCGAAGCCCGTCCATCGGGCGGCCGGCATGGGCTCGTGTCGGATGATGACACCGATACCGAACTGCGTCGCGGGTTCGATGTCCTCGGAATCGAGAAGTAGCCAATAGAGAGGAAACAATCCCCATAAACCATAGGCGCTCAACCCCGGCACCAAGCCGTTGTCGAATCCACTTCGAGATCTTAACCGCAAGCCCTCGGGAAACGGCCGCCATCGCAGAAGTCGGCTTTCTCTTCGCGCTATCTGGACAGGACCCGCCCACCTGCCTCCCGGCGAGCCGTGAACCTCAACCGCACCGCGATTCGTCACCGGAGCCGCGGAAACCCCCGGCACGCCCGGAGAACGCGGATCCCGCCGACACCGGACACACGTGCGGAACCCCGGGACCATTGCAAGGAAAGCCAGGTTGACCTGTCATATTGGCAAAACGGCTGATCCCTCAGGCCAATGCGTACGCCGCCTCCAGCTCCCGACAGTTCGGAAGCAGTACGTTCTCCATCGCGAAGACGGGATTCCCCGCCGAATCACTCACCGCGATCCAGATCACGAGCGCGGAAGTCCCGGGGACAGCCTCCAAGGCCTCCGCCTCATCCTCATCGAGGTCCCGAGCCGTCACGGACTCGGTCGCGCGCGCGAGGCGGATGCGCTTGGTGTCCTCCAAGTGGGCCTTGATCCCACCCGGTACGAGTGTCCCCGAGCCCAGGTCGGTGCCCTCGGCAACCGCCAAGGTGAAGTACGTGGAGACGAGTTCGACCGGCCCGCCGCCTTCGACCACCAGCACCTGACGGAGCAGGACGGACGTCCCGTCGGCGAGCTTCAACATCTCCCGCACTCGAATCGGGGCGTCGACGCGCGCGACCCCGAGCAGAACCCCCGTCGCGGCCTCGTCCAGCGCGAGCAGAATCGCCCCCCGCCGCTCGGGCTCGGCCGCCCGACGCGCCATGACGAACCTCCCTCGCCCTTGCTGAGCCTGTATCCAACCGTTGCGGGCGAGGATCTCCAAAGCCCGGACAACCGTGGGCCGCGAACACCCGAACTCCTGGGCAAAACCCGCCTCGGTGGGAAGCAACGAACCGACCGGGTAGGTTCCGTCCTCAATACGCTGCTGAACTACTTGTACGAGTCTGGCATATTTGGGCTGCGCCACTTCAAAGGGCACGGCGAGAGCCTTATATTCGACCATTTGAGTAAAGTACTGTCGTCTTGACATCCTGTCGACTTGGCCAACGGCCAACAACGGCTAAAGAAATTCCATAGTCGCCGTGTCCCGCGCGCGAATTGGCTGTTACCCGATGCCTGGTGACACCGCTGCCAGGTCGTGTCCGATGACTTTTGGGCACGCGTCCGGCCGCTGCCACCGAGAGCGGAGTGACGGTTCCTCAACCCGGACCAGAAGTCGCTGCGCCGGATCACGCACGAACCGCGCACCCGGATCCCGTCCGAACACCCGCTCCACGAACCCGAGTTCGGCTCGACCATGACCTGCCGACGCAGCGTCACAACCGAATTGGCCGATCCGCGTCTCCTGTCGCAAGCGTCCTGGCCGATACCGCGGCCTGAACACAACCTTGCCCAAGGACGACACACGCATGACGTCCCCGACACACGCTCGACGGGGTCCACCCGTCGCATGCACCAGCATCGCGCATACGCCGCGCGGCGCGCCCGTCTGGCTCTGGAACGCGCGATCAGCCGATCCGGATCCAGATGTGTCCATGGGCGGGCAAGGCGCGTCCGATGTTCTTCGGGGCGGGGCCCCCGGGGGGCTCATGGTGAATCCGGGCGGTCGGCCGTGGGCGCCGGGTTGACCTCCGAGGCGATGGCCGGAAAGGCGTACGAGATGAACGTGACCTCAGACCCCGCACCGCTACGGCGGCGCTACCTCGGGCGCGTGCGGGGGTGGCTCGTCCGTGCCGTTGCCCCCCGGCGCCGACCTCGGCCTACGGAGCCGTTCCGTACGGAGCGGCTGAAACCGTCACCGGGGGGCGCATTCGAACGGCTATTGACCGAACAACCACCGCCGACTCCACGGTGAAATCGGGCACATCCCGCCCGTCGAATACGAGAACAACCACTACCTCGCAACCACGAAACCCCAGGTCACAACCACCAACTGAGATCTCCATCAAATCCGGGGCGGTTCATCCGGTGATCCCGCTCGGGGGCGCCCTCGGTGCGTGCGGGCCGGGTCAGGGCTGCCCTGCGGGAGCGGACGAGGAGATCGGGAGCCGCGTGGGGCCCGGGGTGGGCGGCGTGGCGGAGTCGGCGGGCGGTGGTGGGACGTAGGCGGCGAGGATCGGCGCCCAGGCCGGGTTCGTCAGGATGGACAGGGCCTGCTCGTCGGTCAGCGGCAAGGTGCCGCGGGTGGGTTTGCCGTTGTCCGACAGTTCGCCGTTTCCGTAGGTCAGTTCGACCATGGTCTCCCCGGTGACGTAGTTGAGGCCCTTCCAGGCGATGCCCTTGTCCGGAAAGGGCTTCTCGAAGGTGCCGAGCAGCGTTCCGTCCGGTGCGTTGCGGCAGCCGCCGAAGTTGTTCTCCTTGGGCGTCGGCTTGCCATCGGCCATGGTGCACCCGAAGAACCGCTTGCCCACCATGTGGAAGGTCACCTCGACCACGCCCTGGCCGGTATCCCAGGTGACCGTCGCGTAGAGGCCGCCGTCGACGGCGGTGTTGGTCGTGACCTGCTTCGTCCCCCCGGGCAGCAGGCTGGTGATGATCGGGCCGAGCTGCTCGGCCAGGGGATTGGGTGCCACCGGCTGCGCCGGCAGTTCGGGGTTCACGCCGCCGACCTGTCCGTCGATCCCGGACGACGGATCCGCCGCGGGTCCCGCCTTGGCCGCCGGACTCGGCCGCAGCTCCGCCGCGCCCATAACGCCCGCCGCGATCACTCCCGCCGCCAGGGTCGCACCGGCGGCCTGACCCAACGCGCGCCGCCGGGCCCGGCGGCGTCCGACCGCGACCGCCCGGGCAGCCACCCCCGTGGCCGGTGGGACCTCCAACTCGTTGATTTCGGTGTGCAGTTGGCCGCGAAACAGGTCTTCGGTCTCCACTACGTGCCCTTCCACGATGTCGGTTTCCCTCATGTGTGCCGCTGTGTCTGTCGCCGACCGTTGTGCCCCGCGCCGGTTCCTCACGGCCGTCCCTCCTCGGCGGCCGTGCGGTTGAGCTCCGGCACGCGCTCGCGCAGCCGGGCGAGTGCGCGCATCGCGCCGGTCTTCACCGCGGACACGCCCATGCCCAACTGCCGTGCGGTCTCCTCGACGCTCAGGTCCTCCCAGTACCGCAGCACCAGCAGGGCACGGTCGCGTGGTTCGAGGGTGTGCAGCGCGTCGACGAGGGTGAGCCGCAGTTCGGGATCCCCCTGGGCGGGGGCGGGGGTACGGGCCAGTGCGTCGGCGTCGATGCCTGTCATCTCGCCGCTGCTCTTGCGGCGCCGCCCGTCCAGGAACACGTTGATCATGACGCGCTTGGCGTAGGCCTCCGGGTGCTCCTGCCGCTCGAGCTTCGGCCACGCGACGTAGACCTTCTCCAGCGCGGTCTGCGCGAGGTCCTCGGCCAAATGCCAGTCGCCGCAGAGCAGATAGGCGGTGCGGCGCAGCACGATCTGGTTCACCTCGGCGAACTCGGCGAACCCGATGCGCTCCCTGTGGAACCAACCCATCCTTTTCCCCGCTCCGTCGACGACCTCGCAGAGTCTTGACGTGTCGAACCACCGGTTCGGTCACACCGTCCCGATGTGGCGGTCGGTTCGCGGATTGACCGCGCGGCGGCGGGAGACCGGGTTCAGGTGTCTGGGCAGGAGATCACCGTGCGGCCGGCGCGTGCGGCTTCCAGGGAGTGGTCGCGGAGTTCGCGGAGACTGTCAGCCCAGTACTCGACCCAGTCTTCCCAGTCTTGGTCGGACTTGGTCGTGCACGCGCGGGGTGCCATGAAACAACGCGGTGGGGCGGGTGGCGGTCAACCCGTGAAGGGGGGCTTGCCCATCTGGTCGCGGATGGTGGTCACGGGCGGGTTGGTCAGTGTGCGGCGCTGCCAGTTGGCGCCGTCGACGACGAGGGTGTGTCCGGAGATGAAGCGGGCGTACGGGGATGCCAGGAAGGTGGCGGCCCAACCGAGTTCGCGGGGGCGGCCGACGCGCAGGGCGGGCTGGCAGGCGTCCTTCTCGTGGGTGCGGGCGAGGTTGCTTTTGATGTCGTCGGTCATGTCGTCGTGCGGGAACAGGCCGGGAACCAGGCCGTTGACCTGGATGCCGTACGGGCCCCACTCGACGGCCAGGGTTTCGACCATGTTCTTGACGCCGGCCTTGGCCGCCGCCGAGTGGGCGAAGCCTGGGCCACCGGTCCACGCGTACGAGGCACCGACGTTGATGATCGAGCCGGGAGTCCCGGCGGTCATGTGGCGGCGGCCGAATTCGCGGGCGACGAAGTACGTGCCGTTGAGCGTGATGTCGACGACCGTCCGCCAGGCCTTGGGCGACATGTCCTCGGCCGGTACCGGGAAGTTCGCCGCCGCGTTGTTGACGAGCACGTCGGGCAGACCGAACGCCTCGGCCGCGGCGTCGAAGGCCGTCGCGACCGACTCCGGGTCGCGGATGTCGCAGACGACGGTCGCCACCTTCGCGCTCACCTCGGTCATGGCCTCCCGCGCCGCCCGAAGATGTTCGGGTTTGCGGGAGGCGACGACGATCGCGGCGCCCAGGCGCGCGAACTCGGTGGCGATGGCCTTGCCCAGGCCGGTGCCGCCCCCGGTGACGAACACGGTCTTGCCGTCGTACGTGCCGGCCGGCAGCGCGGACTCCCCTGCCGGCGCGGCGTCGGGCAGACCGGGGTGGGTACTGGTGCTCATGGGGCTCAGCTCCCGGTGTAGTGCGCGGCGCGGTTCCCGGCGCGCGCGGCGCGGAACTCGGCGTAGTCGTCGGACTTGTTGACGAAGGTCTGGGCGATGAGTTCGTCGGCCATCGACGAGCGGATCTCGGGCTCGGCGAGGTGGCGGATGACGCGGCGGGCCATCTTGACGGTCGCGGCGGGGGCGGCGGCGATCTTGTCGGCCATCTCGCGCACGGTGGCGTCCAGGGCATCGGGGGCGACGACGCGCGAGACGACGCCGTGGGCGAACGCCTCGGCGGCGTCCATCGGCCGCCCTGTCAGGACCATGTCGGAGGCGACGCCGTGGCCGCAGATCTGGAACAGCCGGCCTACCCCGCCGGTGTCCGGGATCACCCCGTGGGTGACCTCGGGCAGCATGAACCGCGCGTCGTCGGAGGCGACGCGGATGTCGGCGAGCAGCGCGCGTTGGAACGACCCGCCGATCGTCCAGCCCTTGGCGGCCACGATCACCGGGGCCTCCAGGTCGAACAGCTGCTGGATGCCCTTGTGGCCGCGCGTCATCAGCTCGTGATGGCTCAGCTCGACCTTGTCGCCGCCGATCGCGCCGACGTCCCGGCCGGAGGAGAACGACTTGCCCTCGGCGCGCCAGATGACCGCGCGCACCTCCTTGCGTCCGCGCAGCTCGGCCAGGATCTCCCATAGGAGCTGGTCCATGTCGTCGTCGAAGGCGTTGTGCTTGTCCGGGTTGTTGTTGGTGATCGTGGCCAGGGGACCGTCCACGTCCAGCAGGATCTTGTCGGCCATGGTGCCTCCCGGGTCGTCGCGGGCTCACGGCGTGGGGACCCCCGACCCGCAGTTCTGACGGTACGTCAGAAATAATGTTCAAGCCAGCCCTTCACCCCGAGGCGGCGAAAGCGGGCGACCGGGAGGCCACTGGGAGATGCGACACCCCGAAGGCTGCCGACGGGAGTGACGGGTGATCGTCCCGCGCGCACGCTGCGGCGACGCATGCTCGTTGGTGCGGCGGTACGACGCGGCCCGGGCGGCGTACGGCCGCGGGCGCGGTTCGGCGCGTCGGCGTCCGGCACACGTATGGCGTCCTGGCGTGTCGGGAGATCAATGAGGATGTGTCGTCTATTCAGACGAATGATGACCATATGCCGATCTCGACGCTGCAATCCCTCCGCCGGTCCCGCCGGTACCGCTGGTCCGCGGTCGCCGCGGCCGGGCTCTCCGCCATGGCTTTGGCGGCACCGAACGTCGCGTCGGCGGGCCGCGCCGCGCCGCGCTCGGTGCCCGAACCGTCCGCCGACACGTCCGTGATCACCGTGAGGACGGGAGGCGACCGGACCGGGGCGCAGACCGTGGGCGCGTTGGCCGGCGTGTGCGGCTCGCGCTGTTCGCCGAATCCACGGAGAGCCCGGTCGACCAGGCGTGGGGCGTGTGTACGTCGGACGCCGACGGGGACTGCTCCTTCACCGTCCCGGAAACCGGCAGCGGGCAGGCGAACGAAGGCCGCCGGTTCCTGGTCGGCCAGGTGCCCGACGGGGTGCCCGCCGGCTGGTACACCAACCCCCGGCTCCGGGTGGGCCCGGGCAGCGGAAGCGGTTCCGACGACCCGGCCTACGTGTTCCCAACGCCCGCCCTGGAGGGCGGCAACACCTACGCGTCGACGATGCCGGAGCCGAACGGGTTCATGCTGAGTTCGACGTACGGCACGAACTACACCGCGTCGGGCGGCGTCTGGCAGAACTCGCGCAACAACCCGCGGCTCCCCGCGCACTGCGGAGTCGACGTCGCCCTTGTGCTCGACCTGTCGGCGTCGGTCGGGTCCGCGCTGCCGCAACTGAAGGCCGCTTCCGACACGTTCGCGGACGCGCTGACCGGCACCCCGTCGCGGATGGCGGTCTTCTCGTTCGACCGGGCGTCCCCGGCGACGAGTGTGGCCGCCAACCACCCTGAACTGCAGTCGGTGTCGACGAAGGTGGGCGCCACCGCGTTCAAGAATCTGTACGCCGACTGGACGCTCGGCAAGGGCACCAACTGGGACCAGGGCATGTGGGCCGTCGCCCAGGCGTCCGAGCACTACGAACCCGTCATCGTGCTCACCGACGGCAACCCGACACGGTTCGCCGACAACGCGCAGGGCGACGGCTCCAACACACACTTCCGCGACGTCGAGAACGGCATCTTCTCCGCCAACGCCGTCAAGGCCGAAGGCTCGCGTGATCGCGCTCGGCGTCAGCAAGGGTGTCGAAGGCGTCTCGGCGCTGAACCTCCGTGCCCTGTCCGGCCCGACCGCCTACGACGGGACCAACGCGGGCGCCGCGGACTACTACCAGACCGCCGACTTCGCCACCGCCGGCCGGCAGTTGCACGACCTGGCGATGGCGCAATGCCAGGGCAGCATCTCGGTCGTCAAGCAGATCGTGCCGTCCTCGACCACCGGCGAGGACACCACCGGCGCCGTGAACGCGGGTGCCGGCTGGACGTTCGACGCCACGACCACGACGTCCGGCATCGGCGGCATGCCCACCACCGAGACCACGACCGACGACGGTACCGGCTCGGTCGCGTTCCAGCCGTCCTTCAACACCGTCGGCACCGGGGCCTTCACCGTCTCCGAGACCCAGCACGCGGACCACGAACTCGTCACGCAGAACGGCCGCAACGCGGTCTGCACCGACCTCGGCACCGGCGACCCGGTGGAGGTGGCGAACACCGGGACGGCGGACGCCCCCGGATTCTCCCTCGGCGTCGATGCCAGCCAGGCGGTCAGCTGCGTGGTCTACAACCGTCCCGTGGTGGCCGCCGACGTCACGGTCGACAAGACGTGGCGCATCAACGGCAAGGACTACGAACAAGGCGCACAGCCCGACGACTTCGACGCCTCGCTCACCCTCACCGGACCGGGCGCCGCCGGGGCGACGGCCCAGCCGTGGGGCACGCCGCGGACGGGCTACCGGGTCGGCGATCACCCGACGGCCGACGAGACCGTGCGGCTCGCCGACGGCTGCACGCTGGACTCGGCACGCGTGACCTCCGTCGACGGGGAGACCACCGACCTGCCGCTGCCGCACACGGCCGAAGTGAACGGCCCGCACCTGCGGATGGGGATCACCAACACCGTCACGTGCCCGGGCTCCACGACGAGCCCGACCCCGACGCCCACGCACTCGCACACCGCGCCGCCGACGACCACGCCCACGACGCCGCCCACGTCCGCCCACCCGACGACGGGGCACCCCACGGGACACCCCGGCACGGGACACCCCACGACGACGCATCCGACGCACGCGACCCAGTCGACGAGCGGGCACCCGGCGCCGACGCACTCCACGGAACCCGGGTCGCCGTGGGCGCCCCCGCCGGGGCCGGGGACGGGATCGGGCGGCGGACACCTGCCCGGCACGGGCGCGTCCCCGCCCCTGACATGGCTGGCCGGCTCGGCCGCGGTCGCGATGGCCCTGGGCGGCGCGGCACTGTACGCGGCGCGACGCCGACGCGGCTGACCGAAGCGGCCGATGGCCGTCGTCGGCGGACACGACGGCGGCCATCGGCCCGGACACCGAACGCGTAGGTGACCGAGGGCCAGGTACCGTGGCACGGCAGCCCGGCGAGTTGCCGCTGACAGCAGCCAACAGCATGAGCGGATTCGCCGGTGCGTGATGAGGCCGCACCCAAGTTCGACGAGTGCTTCGTGCACGTCGGCTCGGCGCTCCCAGCGAATACGGAGGCGCGGAAGCCGTCCGGCCGGGCGAACTTACGACGTGTCACCGCCCGGACCAGCGTGGCCGGGTTGCCCGGGTCGCCGCGGAACGGGAACGCGTCCGCTTTCGGCGTGCCGTCGGGCGGGGTCCGGGGGGTGAGCATCAGGTTGACGTCGGTGATGTCGTCCGCGGGACGAGCGGGGTGCCGACGGCGGGTGAGGCCTTCGAGCGCGCCGGGTCCGGGCCTGGATGGGCGTCGGCTCTTCGGTGGGTGATGTGGGTCTTCCGGGGACACGGGCTCAGCGCCAGTGTTCGTGGTCGACGTGTGTGCCGTCGGCGGCGAACTTCCTGATCGAGCGGCGGTCGGCGTTGACGGCGACGGTCTTCCGTGCCGCGCGGGCGAGGGGCGTGTCACTGGCCGAGTCCGTGTAGAAGATGGCGTCCTCGGGGGCGAATCCGGCTCTGCGGACCGCGTGGAGTTTGGCTTCGCCGACGTTGTGGGCGGCCAGCCGCGGACCGCGTGCGGTGTATTCGAGGCGAGAGGCGATCAGCGGGATGCCGCCCAGGCCGACGCCGTCCAGGAAGGCCCGCGCAAGGGTCTCCTCGGAGGCGGTCGCGACAACGGTCGGGCCGCGGCGGACGGCGGCTGCGCACACCGCGACCGCCTGCCGCACCACGGTTGTCCGTTCGGCCAGGGTCCTCCCGACCCGGCCCGCGAGTTCCTCGTACTCGCTTCGGCTCATTCCGCGCAGGGCGAGGGCGACGAGCCTGCGGTTCACCGCGGGCTTCAGCGCGCTGTCGGGAGGAGCCGACACCGCGGCGAGGACGAGCGGAAGGGCCGCCACGAGCCGGTGCGGGCGGGCCTTGAGACGGCCGCCGACCAGGGTGGCCATGGTGTCCGCCCTGGTCAGCACCCCGTCGAGGTCGAAGATCGCGAGGGTGGCGCCGGTCGTGTTCACCGCGGGCCCGTACCGGCTTCGACTGCGGACGGCGCGCGTGTGGGCGGGAACGGGCTCGCGGGAAGCCCGGGCGGGGTGTTCCGGCGCTGGGACATGGGTCTCCCGTGCATGGGTGCGGTGTTCAGTCGGCGAGGCCGATGGTCACCGGGCCCGCGTTCCAGTCCACGCTGCGCAGCATTCCGGACGGGACGCGGAAGACCCGTCCGGGTGCGGCCGGCCACCAAAGGCGTTGGTCGGCCACAATCCTGCCCTGTTGGCGCAGGACGACTTTGGGGAAGGGCACGTACCGGTCGCTCCACAGGAGGAGCCGTCGCCGCGGCGGTGCGGGGTCGTTGCGGTGCAGCAGGGACGGGGCGACCCACCGGAACGGGGCCTCGGCGGTCAGCGGCAGGCTGGTGCCCTCGGGTCGCTGTCCGGCGAGGTGTGCCACGACGTGGTCGGCGACCGCGGCCCCGTCGAGGGCGGCGACGTCCGCCGTGTCCACCGGGTGCAGCAGATTGCCGATGGCGAACACGCCCTCCTTGTCGGTGCGCAGTGCCGCGTCGACGACGGGCGACTTGCTGCCGGGGACGATGTCGATGCCGGCGGCGCGGGCGAGCTCGTTGTCGGGAATCCAGTCGCCGGTGAGGATGACCGTGTCGCAGGCGACCCGAGTCCTCCGGCCGGTGTCGAGGTTCTCGATCTCGACCCCTTCGACGGTGGGTTTGCCGAAGATGCCCGCCACTCTGGTGCGCGTGGCGACCTTGGTGCCGAAGGCGACCTTGCCGGGGGCGCTGAAGAACGCGTAGGCGTCCGGCTTGGGGTACTCGGTCGTCATGAGCACGGTCGCGCAGCCGGCGTGGCGCAGGGTCAACACGGCCGACCAGCTGACGAGTTCGGCGCCGACGACCACGGCCTTCCTCCCGACCGTGCCGTGCTTGAGGTGGACGATGTTCTGGAGCTGGCCGGTGGTGTAGACGCCTTGGCCGCGGTCCCCGGGGATGCGCCGTGCCGGACGCGGCCGTTCCCTGGCGCCGGTGGCCAGGACCACGACCTGCGCGTCGACGCGCACGCGCCCCGCCGGCATGGTGACGTTGACCGAGCGCGGGCCCGCCCAGTCGGTGACCATGGCGTTGGTGACGATGCGCGCTCCGGCCGCCTCGGCCCTCTCGCGGAGGATCGCGGCGTACTTGGGGCCGCTGATGAACTTGCCCAGGTCCCGGATGCCGTAGCCGAGGTGGTCGCTGTGGCGCGGGATGCCACCCGCGGCGCTCTCCCGTTCGAGGACGAGGACCTCGCCGGTGATCCGCGGGGCGATCTCGGCGGCGGCCCGAAGGCCGGAAGGACCGGCGCCGATGATGAGGACCGTCGGATTCAGGATCTCGTGGTGCGTCATCTCGTGGTGCGTCACTTCGCCGCCTCCGTCGCCTCGCACGAGCGGACGGGCTTCGCGCCCACTGCCGTTCCGTTGCCGTCGAGCAGTTCCCTGACCTCCGCACCGCAGAAGAACCCCTGGCACCGTCCGTTCATGGCGCGGGTGCGGCGGCGCAGGCCTTCGAGGTTGCGGGCGGGTACGGGGGCATGGCAGGCGTCGCGGATCTCGCCCGCGGTGACCCGTTCGCAGAAGCAGACGATGGTGCCGTAGGCGGGGTCGCGGGCGATCAACTCGGCGTCCTGGTACGGACGTGGAGCCGCTTCACCGATGTTGGGCATCCGCGGCGGCGCAGGCAGGTCGCTGCGCGTGAGCAGGGTCAGACCGGCCTTCTCCAGCAGGGTGCGGGCGTGTTCGGCGATGGCGATTCCGGCGGTCAGCCCGGTGGAGCGGATGCCGCCGACGAGGAGGTAGCGCTGGTCGGAGGTGGCTTCGATGAGGTAGTCGGGGTGGTCGATCGCGGCACGTAGTCCCGCGTAGGCGGCCGTGACCTCTTCGGCGAGCAGGCGCGGCATGAGGCGTTCGCCCTTGGTGAGCAGGAAGTCGTAGCCGTCTTCGGACGTCGCGGTGTCGGTGCGGTCCGTGAGGTCTTCGGCGGTCGGGCCGAGCATGACGTTGCCGTAGATCGTCGGGGAGATCAGGACCCCCTTGCCGCGGGAGGTGGGCACGGGCAGGACGATCTTGTCGGCCATGGGGCGGGCGAGTTTGTCGAAGACGAACAACTCGCCGCGGCGGGGCGTGACGGTGAAGCGGTCGTGGCCGAAGAGCCGGTCGATGTGGTCGGCGCCGAGACCGGCGGCGTTGACGACCCAGCGGGCACGTACGTCGCCCGCCGGTGTGTGCAGGGTGGTCGTGTCGGGCCCCTGATCGACGCCGGTCACGGCGTGCCGGAGCAGGATCGTGGTGCCGCGCCGCTGCGCGTCGGTGGCCAGGGCGAGATTGGTGGTCCAAGTGCAGATGATGGACTCGTCCGGCACGGTCAGCCCGCCGACCACGCCCTCCCCGAGGTCGGGGAGCATGCGGTAGACCTCGTCGGCATCGACGATCCGGCAGTGGTCGTAGCCGTTGGCCTCGGCCTTCTCCTTCAGACCGGGCAGGGCCTGGTGCTCTTCGTCGTTCCAGGCGACCAGGACGGCGCCGGTGTGTTCGACCGGGATGCCGGTGGCTTCGGCGTACGCGCTCAGCAGGTGGTAGCCGCGGGCGACGAGCCGGGATTCCAACGTGCCGGGTTTGGCGTCGAAGCCGGTGTGCAGGATCGCGGTGTTGGCCTTGCTGGTCCCGTCGCCCACGTCGTCGCGCGCTTCCAGCAGCGCGACGGAGACGTCGCAGCCGGACAGTTCGCGTGCGATCGCCGCGCCGACGATGCCACCGCCGATCACCGCGACGTCGAAGACGCCGTCGTGCGGACGGTGGGGGGTGGCGGTCATGACTGCTCTCCTTCGGGGGCGCCGGGCCGGGCGGCCCGCGCCCACCTGCCGCGGAACTCCTCGGCCCGGTCCCGGGACCAGCGGGGCTCGTAGACGGTCGTCGGTCGCCAGTCGCCGACGGCCTCCTTGAGACCGAGCGCGGGGTCGAGGGCGCAGCGGGCCAGGGCCGCCGCGCCCAGCGGGGTGGCGTGGGCGTGGGGGTAGATGTCGACGGGGATCTGCGCGATGTCGGCCTGGGCCTGCATGAGGGCGGCGGAGTTGGTCAGTCCTCCGTCCGCGCGCAGTCGGCTCAGTGGCCGGCCGAGGTCGGCGGCGACGAGTGCGCCCAACTCGGCGACCTGGGCGGCGATCCCTTGCAGCACGGCCAGGACGAGGTGTTCGCGGCGGGTCGCCAGGGTCAGGCCGGTGAAGGACGCGGTGGCGTCCGGGGCCCACCAGGGAGCCGCGAGGCCGGCGAACGCGGGGACGCACAGCACGCCTTCGGCGTCGCTCGCGGCGAGGGTGTCCAGGTCCGTCGCCGACGGGACGAGGCCGAGGTCCTGGAGCCAGCGCACCGCGGACGCGACGGTGTAGACCTGTCCGTCCACGCAGTAGGGGGTGTGACCGGCCGCTCGCCACGCCACCGACGTCGTCAGGCCCGCGTGCGAGCGCACGGGGTTCAGCCCGGTGTTCGCCAGGAGGAAGGCGCCGGTGCCGTACGTGCATTTCGCGCTGCCTTCCTGCAGGCAGCCCTCGGCGATCAGGGCGGCCTGCTGGTCGACGATCAGTCCGGCCACGGGCACGTCGCCGCCGAAGGCCCGCGTGGTGCCGACGATGTCGTCGCAGGCGACGATGCGCGGCAGCCGCTCCCCCGTGAGGCCGAAGAGGCCGAGGAGTTCTTCGTCCCAGGTGACGGTGTCCAGGTCGAGGATCAGCGAGCGGCTGGCGGTGGCCGCGTCGGTGACGAACTCGCCGGTCAGGTGGTGCACGAGCCAGGTGTCGGTGGTCGTCACCACCCCCTCGCGGGTGACGTTGCGGCGCAGCCAGGCCATCTTGGGCGCGGAGAAGTAGGGGTCGAGGACGAGCCCGGTGCGCCGGGCGATGTGGTCGGCGTGCTCGGTCATCTCGGCGCACACGCTGTCCGCGCGGCGGTCCTGCCACACGATGGCCTGGGACAGCGGTGCCCCGGTCGCGGGGTCCCAGGCCAGCACCGTCTCGCCCTGGTTGGCCAGGGCGACGCCCGTGATCGGGCGGTGGGACGCGTTCACGGCGCGGCGTCCGGCGTTGAGGACGGAATCCAGCAGCTCGTGCGGGTTCTGCTCGACGCCTCCGCCGGGCAGGTAGGTGGGGCGGATGGCCTCCTCGGCGATGGCGACGATGGATCCGTCGTCGGCGTCGACGACGATGGCCTTGGTCCCCGAGGTGCCCTGGTCGATGGCGAGGATCGCGGTCATGACACGTTCCCTACGGTGGCGGTGTCGGCGGGCTTCGGGTGACCGGCCGCGTCCGCGGCGTCCAGCGTCCGGTCGACGTCGGCCATGTCCGGCATGGTCAGCCCGCCGCGACCGCGTCGGACGAGGAGGCCCGCGAAGTAGACGGCACCGGCCGCGAGCAGTACCAGGACGTACGTCCACGGTCCGCGGAAGGAGGAGTCCCGGAAGATCAGCAGCTCGTAGACCAGCCAGACGGCCGCGACGACGAGGACCGGGATCTCCCAGCGGCCGAGCGAGAATCCCTGGGACGGCGGCAGCGAGCGGCGCTTGGCCGCGTACATCGCCACCGTGCCGGCGTAGATGAGGGCGGGCAGCAGTGTCGCGGCGGAGAACAGCTCGAACAGCGCGTCCGTGGAGCGGGAGAAGACCGCGAGGATGATCTGCGCGATCAGCATCATGAACACCGAGGCGTTCAGCGGTGTCGCGGTGCGCCGGTCGATGCGCCTGAGCCACTGCCAGCCGGGGAACCGCTCGTCCCGGGACATGGCGTACACCAGGCGGGTGCCGCTGAGGGTGATCACCAGCCCGCACGAGAAGATCGAGATCACGACCAGGACCAGCAGGATCTTCCCGACCACCGAGCCGAGTACGGCGGTGATCACCGTGGCGACCGGGGTGGCCGACGCGCCGACGCCTCCGACCTGGCCGGCCGCCGCGGTGACCGCGATCAGGAACAGGAAGCCGAGGACGCCGAGCGAGAGGACCGCCTGCACCATGGCCTTGGGGATGACGCGGGCCGGGTCCTTGGTCTCCTCGGCCAGGTTGGCGGCCGATTCGAAGCCGACGATGGTGAACGCGCCCAGCAGGAACGCGAGAGCGAAGGGTCCGGCGCTGGTGGCGCCGCCGAGGGCGTAGTAGCCGCTCTCCGGGACGGGCCCGCTCTCGAACAGGTGGGCGAAGTCCAGCTTGCCGGTGGCGGCGCCCACCACGAACAGCAGCACGGTCAGCGTGATCATGCCGATGAGCTGTGCGGTGACCGCGGTGTTGTTGACGCGGTGGGTCGTGCGCGTCGAGGCGGCGACGAGGATCGCCTGGAGCAGGACGACGCCGGCGGTGATCACCCAGGCGTTCTGTGTGGTGCCGACGTAGTGGAACAGTTCCGGGAGGATCGTGGAGGCGATCGTGTAGTCCACGGCGACCACGACCACGCCCAGGAACGCGAACGAGATCCAGCCCATGATCCAGCCCCACACGGGGCCGACGATCCGCGACACCCACTGGTAGGAGTAGCCGCTGATGGGAATCCGGGCGGCGAGGGCGCCGAAGATGAGCGCGATGGTCAGCTGGCCGATCACCGCGATCGGCCAGGCCCAGATGCCGCGCGGGCCGGAGGTGGCGAGCACCGAGCCGTACGTGGTGAAGATCCCGGTCGCGATCGACACGAACCCGAACGCCACGGAGAACGAGGCGTACCAGCCCAGCTCCCGTTTCATCTGCTTGTGCTCACCATTGTCTCGGTCGACCGATCCCGATCCCCGGGGCTCTGTGTCTGCAGCTGCCATGACTCGCTTCCCTGTTCAGGGTGCCCCGCCGTCGCGGCGGGGGCCAGTGGATGTGGGGGAACCGAACGCGGTCGGCAATGCCGGCACGCCTGCGGAGGTCTGTCGGCCGGGTCACCACTGAACTGACTGCTTCTGTGGATTACTGACCGATCCTTTCTGGAAGTGTGGATGTTTGCCCGAATGCAGTCAAGCCTTTGCCGGCAGGTCACCTCCAGAGCCCAACCGGATCAATCGTACGTAAGGCCACGAAATAGCATCGAATACTCCGCGCATCGCCGTGCAGGAGCACTGTGGGAGCGCAAGACCACCCTGACCGCCATCATCCGACCGCTAGGATTCAGTCACAGATCCACAGAAACGGTCACCAGGACAAGGAGGTGGGGCATGCTCGCTGCCGAGCGCCGCCGCCGGATCGTCGCCGAGATCGGCCGACTCAAGTTCGTCTCCACCGACGACCTCACCACCCTGCTGGGCGTGTCGCAGGAGACCGTCCGCAGGGATCTGGCGCTGCTCGAACGGCGCGGCGAGCTGTCGCGGGTCCACGGCGGCGCCACCAGCCCCCAGGCACCGGTCGGGGAGGAGGCCTCCTTCAGCGAACGCAGCGGCACCCTCGCCGCGGAGAAGCAGGCCATCGGCCGGGCCGCGGCGGCCCTCATCGAGCCGAATCAGACCGTCGTCATCGACGTCGGCACCACCGCGCTGGAAGTCGCCCGCGCCCTGCCCGCCGACCACGTCGGCGTCATCGCGACCCCTTCCCTTCTCGTGGCCGCGGAAGCCAGCACCCGTCCCCGCGTCGAGGTGCTCGTGAGCGGCGGCCGTCTCCGGGCGGGCGACTTGGCGTGCTCCAACGCCCAGGCCGTGGAGTTCTTCGGGGGTCTGCGCGCGGATGCCGCGTTCGTGGGGTCCGGTGGCATTGCCCCGTACGGCCTGACGGACTTCCACCTCGACGAGGTCGCCACCAAGCGGGCCATGCTCGCCAACTCCTCCC
This sequence comes from Yinghuangia sp. ASG 101, assembly GCF_021165735.1. Taxonomy (GTDB): domain Bacteria; phylum Actinomycetota; class Actinomycetes; order Streptomycetales; family Streptomycetaceae; genus Yinghuangia. The sequence continues at coordinate 7,471,361 of NZ_CP088911.1, read as the reverse complement.
ACCGCTACGTGCTGGCCGACTCCACCAAATTCGGCCGCACGGCCGCCCACCGCGTCTGCGAGTTGGACGGCTTCGACATCCTCATCACCGACGCCCCCTGCCCCGCCGAACTGCGCACCGCACTCAGCCACGCCGGCGGCACCGTCGTCATCGCCTGACCCCCACCGACGCCAAAAGCCGCACACGACTACGCACGCCGAACGTCCCGGAGCGAACGCGCGTGTGCCGCGAGACCGCGCTGGTCGGCGGCTCGCTCACCGCGAAGAACTACCCCCAGGCCCAGGCCCAGGCCCCTGGTTCTCCTACACCCGCGGCGGCGACGAAGTCGGCCACGGGCTAGCGCAGTTCCAGTCCGAGATGGCCGGCAAGAAGGTCGCCGTCGTCGGCGTGGTCAACGAACAGTCGGTCGTGAAGGACACCGTCCTTACGTGAGCACCACGTCGCCGGCCTGAATCGCCAGATCCGCACACAGGTCCTCGGGCTCCGCGGCGCCGTGGGGGCCAGCAGCGTTCGTCCCTGGTCGACAAAAGCGCCGACCGCGGCCCGAAGTTCGAGCGCACGCGCGGTGGGGACAAGTCCACGGCCGACGCGGACAAGAATCGGGTCCTGCAAGGTACGGCGCAGGCGGGCCAAGGTGCGGCTCATCGCCGGTGGTGAGGTGTGCAAGCGTTCCGCCGCACCGGTCAGCCTTCCTCCAGCAAGGCATGCAGGGCCACGAGGAGGTTGAGATCGAGTTGGGGCATGCCCTGGATTATCCAGAGCGGAATGCATCATGACCACTCTTTCACCGATGGTCATCCACCGCCGGGCCCAGCGTGGAACACATCCCCCGACCACGCCCTCACCAGGGAGAGCCATGAACGACGTGCTGGCCGTCATCGCGCAGGACAATTGCAGGCTCCACTTCGTCGACGCGGCCGACCACCGCGAGCTTGCTCGCGTCGACCTGCCACCGGAGCCGCACGAGGTGCCGTTCGACGCCGACCACCGGGAAGAAACTCCAGGACGCCCTCCGCAAGCGCTCGTGGAAGTGCGAGCTGTACTGGTCCACAGGGTATGAGAACCGTCCGCTCTGCACGGTGAGCGCGAGGGCTCCGACCGCGTGAGTACCGTCGAAAGGCTGATGCGGGCACCGCGTCGCACGTCCTATCGGCTGACTCGACGGTTGGGCATGCGGTGACTTCTTCCTCACTGTTGGGAGAAGACGCATGCGCGTGCGCACCGCGATTCTGGCTGCCAACGTCGTTGGGGAATGCCCTTGGGCGGAAAGGGAATTGCCGTTGCCGCGGGGCGAACAACAACGACGACGTCGCCGTCAGGCTCGCGAAGCCCTGGGTCTCCGACGGGTCACCTGAGTCGGAGATTCGGAGTTGTCGTCATCGGCATCCGGTCCGTCCGGGCAGCGGAGACGGTCGGCCGGGAGTCGTGCGGCTGTGACGTCGCGAAGAAGGTGAACGGCCGCGAGAGACACCTGGTTGTCGACACACCCACGGGCTGCTGCTGTTCTTCATGGTCACCCCCCGTGGACCTGTCCGGTCGGGACGTGACCAAGGAAGTGCCGTTCAGGCTGCGGCTGCGCATCCGGAAATCACCATCGTCTGGGCGGACATCGCCTACGCCGGCCGGCTCGTCCGCTGGTCGACGAAGTGGCTCGGGCTGACCTGAAGACGGTCAACCGGCGCAAGGGCGCGGTCGGATTCGTCGTCGTGACCCGTCGTTGGGTCGTCGAACGGTCCCTTGCCTGGATCATGCACGCCCGCCGTCACGCGCGGGACGACGAACGGCTGTTCCCACACGCCGAATCGCTGCTGACCTGGGCAGGGATCACCCTGACGACATGCGGCTTGACCAGCAGCGCCCACCGCCAGGACGGGTGGTTCAATCGCCCGCCGTTCCGGCTAGCCTTCGGCACCTCCGCTATCGTCCCTGAGGGGCACCGTGTCGCTCGGAGAGAAGTCCGGCACTCGCTCTGGCCGGGAACCGTTCTTGAGCGACTTGGCGCCGGCCACGCCGACGAGCGACGCGGCGACAGCGGACCTCACCGGAACCAGTGGCGGCTCCCCGCGTTCCACGGTGGCCCGGAATCCCTGGAGAATGCGCACCGTCCCCTCCGCCTGCCGCTCGACCGGCCGCCCGTCCAAAGTGAGGAAAGGCGGGACCGTTTCCTCCTCGCGCATGACGCCGTCGGCTTGAGTCCAACCCTCCGCCCGGATACGCACGGACCACGACCGCGTGCCGGCCGCGCGCACGGACTCGGCGAACCCGCGTCGGCCGCGGACGGACAGCCAACTCCAGTGACTGTCGGGCTCGCCCTGGAGGAAGCCGTGGCGGGTCACGGCCAGCGCGCCGGTGGACAGCCGGACAGTCATGACAACGGCGTTGTTCGGGGAGGCCTCGTCCGCCGCGAACGCGGACACCTCCACCGGCCAGGCGTCTGCGACGGCCAGCACCGGCGAGATGGTGTGTGTGCAGTACGCCGTCGGGGAAATACGGCCGCGCCAGCCACCGGGGTCGCCGATCAGCGCTTCGACGTCCTCAGGTGACATCCCGTGCAGGTAATCGGCCTCGATCAGACTGACCCCGCCCAGCTCTCCTGCCTCGACCACCTGTCTGATCAGGCGGATATGCGGATGGAAGACGTAGTTCTCGGCGAAGGAATAGGTCGCCACCGAGCGCTCGGCCGCGGCGATCAAGCGCCGCCCCTCGTCCTCGTCCACGCACGCCGCGCACTCGGACAGCACGTGCACGCCCCGCTCCAGGAAAGCGATGGCCGGCGGAGCGTGCGCGTCGAAGTCATTGGCCAGGACGACGCCGTCCAGCCGGTGGTCCAGCAGGTCCTCCCACCTGTCCGTGAGCACCGCGTCGGGCAGTTCCTCCCGCGCAGCCTCCCGTCGCGCGGCGTCACGGTCGCAGGCGGCCACCACCTCCATGCCCACCCGCCGACACCAGCCCGCCAAGTACAGCCCCATCTTCAATCCGATCACACCAACGCGCATGCGTACATGATCGCTTGGTGTCTCCCGTCCACGACAACCCGTTTTCCGACGGCTCTTCGGCACACCGAGGGCCGAACAGACCAGCCACGACCGGATGCTCGCCGCCAATACCCATCACGCCAACACCGCCGACCGCTTCCTCACACATCGAGGATCGAAAACATGCATCAAACGCTTAACCTGTGCGCCTTGGTCAGAGGCAGGTTCACGGTTGGCGCGGGCGGTGCGAGGGCATGGGGGTCCAGGCGTAGACCGGTGACGGTCTCGACGAGAGCCATGGTCATCGAGCTCCAGTATCCGTCGTGCGGGGGTTCCTCACCGGTGATGAGATTGTCGTCCTCGTCGTCGTAGTCGTTGAAGTCGTAGTCGGGGTCAAGCCCGATGCGGCGCATGGCCTCGGCGAGCCGGTCGGGGTGACGGCCGTAACGGTCGTCGGGCGCCACCGCGTCGAAGTACGTCCACGGCTCACCGTCGACGATGTGCCGGAACCTGCAGTGGGCCAGGATGTCGCGGTTGAACATGACCACTTCCGTGCCGACCGACAGGCGTCGCACAGGCTTTTCGGTGAACGCGTCGAAACCGCCGGGCTCGAACGCCAGGGTCCACGTCCCGCCGAGGCTGTGCACGCTCGTCAGTTCAGGCGCATCGCCCCGATTCGCGCGCTCCTCACCGCTCAACAACTGCGCCGCCGCAGGGTCCGCCCCGAGGCGTCGGAGCACCTCATCGGCGGGAAGCGACTTGACGAAGATCAGGCTCCCGTCCCCGATCGGGCTGGCAGGGCGGTCCAGCCAGGAGTACATCTCGTGGTCGGGTGGTTCGTGGATGTCGGGCATGCCCGCAGCATGCCGGACCGCTCTGTCCGAGCTCGGCGGACGCCGTGTTGTGCGCGGACGGGCCCGTGAGGACGCGGGTCGGCTTGTCGCTCGCGCCGGAGCACCGGCGCGGCTGCCGCTGCCCCGGGCGGCGGACGGTCGCCTGATGCCCGCGGTGGACGTCTCGCCGGGCCGCGGCCGGACCCGGACACCATTGTTTGTTTCGAACCCGCGCTTTCCGGTTCAGGGCCGCGACGGTGCGGACCGTCCGCGCAGCACGATCGTAGGGAGCGAGGACCGGGATCAAGGGCGAGAGGGCCCCTCGGAAGTCCCTCACCTTCGGGGTCAAGGGCGCAGCGGAGACCGGTCTCGTTGTCGCGCCCGGCCGGAATCGCGTGGATGCGTTCGGCCGAGCCATGGAGTTGGCTGCGAGGCCCGGATGAGCACGATGTGCAGGCGGACGGGATCGTCACCCACGCACACCACGTCCGCCGCGTTCGCGGTGGATTCGGCGGCTTCCTCCACGTGACACCTCGCTCAGGTGACACCTCGCTTCCCCGCGGCCCCGATCGGGCCAACGCGTTTTCCCGCGGCACCGAAAACCGACGTCGGAAAACAAAGATTCAGCGATTCCGTTCGATGGACGCGAAAGCGAAGTCGCCATCCCGAACACGCGGAAGGCGTCGGCGATCGTTGTTCCGATGCCCCGGAACTGCGCTGATGGGGAGCCATGAGCAGGAGGATCCGCAGGCGCCGCCCCGATGTCACCGCCATGGAACTGGCGACCGTCGCGGGTGTCCTCGACGTGTTCGCGGCGGCGTACGCGCTGTTTCTCGCCCTCCACAGCGATCCGGTGCACGCGGCCGTCCTCATCCTCGTGGCGCTGGCCGGCAACTTCGCGCTGTTCGCCCTGGTGCGCGTGCGACGCCGACCGCGCCACGTCGACCACGCGTCACGACGGCTCGTGGGGGCCTCCGACCCGCGTCGCCACGCGACCATGGGCGCCCCTGCCGTCGGGGGCGCCGCACCGGCCCTGGGCACCCCCATCGGCGGGTCGGTGCCCGCCGGCGCGGACGTGAGCGGCACCAGGGAGGACACCTACGTCGAGACCTCGGGCCCAGATGGAGGGGGAAGCCCTCGGGACGCACCGTCGACCACATCGCCGCCGCCCGCGGCGGATGCGAACACGTCGTCCGCACTGGCGTCGTCCGCACAGGGTCTTCGACCCCCGGAACCGCGCGGGCCGGAGACCGACCTGGGGTGGGAACCCGCTCAGCACGGTAGCCGGCGGCCTCAGCGAAGCGGCGTCCGTCCCCGGCCAGGTGACGGTTCATCCAGCGCAGGGGAAACATCGAGAGCCCTTCGCGGTCTGAGGCCGCCGCTGAGAGGCCCATCACGCTGACGCCTCCCAGTGCGCGGCCAGGTCGAAAGCCGCATCGCGGACGAACGACTTCTCCGCGCCGTCGGCGAGTGCTCGCGAGATGGCGGCGGTGAGTCCGATTGCCTCAAGCGTGGAGTGGATGCGCAAGGTGATCCAGCCGGCCACGTAGTCGTACGCCAAGCCCGCCGCGTCTGCCTCGTCGAGCGGCACCACCAGAGTCACGCCCTCGCGCTCGGCCACGGTCACCACAGGCGTGACGCCGGAGGGGCACACCACCCTCGACCGCCGTGAACACGTACACGCCCACGTTCAGCTCCGGGCGCATGCCGCTCAGCGGTTTCCGGAGATCACTCTCGCCGGACATGTTGGCAACCTCGCTCTCGTCGATCAGTGATCCGGAGAAGCACACCTGGCACGGTCGGCGTCACCCCGAGCCGCGGTTGCGGAGACAGGCCGGGACTCGTCGATGTCAAGCTTCTTTGACACATGGGCAGTGTAAAGCGTACTTTCCAAGTGTGCGGAACGAAGTCAGGCGGCTGCGAACCGCCCAAGAGCTCTCCCAGCAGGCGCTCGGCGTCGCGCTGGGAGTCTCCCGGCAGACCGTCAACGCGATCGAACAAGGACGGTACGACCCGTCGTTGCCACTGGCGATCCGCATCGCCAGGCACTTCGGGACAACGGTGGAGGAGATCTTTCATGTCGACGACGCTTAATCCGTCGCGCGCCGGACGCCGCTGGTACGTCTTGGCGCTGGCCTGCCTCGCGGGCGCCGGAATGTCGGTGGCCACCGCCCTGCGCGGCGAAGTCGTGCTCGCCGTCATCCTCCCGGTCATCGTGATCGGCTACGGACTGGCGGTCACCCTCTTCGCCCGGCGCAGCGACGTCGCGGCGCAGCTCAGCGGCAGCGAGGACGACGAACGCGGGCAACTGATCTACCTGAAGGCGTCCTCGGCCTCGGGCAGCGTGGTCATGCTCGCCGTCGTGGCGGGCCTCTGCGTCGAACTGGCTCGCGGCGACATCGGCGGCCCGTTCTCGTTGCTGGCCGGCGCGGGCGGTCTCTCCTTCATGGCGTCCTCAGCGTACTTCTCGCGGCGCGGCTGACCTCCCCCGAGCCGGGGTCCCAGCCCGCCCGCCGAGGGCAGCCACACCGACGGGCAGCGGCAGGCGCCACGGGACGTGCGCCGGATGGTCTTTCGACGGCTGTCCGCCCGGTCGGCGAACCGGGCGAACAGCCACACCCGGGTCCGACTGCGCATCACCGTATGCCCGGTGGCGGCACCTTCGGAGGCACAGGGCGAAACGCGGCCGGAAACATGACAGAAGGTGTCGGGTTTCACTCCGATCATGGGTGACCGGTAATCGTCGACGACGGATGTCGACGGGGCCACGCACGACAGGACTCCCATGCGCGAAACCACACGGCAATTCGACAAGCTTCAGGAGCCGCTCGACGTCGCACCGCCGCTCCCCGACCGACAAGGCGGACCAGCGTTGACCGCGTCAGCGGCAGACCCCGCGCGCGAGGGAACCAACGCCGGTCGCGAGAGCATCGACGTCGTGGGAGCGCGCACCAACAACCTGCGCGACGTCACCGTGAGCATCCCCAGAGGGCGGCTCGTCGCCTTCACCGGCGTGAGCGGCAGCGGAAAGACCTCCCTCGCGATCGACACACTGCACAGCGAGGCCCAACTGCGTTATCTGGAAGGGCTTTCGCCGTTCGTACGGCAGTACATCACGCAACGCAACCGACCCAAGGTCGACCGCATCCTCGGACTCGGCGCGACACTTGCCGTCGACCAGCGTCGCCTGAACCGCAACCCGCGCTCCACCGTCGCGACGATCACGGGCATCGACGGACACCTGGGGCTGCTCTACTCACGCCTCCCGGTGCTCGGCGCGGATCCGGCGACGGCCGACGGCAACGGGCACCTGACGACCGCGCACTTCGACCGCAACACCCCGGAGGGGAGCTGCGCTCAGTGCCACGGAGTGGGCGGACACTGGCAGGCGCAGGAGGACCTGATCATCACCCGCCCCGAACTCCCGCTCTTCGACGGGGCGTCGCCCTGGTACGCCAAGTGGCGGTCCGGTGAGCACTCGTTCATCCCGGCGCTCGCCGAGAAGCGGGGCGTGGACCTCGGGCGGCCGTGGCAGTCGCTGCCCGAGGCGTTCCGCCGCTGCGTGCTGTACGGCACGGGTGACGAGGTCGTGGAGGCGACCGTCGACATACCGAACAAGAACGAGACGGCGCGGATGACCTACACCGGAAGCCAGCCGCTGCGCGGCGCGCTCGCCGAGGTGGAGCGGGTGTTCGTGAACGCCCGGACGCCCGGCGCCAAGCAGCGCTACCTGCCGTACATGCGCAAGCGGCCGTGCGTCACCTGCGGGGGCGACGGGTACGACCGGGCGGCCCGGTCGGTCCGGCTCGGCGGCCTGGCGTACCCCGCGCTCCTGGAGGTGGACGTCCGCGAGGTGTGCGGCTGGGCGGAGTGTGTGGCGGGTGAACTGGACGCCCGGCAACGCGCCGTGGGCGAGCCACTGCTGTGGGACCTGGGCCGCCGACTCGGCATCCTCGACCGGCTCGGCCTGTCCCACCTTCAGCTGTCCCGGAGTGCGGCGACGCTGTCCGGCGGCGAGTTGCAGCGAACGCGGCTCGCCGCGCAGCTGTGCACCGAGCTGAGCGGCATCACCTTCGTCCTCGACGAGCCCGGGACCGGGCTGCATCCGGCGGACAAGTCCCACCTGCTCGACATCGCCCTGGAGTTGCGCGAGGCCGGGAACACCGTGCTCCTCGTCGAGCACGACCCCGAACTGATCGCCCGGGCGGACTGGGTGGTCGACATGGGGCCCGGTGCCGGCCGCCTCGGCGGCGAGGTCCTGGTGTCGGGTCCGCCCGCCGCCGTGGCCGCCCACCCGGACTCGCTGACCGGGCGCCATCTGGCCGGCGCGGAGCCCCGGCTGCGCCGGACCCGCCGCCCGGTCGACGACGACAACGGCTGGGTGGAGCTGTACGGCCTGCGCGCCCACAACGTGGTCGCCGACCTCGTGCGATTCCCCGCCGGCCGACTCACCTGCCTGACCGGGGTGAGCGGCAGCGGGAAGAGCAGCCTGCTCGGCGCGCTCGGTGCGAGCGTCCAGGCCGCGTTGGCCGGAACGGTGGACGACTCGGTGCGGGAGGTCGGCGGTCTCGACGCGTTCGGCTGGGTCGCGGTGGTCGACCAGGACCCGCTGGGACGCACGCCGCGCTCGAACCCGGCCACGTACAGCAAGGCGTTCGACCTGGTCCGCAAGCTGTTCGCCGAGACGGAATCGGCCCGGGCCCGTGGGCTCGACGCCTCGTGGTTCAGCTTCAACACGGCCGACGGCGGGCGCTGCGAGACCTGCACCGGATACGGGCGCAAGCTGGTGGACATGCACTTCCTGCCGGATGTGTGGGTGGTGTGCGACGCGTGCGAGGGCCGGCGTTACACGCCGGAGGCCCTGGAGATCACCTACCGTGGCCTGGCCGTCGACCAGGTGCTGGACCTGACCGTCGCGGAGGCCGTGGAACGTCTCCCCGAGCCTCGGCAGCTCGCGGAGACACTGAGATCTCTGGAGCAGGTCGGCCTCGGCTACCTCCAACTCGGCCAGAGCGCCACCGAGTTGTCCGGCGGTGAGGCACAGCGGCTGAAGCTCGCGTCCGCGATCCGGCGGGGCGCCGCGGGCCGCAAGGCCGGCCTCGTGGTGCTCGACGAGCCGGTGTCGGGGCTGCACCCTTCGGACGTCCAGCGGGTGGTGGACGCACTCGATGTGCTGGTCGACTCGGGGAACACCGTCGTCGTGGCCGAACACGACATCCCCGTGGCCGCCTCCGCCGACTGGGTCATCGACCTGGGGCCGGGCGGAGGGCCGGGCGGAGGGGCGGTGGTCGCGCAGGGCACCCCGGAAACCGTCGCGGCGGCGGACACCCCGACCGCCGGATACCTCCGCCGGTACGCGGAAGGCCTGCCGCTCCTGGAAGTACACCAGGCCGCGCGCCGCTGACGGGCCGCGGCCCGCGGGGTCGCACAGCGGCTTCCGGCCGCGCTACGACTGCCCGATTGCCCTGAATCCTGACGATCGGCGCGCAGCCCGACGGGCACCGAGGGCGGCGGCGAGCTGTGAGGTGTTGATTCCGCCGCCGATGGCGTCCAGGGCCGCGGCCCGTGCGGGGCCGATGAGGCGGGCGAGCGCGCCCCCGACGTGGCGGTGTCGTGGACGCCGCGGGTGACCGAAGGAACGCTTCATGAACCTCCGCTCACGACGCTCCCGCGTGTCTGTGCTCGCCATCCCGGCACTCGTGCTCGGCGGGCTCATACCGGGTACGGCGTCCGCCTCCGCGGCCCCGACAGCGGCCAACGCGCCTACCGTGCCCGTCGACATGCCATCGGAGATCGAACTCGTCCTCGACCTGTCCGGTTCGATGCAGGCCGACGACGCGGGCGGCCAGACCCGCCTGGCCGCCGCGAAGCAGGCCGTCGGCCGCATCGTCGACACAGCACCCGACGAGGCCCGGCTCGGACTGCGCGCCTACGGCGCCGCCTATCCCGGTGAGGACCGCACGCGGGGCCGCTCCGACACACAGCTCTTGACCCCCATCGGGCCGATGAACGCCGTGTCGCGCGCCGCCGCGAAGCAGAAGATCGCCGGAATGCAGGCGGTCGGCTTCACCCCGATCGGTGTCGCGTTGCGCGCCGCCGCCCAGGACCTCGGCACCGACGGCCCGCGGCGCATCGTCCTGATCTCGGACGGCGAGGACACCCGCGCGCCGCCGCCGTGCGACGTCGCCAAGGAACTCAAGGCCACCGGAATCGACCTCGCCGTCGACGCCGTCGGCTTCGTCGTCTCCCACATCGCACGCCGGTGACCGATACGGGCCGCAGGGCCTGGGGGCCGACGCCGCTGCCGCCATGGATGCGAAGATGCTGCGCTCACATATGCGCCCGTTCGGGAGCGACGGCCCACGGCCGCCGAGCCGGTCGAAGCGGGCGGCAGACCACCGACTCGCATGCCGCGAGTGACTGCTATTACCTCATGGGCGGACACACGGAAATCTATCTTTGTCAGAGTAGACATTGGGCGATGGCGCGGTTATGGTTTCTCTCGTAGCCAGAGGACGACAAGGCCTGGCAGAGGACGAACTGCCGGCAAGCAGTGACATGGAGAGCGGTGCGGAGATCGGAGTCTCGAAGCCGGTTTGTGGTGGTAGGGCAACGAGGCCGACGACCGCGCCGGGCGGCTCGCAGCATCAGGGGCCGCCGTGAGCAACACGGTAGAGGCAGTACCAGCGGATGCAGTTCGCAACAACCGCAGTGAAGTCAGTCGGTAGTACCTCGGTGAAGGCGTCGGCTGCGGGCGCGCGCACCGGGAGGTTCGGCAGTCGGGTTCCACGCCCAGGGAGTCGCAGGGCGGGCGATTCGGGGTCGGCTGCCGGAGGGTGACGCTCGCGTCAGGTCACCCGCCCGCAACACCAGCGGTTCGCAACGCAACACCAGAAGCACACAGCAGTACCCACCCCCCAAGAAGTCGACCGCCGAGGAACGAACGGAGGGAGCCGAGCGCCATCAGGATCGCCCGGGCGTACGACGAGCCCGGGTACCGCAGGACATCGATAGTGAGGTGGTCTCCGGTCAAGCAACAGCGATCCCCGCTACCCCGACGGCAACACGGTCGGGTCCGCGGACAGCACGCCGACGCAGAACCAGGTCGGCAGATGGTGTAGAAGTTCCTTTGGGGCCCTGGTGCCGTATGGCGCCAGGGCCCCTCCACGCGTTCCCGACACGACATTCCGCGCGGGACAAGACACGACGAAAGAGGTGCGATGACAGCTGAGGACTCGTTCGGCCGTCTCGACGACGACGACTACCCCGCCTACACGATGGGCCGCGCCGCCGAGATGCTCGGCACCACCCAGGGCTTCCTCCGCGCCATCGGCGAGGCCCGCCTGATCACCCCGCTCCGCTCCGAGGGCGGACACCGCCGCTACTCGCGCTACCAGTTGCGCATCGCCGCCCGCGCCCGCGAACTCGTCGACCGCGGCACCCCCATCGAGGCGGCCTGCCGCATCGTCATCCTCGAAGACCAGCTGGAAGAAGCCCTCCGCATCAACGAAGAACTTCGCAAGGACCGCCCGCCCGGCCGGGATGGCGACGACACCTAGACGGCCCGTCCCTGGGCGGGAGCTTGGCGGGGTGGCGACCCCGATCCCCCGGAACGAGACAGCGCGGAGGACCGCGGCGGCCCCGTTCCGCGGGCGATTCGCGGCGGCTGACCCGCGGCTCGCCGTACAGGCGATACGCGATGTACAGGCGATACGCGACCGGGTTGGACGACCGATGGTCATGGCAGACATCACCCGCGGCACCTCGCCGACCGCCTCGACGGCACCGCTCGGCAGGTTGCCGCCCTCCTGCGCCCCGCGGGCCCGCCGCCGCTTCCCGGATCAAACGTTGGGCGTCCGCGAGTTCGGCGGCGGTTTCGGCGTCCCGTCGGGGGGGGGGAGTCGGCACCGCGGGCATGATGTCGTGGGCGGGGCACGGAGCCGCCGCGGTACGGCGGCGTTCGCCACGCCTTGGTGCCCGTTCGCAGGGCTGTGCTACGCGGGGGCAGCGGTGCCGAGCATCGCCGAGGCGGTCTCGAGCGGTGTCAGTCCGGGAGTCGGCCCGCCGTCGGAGGCGCCGCACGTGAAGCCGAGGCGGGCCATGGCCCGGGTCACCTCGTCCGCGGTGAAGTCACGGCGATCCTGCCGGGTGAGGATAGCCCCGACCTGCTTGACCGGGTACCGACGGCGGCCGACGACCACGAAGCCGCCCGTGACGGGCTCGGGCTTGACGCCCTTCATGGATTCCAGCACTCCGTCCTTGGAGAGATCGAACGCGAAACCGGCGATGACACAGCGCATGGGTGCCTCACAAAGGCGGAAGAGAGCGAGGAACGGGGGCGAGGGCGGAGGACGACGAGCACGCCTGGGGTGCCCGTCACCCTTGAGGCGGTGACGCATGACAGGGCGGGTGCTTGCTTCGGCCGCCACGGGTCAGGCCGCGGCGTCCGAGGCCGACGGCCGAGAAGACGTGCGGCGCGGGGCTCGGCCGGTGCTCCGGCCCTGCGGGGGTCGGCTCCGCCGACTCCGGTTCGCGGAAGAGCCGCCCCGGGGTCGTTCCCGGGGAGCAACATCCGCGGCCGACGGGGAGATGGTGACCGGGATGCCCGAGGGTGCCTGCGCCCCCGTGATGCGGCTCAGTTCCGCGTCGCCGGAACGAACCCGGGTGGTCTGCGCGGTGACACCCGCGGCCGCCATCAGCCGGCTCATGCCGCGGCGCTGGTCGGGCGTGACGAGGGTGACGACGCTGCCGGACTCGCCGGCCCGAGCCGTGCGGCCTCCGCGGTGGAGGTAGTCCTTGTGGTCGGTGGGCGGGTCGACGTTCACGACCAAGTCGAGATTGTCGACGTGGATCCCGCGCGCGGCGACGTTGGTGGCCACCAGCACCGTCACGTGACCGGACTTGAACTGGGCGAGCGCACGCGTGCGTTGCGGCTGGGACTTGCCGCCGTGCAGCGCCGCGGCGCGTACCCCGCTCATCAGCAGGTGCCGGGTCATGCGGTCGACGGCGTGCTTGGTGTCCAGGAACATGATCACCCGGCCGTCGCGCGCCGCGATTTCCGTGGCCGCCTGGTGCTTTTCCGTGCCGTTCACGTGGAGCACATGGTGTTCCATCGTGGTGACCGCGCCTGCCGAGGGGTCGACGGAGTGCACCACGGGGTCGTTCAGGAAGCGGTGCACCAGCCGATCGACGTTGCGGTCCAGCGTGGCCGAGAACAGCATCCGCTGTCCGTCCGGCCGCACCTGGTCGAGCAGTGCGGTGACCTGCGGCATGAATCCCATGTCGGTCATCTGGTCGGCCTCGTCGAGGATCGTGATGCCGACGTGGTCCAGGCGGCAGTAGCCCCGGTCGATGAGGTCCTTGAGCCGACCCGGGGTCGCGACGACGACCTCCGGACCGGTGCGAAGTGCGTTGCCCTGCCTGCTGATCGACACACCGCCGACCACCGTGGCGAGGCGCAGCCGCACGGCGCGGGCGTACGGGGTGAGCGCCTCGGTGACCTGCTGGGCCAGCTCGCGCGTGGGAACCAGGACGAGCGCCAGCGGCTGTCGCGGTTCGGCGCGCCTTCCCGCGGTGCGGGCCAGGAGCGCAAGGCCGAAGGCGAGGGTCTTGCCCGATCCGGTGCGGCCTCGGCCGAGAACGTCGCGCCCCGCAAGGGCGTTGGGCAGGGTCGCCGCCTGGATCGGGAACGGCTCGGTCACGCCCTGCCTGCCGAGGGCCGCCAGCAGCGGCGCCGGCATGGCGAGATCGGAGAACGCCGCCACGGCGGGCAGTGCCGGAGTGACCGTCTCGGGCAGCGCGAATTCGCCCTGCGGTGCCGACGGGCGACGTCCGTTGCCCACCGAACGGCTCGGGCCGCCGGATCTGCCGGACGGGGCGGACCCGAAGCGGCTTCCGCGCTGTCCGGAACCCGAACGGCCGGTGTGGGTGCGGGCGAAGGGATCGTATTTGCGTGTGCGGTTCATGCGGAACCTTCCTCGATGCGGCGCGCGCCAAGGAATTTCCGCGGCAGGCCGTGCCGGTGCGGAGAATTGCCGGAACGAGCCGGGAGATTTCGTCGGAGCCCGGCGGGTGTGGTGGCCTGCCTGTGGATCCGGAGAATCGTGCCGAGGGAGCGGCCGGGGCAGGCCCCTCGGGAAGTCGGGAACGGCGGAAGGGACGAAAACGCGAGGCCCCGGGCGTGCCCGAACGGGAGCGCAGCCAGGGCCCGCACCCTCAGGTGCGGGCCCTGGCTGCGAAGTACGTGTGCGCGTCAGGCGGAGACGATGTTCTCCGCCGTCGGGCCCTTCTGGCCCTGCGCGATGTCGAAGGTCACCTTCTGGCCTTCCTGGAGCTCACGGAAGCCCTGGCCGGCGATGTTCGAGAAGTGAGCGAAGACGTCGGGGCCTCCGCCGTCCTGCTCGATGAAACCGAAGCCCTTTTCCGCGTTGAACCACTTCACAGTACCGGCAGCCATGTCAAATCTCCTTGGAGGGGCTGAGCCCAGAGCCCGCACTTCACGGACTCCGCGTCGCCGCGATGATCGCCCCACCGGAAATTATCCGGACCTTCAAAAGCGCTTCCGCGGTGGGAAAACGGCGGAAGGCGCTCGGAGATTCTGGGAACCACAACTGCAACTGGGAATGACAATAGCACGCTGTGACGGAATTCCTGCAACAGGGAACTCGTTCGGTTTGTCAGGAAAGAAATTCTCGCCGCGGACCGCAGCAAATTCTCACTCCGCGACCACATATTTTGCCCCCCGTCGAGCACAGGCTCTCATCCGAGGGCATCCGCCGCCGGCTCGGCGCCGTGGACATGCTCCCGAAGTGCTTGCCCTGTCCCCAACGACTCGCCGACGCCCGGGCCGAGCCCGGGCGGCTCGGCTGCGGATCGGATCACCGCCTTCCGGCCGGGCGTCGGGGGTGTCCGGCCGGAAGGCCGCGCCGAAGACCGTCACTTCGACATGACGAAGTCCAGGGCGAAGCCGGGAGCGGTGGTCCAGTACGTGACGCGTTGGAAGTCGTTGGCGTACAGCGGTGCCGCGCCCGGCATCGGCACGTCGATCGGCCCGCCCGCCGTGCTGCCGGGAGCGCTGCCCTGCAGGGTGAGGCTGATGCCGGTCACCTCGTACTCGTCCATCGGTCCGTTGAGGACCATGGCCGCGTACGCTTCGTCCCCCGGTGCGAGGGTGACGGGCACGCCCGGATCCGGGTCGCTCTCCTCGATCACCGGGGCCGGCGCCTGGGCGTTGCCGAGCAGGACGTAGGGGTGGCGGAAGATGTCGCACGTCGTGCCGCCGGCGTTCTGGACGGTGATCAGGATGTGCCGGGTCTCCGCGGCGTCCGCGGGCTCCTTCTGCGAGGAGACCGCCAACGCTTCCGTGGCGCAGGGCGCGATCGTCCGCGTGCCGTGCGTGTCGGCGTCGGTGGCCCCGCCCTCGGCTGCCGCGGCCTCAGGCCTGCCGGCACTCTGCGGCCTCGGGGCACTCACGGCACCGGCCGGGCCGACAGCGGGAGTTCCGGGACCGCCCGGGTTCGCGGCGCCGCCCTCGGCCGGACCGCGCGACGTCGTGACGACGGTCTCCGGAGGTGCCGCCGCGGCCAAAGGCTCCGCGGGCGGCATCGCCGACTCGGCCTTCGCGCTGCAGCCGGTCAAGGCGACCGCGGACACGACCGCGACCGCGGCAACCGAGGACACCGTGCAAGCCGCCCACCCGGCGCGGCGGTTGTGTGGGCGACGGGCGTCGCCGCCCGCGTCGTTCGCTTCCGGGAAGGGCACGTCGTCCCCGTGCGCGCGATGCTCAGAGCCATGCATTCTGCTGTTCCTTCCTCGTGTTGGGCCCGGCGGTCGGCGAAAAGCCGCTCCGGCCCCCGGATGCGTCACCGGCGAGGGTGAGGTCCGTGCGTGGCGTCACCGAACGGACCGCCCGGTCGTTCGCACCGGGACGAACTCGCCGACGACATCCGGATCTTCACGTTTCCCTCACACCTCCCTGCCCTGACAAACCCCGACTCGGCACACCGGGGTTGCACGGCACACGAACCGATTTCCGCGCAGGTCCGGGGGTGCAATCCACGGGTGTCCTCGACACCGCCGCCCGGGCCCTCCTGGATCCAAATGCGAACGGGGCCAAGTCGGCGAAGTAGGTCATCCCACCGGGTCCTGCCACCAACCGTGTGGTGGAGTTGCGACGCGGCGGCAGCCTTCGGGGCGAGACCGGCCAGAATTCCGCCATGACATCCGCACACCACGATGAGTCGTCCTTCGAGCTTCGGAAGGGCTGGAATCGCGAGAGCATCCCGCTCTGCGCGTTCTGCGCCGTCATGATCGCCGTCGGGTTCACCGAGCCCGGGAGCGGATTCTCGATCGCGACGTGGGTGTTCTTCGGAAGTGTGCTGCTCGTCATCGGCGGCAACGCCGTGCGCGGCAACTGGTTCTTCAGAGCCGACGCCGCCGGACCCGTGATCCGCACGAGCACCATCCGCGGCGAACAGCGCATCCGCCTCCCCTGGAGCCAGGTCCAGGCCGTCATCGTCTGGAAAGCGCAGCGCAACCGGTGGATCGGCGTCATCCCCACCCCCGGTGCGCTCCCGCCCACCGGCCCCCGCTGGGTACGAGGCGCGGCACGCCTGGTCGCCGGCGACGCCTCGCAGATGTGCGCGGCGCTCCACGGCACCCGACCCGACCTGCCCCGGCTCGCCGGCCTCCTCGACGACGTCGCGCCGCACGTCGCCCTCGTCGACCACAGCCGATCCCGACCGATCATCCACCGACCAGGCGACGGCACCAACCCGTTCTCCTGACAACGCCCCTTGAGCCGCCGCGACTTCGGACGCGGCGCGAGAACCGAGGACCGCAACGCCCATCCAAATATTTGGTTCACTCATCCGTGTGGTTGACGGATCTCGGCCTGGGCACCGAGCGCCGCGCCGGGTCATGATCATGCACGCGGCGTCGAGCAAGCGCGGCAGGTTCGGTCTCTGCCGTCCTGTGCCCGCGGAGACGCCACGGGTGGATCGTACGAAAAGCGAATCGACTGCCCCTGACTCCGCACAAGCGAGGCGTCACGTGGCGGCGGCTCGGGGGAGCGCCGCCGGGACGTTCGCCAAGTCCGAGCTGGAGATTGAGACTTGCGGCCCGACGACCGAGGCTCCGCCGCGCGGCGGGCCGCCGGTCGTTCGGCTGAGGCGGGCGTCGCGACGCCGCCGCGGTGTGAGCTTCGGCTATCCGTGACAGTTCGTCAGCATCGATCATGGGACCGCCCAGCGAAACGAACGAGGGGCCTTGCGTGGCCATCGGCACCGCCCGGCGCCATCAGGACCGATTGGCCGCAGCGTTGTCGCGGTTCGGCATCAGCCCCGAGCCTCGCCGCGGCGTCCGTGACATCACAACCCGCGCGGCCGGACGCGGCGTACCCAATACGCTGACCGCATCGCCGCAGTGACGCAGGCGCGGGCCCCACCCGGCCGCACCGTCGACACACCGAACACCTCGGAGCGACGACGCCGTTGGTCGGTCAACGGTCACGCCCCGGCCCGGAAAGGACTCCACGTCATGGCCCAGTCGTCCAGGCGGCTGCTGACACCGACGCTGCCGGACCGCTACCTTCTCGGCGACCCGATCGGCCACAGCGGTGGCGCCCGGGTGTGGGCGGCGACCGACACGGCGACCGGGGACAAGGTCGCCGTCAAGACCCCGCTCTACGCCGACAACTACGACGCCCACCTGCCCAAGCGGCTGGCGGACGAATACCGCATCGCCTCGGCCTTCCGGCACCCCCACATCATGCGCGTCCTGGACATGGACGTCACCCCCGGCGAGCCGTACAGCCCGTACCTGGTCGCCGAGTTGGTCGACGGACAGACGTTCCAGAGCCACCGGGACGCCCGCGGCGCGGTCGGCATCGACCAGGTCGCGACCATCGGGCTCCAGCTCACCGATGCCCTGCGCACCATGCACGCGGCGGGCTGGGTCCACCGAGACGTCAAGTCCGAGAACGTGATGTTCACCGGCGACGGGCGGGTGAAACTCATCGACCTCGGCGCCGCCGCGCGCACGGGCGACCGCGACGCGGAGTTCGTCTTCGGCGCCGACGGCTACGTCGCCCCCGAAATCGAACGCGCGTACCGTGCCCGGCTGAACCGCCGCGACGTCGAACTCCCTCTTCCCCACCCCTCGACGGATGTCTACGGCGCCGGAGTACTCCTGTACGAGGCCTCGACAGGGGTACACACGAGGACCACCCTCGCGCACGTCATCGACCGGACCGGCGACGGCCTCCCGCCCCTGGGCCGAGTCGTCGACAACGTGCCGGACGCGCTCGGGCGCCTGGTCGCCGACATGACGGCCTCCTCGCGCGGCGACCGGCCCACCGCCGCAGAGGCGCACGCGGCGCTGCGGGAGATCGCCGCCCGGTTGCCGGACGGGCCGTCGACGCCGCGGGTGGCCAGGAGCCGCAGCCGCACCCACGGCCCGCAGGCAACCCGGCCCGCCGAGTCCGGGGCCGCGCCGCCGCCCGTGCCTCACGAGCGGAGCGCGAGCCGGACAGGCCACCCCACGGCGCAAACCGGCCGTGCGTCGGAGTCCCAGCACAATGCCGGCAGTCCCTCGGCGAACCACGCACCGGCACCAAGCACCGCAACCCCACGAACGGACGGACATGCCCAGGCCCACCCACCCGCCACGGGGGCCAACACACGCCGCGTCCATCAGGCCGTGCAGTCGGCCGCGGCGGGTTTCAGCTCCGGTCCGGCCGAAAAACCGACCGTGACGCACCAGCACCAGTCCCCGACCACCGTGAACACCCGTGTGCTCCACCCGGTTCCGACCATCAGCCCTTACAAGACCGCTCATGACCTGAGGCTCGCTCGTCACAAGACCCTCTAGACGCGCACGGCGGGTGCCGCGGTCGTGTTCCGGGGGTGCGGTGGTGGCGCGGGTTCCGGCCGGCCGGTACGAGTTGGTGCGGTTCGTCGGTCGTGGCGGCATGGGCGAGGTGTGGGAGGGCGTCGACCAGGTGATCGCGCGGCGGGTCGCGGTCAAGCTGCCGTCCCATGATGTTCGGGACACCTCGGGTCCGCTCTCGAAGTGGGCGAGCGGATGGCCCGGCTCACCGCACACCGGCATCCGGAAGGCGGCGGGCTGTCGCCCTCATCCACGTCGCCGCCGCAGGAAGCGACCGAGTTCTCCGACCCCACGCCGACGGCGCCGGCCGCTCCCGCGTGGACCGATCTACGCGACCAAGGGCCGATATCCCAGGCGTCGACAGTCACTTCGCTCCGGGGAGCGCCCACAGCGGGACGGCAGTCCGGGACGGCGGTCCGGGACGACCTGTCCGGCCGCACCAACCGCCGGTGAAGCAGGGGCGCCTGTCTCGGTCGTCGCCGTGACGGGCCGAGACCGACTCTCGGCTGCCCGCCGTCGGCTTCCGCTGTCAGCGCCGGCCACAGCGTCCGGCCCGGCCGCCGCGATCGTCGCGGTCGCGGCGGCAGGTCCGACACGGGGAAAACGGGATGGCGCCTTCCGCAACCATGGCCAGCGACGAGGAAGAAGCAATGGTGAGGCAAGAAGAAGCCAAGGCAAGCGAAGCCTCACGGTAAGCCGCCTCAGGCGTCGTCAGCCGTCTGTTCGAGTTGTTCTTCGTGGATCACGGAGCAAGGGCCCGCGATTCAGTGCTGCGGCGTCAACTCCCGCCGCTCGGCGACGAGCACCGGGCGTCCTGACGTTGGCCGTTCGCCCCCACCAGGTCGTGTTCCGCGCCTGGCGGCCGTCCGGACCGGCGGACGGGGCGACGTCAGGCAGGGACGCCGAGCGGCGGGTGCTCGAGCACGCGGGGCTTGTACTCGACGAGCTGGATGCGACCGTCGAAGGTGCGGTGGTCGATCATCTCCAGGGCCACGTCCGGATAGCCGTCGTAGATGCGTTCTGCGCCCGTGGCCCCGGTGATCACCGGGAACATCACGACCCGGAAGCGGTCGACGAGTCCGGCTCGCAGCAGCGACCGGCACAGGCTGAGGCTGCCGATCGTGCTGAGGAGCCCCGAACCACGCGCCTTCATGGCGCGTACCGCCGCGACGGCGTCGTCACGGACGAGCGTGGAATTGGCCCACGTCAGCGGCTCCCCAAGCGAGGAGGAGAACACCACCTTGGACGCCTGCCCAAGCTGCTCAACAGACCCCTCTTCCTCGGGCCTGAACTCGTCCTGGCCCTTCGGGACCTCGCCTGCGGCGAAGCTCGACATCAGGCGGTGGGTGTTCGCTCCCATCAGGTAGGTGACCTCGGGCTGCTCGCCGAGCCACGCGAGGTACTCCGGGCCCTCAAGACCCCAGAACCCGGGCCATCCCTCTCCAGACGCGTAGTCACCGCTACACCCTCGACGCCGACGGCACCGTCACGGACGCCTGCCTGGTCCCGCCCACATCGCAGAACCAGGGCGCGATCGAAGAAGACTCCGCCGTATGTCGCCGCGGCGCCTCGCCGACGGTGAGCCGTGCGACGCGGAGCTGACCGGTGTCGAGAGCGGACCTCGCGTCGCGCTGTGAGGCACACGGACGCGTCAGGTTCCGCGCGTCGCCCGGCCGCGAAGCTCATACTCGACGCTCCGGCGGCACAGGCGCACACGGCGCGGGACGAACTTCGCCCGCTCCCCCGGCCCGGTCGGCGACATGGTCCGGGACGTCCTCGTGCGGTTCCGGCGCGACACGGACCAGGCGGCCGTCCGGCACACCGACCACGCCGCCCCTTGTGCGGGGTGAGGCCCGGGGGTCCTGGCTTCCGGTCGGGTTCGCCGCGGCACGACCAGTTTGTCAGCGGCCCTTGCGGTAGGCGGCTTCGGCGTGCGTCACGACGTAGACGTCGATGTCGTCGCCGGAGCCGTGGATGATCTGTTCGCCGACGCCGTGGCTGAACAGTGCCTTGAGTCGGCCGCGGCGGGTGGCGCCGACGACGATCTGGGTCGCGTTGAGGTCGCGGGCCAGTTCGAGGACCGCGGGAGCCGGGTCGTCGCCGATGACCCTGTGGAACGTACCGCCGAGGGCTTCCACGAGGCCGCGTTGGTGCGCGAGGGGTTCGGGCGGTGTCGCGTCCAGACCACTCTGCGGTTCGACATGCACCGCGTGGAACTCGCCGCCGGCGCCTCGCGCGGCGATGCGCTTGGCGCGCCGGACCAATGTGTCGCCCTCGGGGCCGCCGGACAGGGCCACGAGGACGCGCTCGCGGGCGGCCCACGGCTGGTGGATGCCGTGGCTGTCGCGGTACCGCAGCAAGGCCTCGTCGACGCGGTCGGCGGCCCACAGCATGGCGAGTTCGCGCAGCGCGGTCAGATTGCCGCTACGGAAGTAGCTGTGGAGCGCCGGTTCGATCTTGTCGGGCGGATAGACGTTGCCGTCGATCATGCGGCGCCGCAGCGCCTCGGCGGACATGTCGACCAGTTCGATCTGGTCCGCGCGCCGTACGACGTCGTCGGGAATGGTCTCGCGCTGCCGAACGCCGGTGATCCGCTCGATGACATCGTTGAGGGATTCGAGGTGCTGGATGTTGACGGTGGTCATGACGTCGATGCCCGCGTCGAGAAGTTCCTCGACGTCCTGCCAGCGCTTCTCGTTGCGGCAGCCGGGGACGTCGGTGTGCGCGAGTTCGTCGACGAGGGCGAGGCCGGGGTCGCGGGCCAGGACGGCGTCGAGGTCCATCTCGGCGAAGCTCATACCGCGGTACGTCACGGTTTTGCGGGGAATCGTCTCCAGCCCGTCGGCCATCCGCCGGGTCGGCAGCCGTCCGTAGTCCTCCATGTAGCCGATGACGACGTCGGTGCCTCGGGACGCGCGGCGTTGGCCTTCGGCGAGCATGTTGAACGTCTTGCCGACGCCGGGGGCCGCGCCCAGGTAGACCCGCAGACCGCCGCGTGGCACACGGTTCACCCCCTTTCAGGCGAGTCACTGCCCGTGACCGTTTGACTCCGAGAGGTTGTCGCGCACCTCGCCGACAACCGGAGCACTCCTCGTCTCCATCGTCCCCCCACACGGCGCCCAGAGTCGGGCAAAGACATGCCCGGGCCGCGCTGACTTCCGGTCACCCGACGATGAGGGACAGCAGGACGCCCTCGATGCACTCTTCACCCGTTTTCCCCGCATGCGCCTCGCGCGTCGACCCCGAACAACTCCGGCCCTTGCCCAGCCTCATCTCCAACGGCCACCAGCACCTCCCCGTCGTGCTCAACCGATCCGCCCTCGCCTGAACCGCGCAAACCCGGTCGGGGACAAGGTGTGAACACCAATGGGTCGACGCCGCGAACGACGTCGACCCATGAGTCGGTGCTCGGCGTGGATTACCGAGGGGTTCCCGGGGCTTGATCGGCGGGAGGAGGAGGTGTGGGCCAATGCCACGGACGACTTGACGTGCGGGGATGTCGCGGCACGGTGTGCAACGAAGTTCAGTGCTACGACGCCTTGTTTGGGACGGGTGCCAGTTCGGCCAAGCGAACGGCCGACATGCACCGCTCTTCGAACTCACCTGCGCAGCCCAGGTGTTCGG
Organism: Yinghuangia sp. ASG 101; assembly: GCF_021165735.1. Taxonomy (GTDB): domain Bacteria; phylum Actinomycetota; class Actinomycetes; order Streptomycetales; family Streptomycetaceae; genus Yinghuangia. Next base: position 7,449,043 of record NZ_CP088911.1, on the reverse strand, counting down.
GGACGAGCGCCGAAGTCCCCACCTGCGGTGAGTTATCGGTCCGCACTGCGTCTCGGGACGCGATCGCTGCAGCTTCGGGGATGAGAAGGTGCCGTTCCTCGAGGGGAGGCCGGGGTTGCGGTTGACACTCAACGTCGAGCAGATGATTGGACACATTTGAGTAAGTCCGCCGCCACGCACCATTTGTTCGTGTTTGTGATGCAGCGCTCCCCAACTTGCTTGGGCAGAATCGCTCCCCTGGCGGTCCCAACGGATATGACCGAGCAGACGGGGGTGAGCACGCTGTTCCCCGTGGATCATCAGTCGGGATTCACGCCCACGGTCACGTCTGACGGGCCTCAGGCTACGAAGGAGTCGGGCTCCTACACCGAAGGGATCACGCGAAGTCTCGGGTGGCGGGATGCCGAAGCGTTCGTCCCCGGTTCACGACGAGCGAAGCCGCCGTGCGCCGACATGAATCACACTCGCGTCCGCTGCAGATAAACTCATAACAAAGCCTGCAAATGCCATGGGTCGCCCTCGCGCGACCATCCACGGCGGCTGCGCCCAGGGCTGGTTCCCGTGGATCATGCGAGGCGGCCTTGTTGGGTCAGGCCACGCCGTCTATCCGCAGCAGCATGGCCTCCTTCGGTCCGACAACCACCACGAAAACGTCCTGCTCGGCATCGAACCAGCCGTACTCGCCAAGTGAAGCGGCGACATGAACAGGGCTTTCACCGTCGGCCGCGTCACTGGCGATGCGGTGCACGGGGGCATCGAGCATGTCGCGAAGCAGCGCGTCGGCGAGCGCCTCCGACTCGACGCCATCGGCCGCGTCACTGAACGCCCCGTAAGCTTCGCGGCATTCGGAGCGGAAGCCCGCGAGTTCGGCGCGCCACGTGTCCTCCGCGAACACCGTGTTGAGCTCGGCGTCCCAATCGGCGAATTCCTCACCCCAGCGGGTGCCGTCGATCCAGGCCGCCGCCGTCTGCGCCGCGGCCGGATCGTGGGACGTGAGCTTCACCGTGAACGAAATGTGGGTGTTGTTGTTCACGGGCATGTTCATGCTCAGCACCGTGCCGGCGCTCATCGCACGCAGCGCCGTATGGACGCGGTCGGCCTCGTCATCGGTCAGCACATGTCCGTCGGAGCAGCCGTGCCCGCCGAACGAGCAGCCCGGGTGCGGGAGGAGCCCGCCGCGGCGAACCGGTTCGGGCGCGGAAGCGAGCAGACTGAGACGGACCACGTCGTACGACGTCGCCGACAGTATGTGCAGCTCCCCGGGCACCGGGAGGCCGTCGGTGGAGCGGACGGCCTCGACGACGTGGAACTCCGAACGCCATTGGGTCAGCAGGGTCAGCAGCGCGTCCAGGAGCCCGGTCACGCGGGGGCTTGCTTCCGCACCGTGGTCGCGCCACGGACGGAGCACTGCGTCGGTGACCGACTTCCGCAGCTCTTCCTCGTCGAGTGGTCGACAGCCCAACGCTTGGCGCGTGGTGCCTGAGGGCACGTCGATGTGCGGGTACAGGCCCGCCTCGTACGCGGTCGCCAGGTTCACATAGTCCTCTCGGCCCTGGTTCGACCGCCCGTGCCACCCGCCCGCAGCGTAAAGCCCTGGGACGGTGGATCCGCGCGGCGCGTCCTCGGCGATCCAGCAGGACAACAGATAGGCGTGTGCGGCCGCCGCAATCGGCGCGTCGTCCCACCAGCGATCCTTGTCCCCCGCGCCGGGGCAGCCGTGGTCAAGGAAGGCGCAGAGGCGGGTCTGATGCACAGGGACTCCCGGTCGAGGCAAAGGTGGTCAGAGACCAGCTTGCCGTGGGACCCGGACAGCAGGGGTGCCGTCGTCCGCATTCCGCGCCTGGACGAGTGTGCCGCGGCGGGCTCCAGGACCGCCTCCGGCGTCCGGGGCCTGGAACCGCTCGGGGATCTGGCCGACATCCGGATCGTGCGCCACGTCATCGATCCCGAATTCGTCCGAATGAGCATCATTCTCCGAGCCGCCGAAGAGCCCTCTCGCGCGGTTCACGAGGACGCCGAACCCCTACGCGGCATCTCGACGGGGAAACGGCCGACCGAGTCCTGGGTACCCGATTGCCCCTGAAAACCGCTCGCGACAACAGGCACCGAAACGCCCTGGTGTGCGCTCCCCGTGCGGTCACGGGCGAGGAGGTCCGCATTCGGCGACGTCCTGGCAGTGCGCGCCGACCGTGCGCCGGAGCGCACCGCAGGACTGGCGACAACTCGACGAAGCGCCGTGGGGCGCTCTTCCGGGTCATCCAGCGTTGAAACGATGCGAGCCGGCCCGGGCACGGTAGACCGTGTACGCCGCGCCGCCGGACGTGTCGTCGCGGACGAACGCGACCCCCTGAGGTGCGGCGACGGGTTTGTTCTGAGTGGGGACCCAGATCTCGGCCTCCGTGTTGTACGGGATGGTGACGGTGAGGTCGATCCTGCCGTCCGGGCGGCGGTGCCACTGAGAGGCCGCTGCGCCCCGCACTGTGTCGATCGAGGCACTGACGTGGTCGAGGGTGGCCGGTGCCAGGTCGGTGTCCTCGGTGTTCTTCGGGACTCGGCTGTTGACCGCCGCCGAAGGGATGTACGGGCGTATGCGCAGTGACTCATAGGCCGTCGAGGTCGGCTGTATGCCGGCCAGGCTCTGGTAGAACCACGTGGCCACGTTGGAGCGGTAGTGGTGGTTGACCGACAGCCGGTCGGGCCACTCTTCCCACAGCGAGGTGGCGCCCCTGGCGATCTGGTACACGTAGCCGGGCAGTCCTGTCTGAGTGACGGCTTTGAGGGCGACGTCGGTGTAGCCATACTCGCTGAGGATGTTGAACTCGTAACGCGAGCCGTACATGTCGTTCTGGATGTGGTGGTCCGCGGCGACGATCCGGTCGGCGAGCAACTTGGCGAGGGCCTTCTGGTTGTCCTCGACAGTCTTCGTGCCCACGAGGTAGCGGGGATCGTCCGGCTTCAGGTCCGAGCCGGGAACCAGATCGAAGGCGATGGCCATGGCATTCGCGCTGGAGATGCTGCCCTGGGTGAAGTATCCCAGGGAGGCGTCCCAGTAGTTGGCGATGAACGCCATGCGCAGAGTCCGCGCCAATTGGGCGTAGTGGACCGCCCGTTCGGTGCGGCCGAGCCTGCGTCCGATCTCGTCCATGTAGTCGCAGAAGTGGATGTAGAAGGCCAGGCTGATGACGGCGTTGCTGCCCTTGGCCTCGGCGCCGGAGTACGCGCCGAGAGCCGCTTCGAACTTGTAGTCGTTCTCGGCGGTGAACAGCGTCGCGTAGTACTTCAGGAGTGTGTCCTGGTGGTCGTACAGCTCGGCGAACAGGCTGCTGTTGCCGTAGTACATGTGCAGTTCTCTCGGGATGACGAAGTACGCGGAGTCCCAGGCCGGGACCGCCTTCCACGCGTCGCGCCAGCCGGGTGTGCGGTCGTAGCCGTATCCGCCTTTCGGCATCGGCACCACCATGGGCAGTTGGCCGGAGGAGATCTGGGTGTCGGGGAACTGGCGCAGCCAGTCGGTGAAGACCGCATTGACGTCCCAGGTCAGCGATTGGGACTCGGAGCTGGCCATGGCGTCGCCGGTCCAGCCGTTCTTCTCCCGAGACGGGGTGTCACTGGGCTTCCCCACCAGGTTGTTCTGCTCGGCCCATTCCAGGTTGCACTGGATACGGTTCAGCAGGGCGTTGTCCGTGGTGAAGGTGCCGGTGCGCACGAAGCCCGTGCGCGCGACGTCCACGGTCAGCATGTCCGCGTCCCGCTTCAGGTCCGGTGCTCGGCCGAGGACGGCTTCGAGGTTCATGACCTCCAGATAGCGGAAGCCGAAGTGGCTGAATTGCTGCTCCCAGCTCTGCGCGGACCGCTTGCCCACGGTGTAATAGTGCGTCTGCAGATTGGCGTCGTGCTGGAAGTTCTCCTCCTCGACGGCGAAGGGAGAGGCCATGGTGCCGTCGCCGGCGGTGATGCGGTTGCCGCCGCGGATCCGAAGGGTGAGGCCCTGCTTGTCGGGGCGCACACCGGTGAGGTTCAAGCGGACGAGGCCCGTCAGGATCTGGCCGTAGTCGAGGATCCAGACGCCGGAGCCGGGGGCGGACTCGGTGAGCGCGACAGCGCGCCGGTTCTGGCCGGCCAGCACCGGCTCCGCCTCGTGGGCTCGCACGGCGGCCGGCTTGAAGCCGTCGGGGACCCTGGTCGCCGGCAGCGGTCCGTGGTGCTTCGGCTGGGGCGCGGAGCAACTACCGGGCGGGATCAGCTCGGTGGCCGGGTGCCAGTCGTGGCCCGGACGGTAGGCGGTCGACCGCCAGTCGCCCAGTGCCTCGGCACGCCGGGCGTCGAACTTCTCCCCCGAGTAGACCGAGTCGAAGGTGGTGGGTCCATCGGCGGCGAGCCAGTCCCGGTCGGTGACGATTGTGGTGGCCGAACCGTCGGCATACGTCACGACGAGCTTCGCGCGCAGCCGGGGCTGGCCAGAGTAGGGGGCGAGCTGCCAATACCACTCCTGGGGGGTGGTCACGCCGTACCAACCGCGCCCGAGTTCCGCCGCGATGGCGTTTTCCTGGCCGGCGCGGAGCAGTTTGGTGACATCGAAGGTGTCGTAGAGCACCGTACGGTCGTAGGTGCTCTGGTCGGTGACCAGCTGCGGCACGTTGCTGCGGTCACGGGCCGCCCTCTCGCCGTCCACGGTGATCGGGTCGCCGTTGACGGTGACAGTGACGTTGCCGGCGGCGCTCAGGTGCAGGCGGGCTTGGGCGATGCGGCGGCCACGGGGCAGGGTGAACGCTCGGCGCAGGACAGGTGCCGGGGTCGCGATGGGCAGCACGCTGTTCTTGGACGGGATGTAGGGGTTCTTCGGGGGGAAGGTGAGGCCGGCGAGGGTGCCGATGCCGTTTTCGAACGGGTTGGCGCCGGTGGTGAGGTCGACGGCGAAATCGGGGGCGTTGGTGCCCTCCACCTTGACGCTGCGCACGGTGGCGTTGGTGCCGCCGGCGAAGCCGAAGCTTCCGTGGCGGCGGATCTGATCGCCGCTGAGGGTGCGGCTGTCGACGTCGATGCCGTTGACCTGGGTGGTCACGGTCAGCCCGCTCACGGCGACCACGACTGTGTGATCGCGGGTGGCCCAGGTTTCCTTGGTCAACCCGGTTGCGGCGGAGAGGGCGACCGTGCCGACCGGGACGCTGCGGGTTCCGGTGGCCGTGGGGTTGGTCTCGCTCTGCGGGTCGTGGTAGTCGACACCCCAGTTGGGCTCGGAAGTTCCGTCATCCACCCAGGTGTTGCCCGCGTAGTGGCTTGTCGTCATGACCAGCTGCATTTCGTCGCCACTCTGCCTGAGGGCCCACACCAGCCCCTCGCCCCAGGTCTTGCCGATGGGTTCGGCGCGCAGCAAGAGCGAGATCCCGCTCGCGGGATCGGAACCGCCACGGAAGACAACGGTCGCGACGAGGTCCCGCCAGTCGTGGTCCTGTTCCGTGCGGCCACCGATCCAACGGGCGTCCGACCAGTCCTTCTCCCCCTCCAGCAGGCCCGTCTCCCACCTGGCGGATTCGCTCCAGGAGCCGGGCCCGCCCGTCTCGTCCCAGGTGCGCACTCGCCAGTGGTATACTCGCTCCGACTTGAGTCGGGCACCTCCGTAGGCGATCTCGGTGCTTGTCGAAGCGGCCACTTTGCCGCTGGACCAGACATCCGCCGCGCCGGGCTTGGTGCCGACCTGGATCTCGTACGCGGTCTGCCTGGCCACCGGAGGTATCCAGCTGAAGGCCGCGGCCGTCTCCGTGCCCAGCGGCGCCACGCGGGAGTTGACCTGAAGGTCCGCGGGACGGAAGTTGCGTCCGCCGGCCGATGCCCGGGCTTTCGGAGAGGCGGCAAGGGGCAGGGAGGCCCCGGCTGCCGCCGCCGTCATGATGCCGAGCATCTGCCGGCGGCTCAACGCGCTTCTGTTCTCCTCGGACACAGCTCATTCCTTTCGTACGCGCTACCGGACGCGCTGACGGCGTTGACGTCCCGCGAGGCATTGCGGTGCCGGGTGGGAGCGGGGATGTGCCTCCCGCTCGCCTGGTTGCCCGCGCCGCACACAGGGCAGCAGCAAACGGGCCGGATTTGTTGTGTTGAAACGTTTCACGCGCTTCGTTTCCGAGATTTTACGAATAATCTCGGCGCAAGCACAATGGTGTGGCGGAACAGCCTCGCGGTTGCCGTCAACGCTGCCGGCGAACGGCCCGGGCGGCAGGGTCGTGGTCGCGGATTCCCGACTGGTTCTGGTCGCAGTGCCACTACGTCACCCGCAGGTGGTGGTGAGCGCGGGTGTGCCTGACGGTGCTGAAGGACGTCGAGCCGAGCGCCACCCTCTCATCTGCAAGGCCCCATACCGACGTGCCCATCGTTGGTTCGTCGCGGCGGGCCGAGGTCCGCACGACGCCGGCTCACTGGCCGCCCGGCACGCGTCGCACTCGCGATGAGCCGACCTTTCGCTTGCGTAAGGCCTCATCTGCGGGCGCTCCGCTGCCCTCCGGCCCACCCATAGCCGCCGATGTCCTCAGCCTGGCGCCGCGCCCGCCGCGCCGCGCCCCGCCCGCCACTCGGCGCGACACGGCCAGCCGCGGTACGTGCGGCTTCTACTGGGCTTTGAGCTTTGATGTCGTCGTGGTGGTGTGCCAGTGGTACGCACGAGTCCGGTGGCGGCGAGTGCAGGTGTCAGCCGTGGCACCCAGACATCGTGGCGGGAGTACCAGCCGGTCCCGATACGGCCCTCTGCACCACCACGTGTTTGTCGGCCAAGGCGCAACAGGTCTGATTCTCCCGCCGTTGACAACGCGGTGTCGGCAGCTCTCCGTGCCGAGTCACTGTGCCCCCCACGTGGAGAACCAACTCGACTTCTGGAGGGTCGCCGCTCCGGCGGTGGAAGGCGGGGAAGACCTCACGCACATGACAGCAACACAGGCGAACTCAGGTGATCAGCTCAGCGTCCCGGGGACATCCACTGGATACATGTGCCCGGAACGTGCTTGTGGGCCGACAACGCCCACCTCCCGGATCTGCCGGGACCGGGCCAAAGCGGCCGGGCCGCGCAGGCCTGTTGGTGTGCGGTCAACGCATCCCCAATTCGTCGCCCTCGTCCGCACCGAGGCCCGTTTCGAGCACGGTCACCCGGCCGAACGCCCCGATCAACGCAGCCTGACAATCTCCCATCCAAGTAGGGTGCCAGGCTTGATCAGGAACGGTCTCGGGCCCGGATCACCGCACCGTCTCCCGTGCGGCACTCGATGACGTGCGAGAGCATGCTCGCGTATGACTCGAACGCCGGGAAAACCGACTCAATGCCCGGCCTGCCGTCATGGCAGTCGTCCATGACGTCTTCATCACACAGGTCGACGATCCTTCCATCGTCAGGGTCGCCCAAGTTGGCACCCAGAATGTAGTTGACGCCAGTTGTGGCGCACAGGACCGGGTAACACTCGGCTCCGTTCCTCAGCAGGTCGCGTTCCTCATCTTGCAGATAGCCAAAGAAGTTGTCCTCGTACCAAAGATCGATGACGTCGCCGATTTCACCCGCGGAGTGATCCGCGCGCGGGTTCCAGTGGTCGAAGCCGTCGAATCGGACCTGGACGTCGGGACCGGGTCCAGACAGTACTTGCCGGACCTTCCGCAACCACGGCGGCAGGACCACCACATTGCGCAACTCCAAGTGGTCAAGCAGCACGTCATCATCCCGGTAAAAGGACAACCGGGGAAATCGCTTCACGAACCCGCGTAGCGCCGCTTTGTCCTCCTCTGGCAACGACGAACGGTCCACCCAGCCGACGGCCTCGTCGGCCGACCCCATCACGCGGTGAGCCGCATAGTCGAAGCTGTCGTACATGATGTCCAGGATATGTGCGGATGTGTCGGGTGAGTCGATGTGTGGACGGTCGGGCACGGTACACCTATCCCGTAGATCATCTGGATGTTGAAGAGCACTTCACCGCTGCGACACCCGTGTGGCGTCCACCGGGCCAGCACTACCATCACACGAATCGACGTTTGCATCCAAGCTGCGCGTGGACCTACAGGCGAGAAGCCATCCGCAGTCCATGACAATTGCTCAGGGTCTGGGGCCTCGACCTCGACAAACGGCGGCCGACACCAAGAGCCTGTCCGCACTCACGCCACCCGCGACAGCACCACAGTCGACTGGAGCCGAATCACCGCCTTGAAGACCACAGCCTGGATACGGGGAGTACTCGCCGGAGAACGATGCGGGGGCACGGAAGGGCGCATTGGCTTCATCCTGGTCGGGCGATTGGGCTTGGCCAGGCATGGCTGTTGCCATTCTCGCGCCACACCGGTGGGCTGACCTGCCCTCACCCCGGCGGGCCGCCCCCTCCATCCACGCGGAGCACAAGGCGGTCACGCAAGTGCCGCATGCGTTCAGGGTTTGTCCCATGCTGTGACCGGCAGATGTCCCGCGGTCTCGGGGCCGACGCCGAACAGCTCCAGCAACGCGGGGGCAGCTGCCGAACGAGCGGGCCGAGCTCGGTGTCGAGCTCGGCGATCTCGGTGTACAGGACAGTCGAAACGTCAGTCAGTCGGTGGGTCGGAGCCACCCGCAGCGTCACCACGAACATCATCACTGTCGGCCGTCGGTGTTCCCCCCGGCGGTGATTTCGTGGACGTGTTCCGGGTGCTGAGTGTCGGAGAGGTAGTGCCGCGCGGATGGTTTGCGGACCTGCTCGGCGAAGTACCGGCGGGACAGCCAAGCGCGGAGCCTGTGCGAGCGCCGGACCTCGCGTCGCACGCCATGGCCGTCCACGGCCGGTTCCAGGACGAGGGGTTCGTGCTGCTCGTGGGCGGTGAGGCGGTGGCGCGCCGCCGGGCGCAGGGGTTCGTGGACCTCGACGAAACCGCCGTTCGCAAGCTTCTTGACGACCCCCGTCTCGCGGCCGTGCAGGATCGTGTCGCGGTCGCGCAGTTGCAAGCCCTTGCGCAACCGTACGGTGACGACGTCCGCGGGTTCGTTCATCGGGATGGCTCGCCGGGATCGGCCCTGAGCACCGTCACGAGCCTGCCGTCCGTGGTCGTTCGGCAGACGTCCCCTCGACATGCCCGTCCCGCAGCGACTCCTGGCGGTTGGGGTCCTTGAACCACCAGGTGAACGCCCCTGGCTTGCGCCCCTCACGCGCCAGCTCCTGGAGCGTGGCCCGGCACGCCTGTTCCTTGATCATCGCGCCGAGGCGGCCATCGATGAGAAACCTGTTCGCCGTGTCGTCGCGGGATGCGAGCTGGGCGGTGGCCGCGTGCCGGCCCAAGGCGATGCACTGGCCGAACAGCCCCACGTTCAGGACGTGCGGCGGCGTACCGGCGATCCGGGCGAGCACAGTATCGGCGGCGTGCGCGCCCAGCGGACGGGCGGTCTGGCAGCTCATGCGCAGCGGCAGGTCCGACGGTGCCGCCGCGTCCCCGGCCGCGACGATGCGCACGTCGTCCACACTCGTCAGCGTCTCGTCCGTGATCAGGCGGCCCATGGCGTCGGTGGTCAGTCCGCTGCGCACCGCCAGATCGGGCACACCGAACCCGGCCGTCCAGACGGTCACGCCGCTCGGCACCTCAAGCCCGTCGGCAAGCCTCACGACATCGCGCGTCACCGACGTCACTGTCGTGTCGGGGCCGTCCAGCACCCGCACCCCGAGCTTCGCCAACTGCCTGACGACCGAGCGCCGCCCCCGCGGATGCAGGTACGGACCGAGCGCCCCACCGCACACCAGGGTCACTTCGCGGCCCGACTCCGCCAGTTCGGCCGCCGTCTCGATACCGGTCGAGCCTGCCCCGACCACCGTCACCGCGACCGGCGAGGGCGCGTCGTCGAGAACCGACCGCAGCCGCCGCGCCGCTTCCAGCGTGGCGATCGGGTAGGCGAACTCTGCCGCCCCGGGCACGGCTGGCCGCGCGGCGTCGCTGCCGACCGAGTAGACGAGATAGTCGTAGCCGACGGCGCCACCGCCCGCCAGCGCCACCCGACGCTCGGCCGCGTCGATGCGCTCCACCGTGTCGACCACCAGCCGGACGCGCTTGCCCAGGACCTCCCCGTAGTCGGCGACCGCGTCGTGGGATCCGCCGACCAGTTGGTGCAATCGCAGCCGCTGGACGAAGCTCGGACGCGGATTGACCAGCGTCACCGTCACGTCATCGCGCTGTGTCAGCCGGTTCGCGGCCATAACGCCCGCGTATCCTCCGCCGATCACCACCACATCGTTGTTCCCGACCATGGGGCTCCTCCGTTCCTGCGGTCTGATCCCGAGACACGCTGGGCCCCACATTTGTGACATGGAGTGACTCACATCACACATTCCGGTGGACGCTCAGGATGTGAGTGCCCGCCTCGGCCGCCCGGACCGCATCACGGCTGCCTTCGTCAGCCCTGCGCACACGGACCAGCCCGCCCGTAAGAGACACGCCGTTCCGCACGCCCACGATCGGCGGTTCGCGGAGAGGTGACCACACGCTCCGATCAACCCAAGAACGACCCTTGTGACCCAGGGAGTTGGCATTCGGGCTGCAGCGGCCGCGTTGCACGGTGCGGCAGAGAGAGGGAGCATCGGGACCGTGCCCCTTGCGAGTTCGCGAGATTTGGGTTTCTTCCAGGGAGAACCCGAGGTCCGAGGTGGCCATGACCGATGCGGGCCCGTGGGTACATGGCGAACACGCGGGACCGGCTTCGAGATTGGCCTGGAGATGCCGGGGGCCGAGCCCGCGCAGCGGATGTCGGCCTTCTCGTCGATGCCGAAGCCCAGTGTGCTGTGGAGCGGGTCGTCGCCGGCCGCCTGGCCTCCCACGTTGGCCTGACTCCGGTGCCCCGCGACTCCGGCCGCGGCACCGGCTTCCGCCCAGCCGGCTTGACTTCGTCATTGCGATTCCTTCCCGGCCACTCGGATCCCTCACAGGCGCCGAGCACGCCCGGGGGTCCGTAGCCAAACGGCCCGAGCGGAGCAAACCTGGAATTCGCAGTGTTTGGTGGTGCGTTGGTGGATGCCGGGAAGTCGTTGCATACCAGCGGCCCAGCAGCCCGCTTGGCGATCGTCGCTCATGGCACTGGGTAGGTGGCGCGAGGGAAGCGCGCGGGCCGGGTGACGATCAGACGGTTGCCCAGCAGCGTCACAGCGATGGCGTCGAGAACGAGGAGAACCTCAATGAAGACCGCCCTGATCACCGGCGCGACTGACGGCCTCGGTCGGCACGTCGCAGTACGCCTCGCGAGGGCTGGCACCCGCGTCGTCGTACACGGCCGCGACGCCGGCAAGGCCGAGCGCGTCCGCGAAGAGATCGCCCAGGCCGGCGGCCCCGATCCCGTAGTCGTCGTCGCGGACCTCGCCGACCTGCGCGCCGTCGACGTGTTGGGGGACGAGGTGACCGATCACATCCCCAGGCTCGACGTGCTGGTGAACAACGCAGGCGTCGGATTCGGCGCGCCCGGCGCCGGCCGCGAGGTCAGCCGGGACGGCATCGAACTGCGGTTCGCGGTCAACTATCTCGCCGGCCACCTGCTGACCCGCAAACTGATGCCACTGCTCACCCGGTCGGCCCCGGCTCGCATCGTCAACGTCGCGTCCCTCGGGCAGGCCCCGCTCGACTTCGCCGACCTGCAGACCGAGCACGGTTACGATGGCCGCGTGGCGTACTGCCGCGGCAAGCTCGCACAGATCATGGACACCTTCGACGTCGCCGACGAGCTGCGCGATCAGGCGGTTACGGCCAATGCGCTCCATCCTGCGACGTTCATGGCCACGACGATGGTCCGTGAGGCCGGCGGCACGCCGATGAACACCGTGGAGACCGGCGGCGACGCGCTGATCCGGCTGGTCGACGACCCGTCCCTGAACGATGTCACGGGCCGTTTCTTCGACGTCCGGCGCGACGCCAAGGCCGAGGCCCAGGCGTATGACCCCGACGCGCGCCGCCGCCTGCGCGAGGCCGCAGACGCGCTCATCGCGGCGGCCCTGCGAGGGTGAAGACAGGCCCCCAGTCAGTCCCGGGACGGCGGGAACGGCTGGGCCTTCGTGTAGCCGCACCGGCCGCGGGTCGCCGCCTCATTCCTCCACCTCGTCGAGCCGCTGTCAAGCGTGGGGAACGCGCCGCGAGCAGTGCCGTGAGCGCGGACGATTTCGGAGATGGTGGCTTCACCTCCGGTGCGTAACGCGTGGTTCCGCTCCGCGCCCACGCAGTCGACCTCCGGCGTCGTACCGTAGCGCTGGGCCCAGAGCCGTCGCAGGATCTGCACCGCATCCAGCTCATGGAGAAGACGGGCCCGGTCGGCCGTGGATGGCGGCGCGACTCCGCCTCCCATGGACGGCGCGAAGCCGACGCCCGGTTCATCGGCTCGTGCGTACCCGCCGTCGTCAGTTCAGCTGTTCGGCAGGGGAAGCGCGGCAGCCGCTGTTGCGCGGCTCTCGTCGACGCTTGGTGCAGCGGTGATCGACGCTGCCGTGTCGAGGAGTTCGGTGAGGGAGCCGGGGAAGTCGGGGAGGAGACGCGCCGCGACGGCCCACGATTCCACGGAGTCGCCGAGCCGAGCCGCGATCAGCGGCCGGACCTCGGCGTCGGCCATCAGAGGCAGGGCGGCCCTCACGGGACGGGCCTCGGCCATCAGTTCCGCGGCGTCGAGGCGGTCGCGAACGGTCCCGCGCAGGCGCCAGGGCAGGTCGTCGATGGACCGGTGGATCAGGGCACGCAGCAGTTCCGTGGGGCATTCGTCGTGCTCGGCCAGCACCTCGAGCGTGGCGGTGTCCAGAGGCTTGTGCGCATGTCGCCGCGCGATGGCGTCCCAGGGAATGGGGCCGACCTCCTCCGTGACGCGCTGCATGCGCTCGCCTACTGCCGCACCGCCCTTTCCGATGAGGTACGCGGCAACAGCGTTGGGGGTCAAGGCGTCCGCCAACCTGCCCCGGAGGTGCGCGAGCCCGTCGGGCCGCGCGAGCGCCTCGCGGGCCGTGGTGAGCGTCCGCGGGGGCAACGGGTGCTTCGCGCTGCGCCGCCGTGGGAACTCGGTCTCGTCCAGGAGGGCTTCCACCGCGGCGGGACCTTGTCGCTCCCACAGCCTGACCAGCAGCCGCAGGCGGGCGACTTCGGTGTACACCTTGGCCCGGCCGAGCAGGACCCGCACCAACGTGGCGTCTCCGGAGTACACACAGTCGAGCAACCGCGTCCGGACATCGCTGAGTTCGTAGCCGGAAAGGACCATGTCCACCACGCGGTCGGCCACCGGGACTTCGCCGTGTCGGTCGGCGCAGCGAGGGCGGCCGGCGAGGATGCGCCTGCGCTCGGCGACGGGGAGGCGGCCGTATTGGAAGAGCAGGGCGTTGACCTCGGGGTCGTCGAGGTCCAACAGGAAGTCGCGGTCGGCCCCGGCGGGCGCCGAGGCCGCCCACCAGACCGCGGCGTCCGGGTACACCGTGAGGAGCGCGTCCCGGGCCTTCGTGCCCAGCCGGGCGTACCGCAACAGGTCTTGGACCGCCCGCGGGTCCAGGCGCGGGACGAGGGCGATCGCCGCGTCGTCGACGGCCGCGGACAGCAGAACGGTCAAAGCGGCGCGTGCCCCCTCCGGAGGGCGTCCGGGCATCTCCGCCTGGGTGCGGTGCGGCCATACCGGGTCGGGATGGCTACGCGCACGGCCCACAGCGTCGGCGACCAGTGCGGTACATGGGCCGCGGAACCGCGGCGCCTGCGTGTACAGGTGGATCCACGCGGCAGGATCGGCGCCGAGCGGTGCCACCAGCTCGGCAAGCGCTGCGGCCATGTGCGGTTCCGGGGCATCCTCGTAACCGATCGCGGTCAGCACCTCCAGAGCGGTCCCCGTCTCGTGGAGGACGCGCTCGACGGGGAACCAGCCTCGTCGCAGTCCGCGTCGGATGGTCTGCGGCCGCAGCTCGGAGCCGTACAGCTGTTGCGAATGCCGGGTGTCCAGCGCATCGAAGGGCAGCCGACTCGTGTCGGGAAGCGAACGGGGCTCAGCGCGGTGGAGATCCGTCAGCAACTCCGCGGGGCAGTCCTCACGTTGTGCGAGCGTCTCCAGCGCGCGCGTCGGCAGCGGGTGTTGTCGGTGTACCGCAGTGATCGCCGACCAGTCGACCGGCGCGGCCAGGACGGCACTGTCGCCGGTGCGCAGCGCCAAGAGCAGTCTGGCGCTCGGCGTCAGGACGGGCGCGGAGGCCGGTGCCGGATTCGCGGATGCGTCGGCGGGTTGCTCGCAGTCGGACGCGGTGAACGCCGGGCCCAGGTGTTCGCGAGCGACGGCGGCGAGTCCGGCGAACGGCGCAGTGAGGAGGGGAAGCAAGTCGAGCGGGTCCTGGGGGGGATTCCCGAAGGAGCGCGGAGACCAGCCCGTCCGGTGCGTGCCATGCCGGATCCGCGGGGTGCCGCACAGCGGAGAAGACCGCGGTGAGGACGGTGTCGCGGGCCGAGTACCCGGTACCACCGAACGACTGGCGCTGTCCTGCCGTGCTGCGGTGGAGCATCACGGCGATGGATGGATCGTCCAGCTGCGCCAACGCATGGATGACCTGCCGCCCGAGGGCATCCGAGCGTACGGCAAGTGCACAGTCGGTGAGTGCCAGGGCGAGTTCGTGATCGTCGCCCGCCTGCGCACACAACCAGTCCACCACCGGTCCGGTGTGCGGAAGTTCGTTTCGGCGTATTGCAGCACGTGTCTCGTCGGGCATCCGCGCGTACAGCGCGGCGAACAGGGACGGATCGGCGAATTCATAAGCGAATCCCGGTGCGGAGGACATGCACAGCAATTCTAGCCCGCCGGTCCATCACCCCCGCGAGCCGCTTGCGGTCGTGTCTGCGACAGTGTCACCGGTCAGATTGGCTTCGGTCCAGTCAGCAGTTTACGGCCCGGTTGCAGACACGATTCCGGAGGCCTCGTGTTCCACCTGTGCAGTCAGCCAACGATGTATCGGCGATCGGCGACCTACCGGGCCGCGAACGCGGCCCTCATCAGACACCAGGCGTCCATCGGCCTCGCCCAGGCATGCAGCGGGGCCCTTGATCGCCTCGGTCGACGGGATGCGCCTCATCGTCCCGGTCCGTCGCGGCAGCGACTCCACGAGGCGGTTCCCGACCGCGTCGCCATGATCGAGGAGGTGGGGGGACGCCTACGCGAAGACCCGCGGACTTCCACGACCCCCGACGGCGTCAGGCACTGACGTCAGGCCTTTTCGCTGCCGCCGGGCCGGTGCTCCTGGGGTGCGGGAGTTGCTGCCGACCCAGGAGCCGACCGCACGGGGCCGGGCGCTGATCGCCGTCGGCGACGTCGACGCGGGTGTTGTCGCGGGTCACGGCGTGGCGGAGAAGCATGCCGATCTGATGATCGGGGTTCTGGTCGGCGGCCGAGGTGCGGGCGTGGCGGATGGCGGTGCTTCACATCCGAACACCTGTGAAACACCCGGGAGTCGGCGACACGCACGGTACGTTTGGGCAGGCACACGCCGCTCAAGCGCAGAAGAGCAGAGACGGGAGTGCTTGGTCGATCCAGTCCCAAAAGGGCTCGCCGGGACGCTCGGAGGTGCCGTTGATGCTCGACAGCGCGACCCGCGGGATGTCATGGGGATCGCGATCGCCCATGTCCAGGAAGTAGGCCTCAGCGGCGGAGTCACACGTACAGAACCGTATCCAGCGGTCGAATTCGCCGTTCACCGCGCGGGCGAAGTCCTCGTCGCGGTCGTAGTCGGCGGGATCTTCCCCCTCGTAGTCGGCCAGGGTGGAGGCGCCAAGCGTCGTGGTGAAGTGGTCCAGTCTCAGGTCGAAGTCGAACGACGTGAGGCGGGCATGCACTGCGGCGAGGTCGCGAACGCCTCCGGGGAGCGGCTCATCCATCAGGGGGACGACGGCGGTCTGGTCGAGGCGGGTCGGGGCCGTCCCCCACAGCACAGTCAGGGAGTCCGACCCCGTGTACGGCGCCAGGTCCCTCAGGTCGCGCGGCAACTCCCTTGAACGATCGGAGAGGTGCAGATACCCGAGCAGGTACCTGTCGTTCATCGCGACGAGTGCCAGACCCAGCACTTCCGCGCGCAACATCGTGAGGAAATCCGGGCATTTCCCGGCGACCGACGCCCACACATGTTCCAGTGCGCCGACGAGGCCGACGCCGCCAGGTATGCTCCACGGAGAGTCCGCCGCGAACGGGGCGTCGTCGCCGCCGACCAGTAGCAACCCCCGCAGTTCGGCCGTCTCCGCTGCCTGAAGGGTCCCCGACCACTCGTGCCCGAGCAGCGCCAGCCGGGTCTCGGACCGCAGCAACTGTTCGACGCCGTCGTGGTCACCGTCGGCCAGCACTGTCCGCCACCTGTGGTTCGTCTCCTTGATATCCATTGGTAGTTGGAGGCGCGGGCCCCTGCGGGCCGTTTCCTCTCTCCCCTTTCAATCCGTACGTGCCGTTTCCCACACACGGCTTGCCAATGATCTTGGACGTCGTTCACCGACCGGCGCGGAACGACACCGTCGTCCGCGTATCGAAGCAGCTCACCGACACCGCGCCCTGGGGGTCCCGGCGACCGTCCGCCGGACCTCCCCGCCTTGTTGCACGCCAGTCATTGGTACTACGCGCCGCTCGGACCCCCGCTGCCCTCCCGACGACTTCACCTCGGCTTGTACGTCCGGTCTTGCCCGACGTCAGGCGTGGTCGACGCACCATGATCGCGACCCTAACCGCCGCGCTCGACCTGGTCGACCTCGCCGCTGTCGACAACGCCGCCGGCACCGACGAAGCCACACCCTCCTGGCCCCGCAGGCGGGGGTCGTCGGCGCCGTCGAAACACTGCGCGCCGCGCAGCCACGAGGTGTTCGTCCTCGTCCCGAGCAAGTGGGGCGCCCCGTACCGCTCCATCCTCGACGGCGCCATCTGGGAAACCGCCCGCGGCCGGGTCTGTCGCAGCCTCGGCCTCTGTTCTGAACCCGGACCCGGACCTACAGCCGTGGTGCGCCGACCTTGACGGCGCATACCGGTGCCTGGCCGACGGCATCGCCAAGAACCTGCATGTGCGATTCGCCGGGCGGCTTCCCGTGCGCCGTCTTGCGCGTCTCGGGCAGCTTCGGTTGGTGTCCTGGGTGCGGTCTTATGCGTCCGCCGCGTCCAGCCGGCGCGGAGGGCTTGCTTCCTCGCCGCTGCCATGCGGCAGGTCGCGCTTCCGAGTCTGCGAACCCGGCTTCTTGGTGATGGCCTTGTCGACCGCCGCATCCGCCTCGGCGAAGAGGCGGCGGTAGTGCTGTTCGCGGGCGTCGCCGGTCAGGCCGCTGCCCTCGCTGTCGAACATCACCGCCACCTCGGTGTCGGGAATGCCGCAGTATTCCGAGATCCCCCGGAGCAGCGGGCCGTCGAGCAGCCCGAACACCAGATCCGCGTTCTTGTCCTGTGCGGTGATCCCGGCCAGGCCCAGCCACAGCATCCGCTTGCCCGCCATCAGGGAGTCGGTGCGCCCGTACGCGAGACCGTGGTTCCACACCCGGTCGAACCAGCCCTTCAGGAGTGCCGGGAGCCCGAACCACCACACGGGGAAGACCGGAATGACGATGTCGGCGGCGTGCACGCGGCCTATGTGGGCGTGCACTTCGGCGGAGTAGGTCTTGTCGGGATCGCCGTAATCGGGCTCGTCCGCCGGGCGGTTGCGGGGGTCGAAGCCCTCGGCGTGCAGATTGAGCAGGTCGACGCGGTATCCCGCGGCCCGCAGCCGGACCGCGCAGCGGTCGGCGACGGCGGCGGTCAGGGAGTCGGAACGGTGGTGGGCGACAACGATCAAGGCGGTGCGTGCGCGCTGGGAACGGTCGTTCTCGGTGGCGGCCTCGTGGTTCATGGATCCAGTACAGCCGCAGGCCGGTGGACGATCCATAGGTGAAACACGGGCATACCTTGGTGTGCGTCTACACTCCCCGTATGGACCCCTTGAGCGACATGCTCGGCGGCATTCGAGCCGAGGGCGCGTGGGTCACCCAGACCGTGCTGGAGCCGCCGTGGGCGATCCGCTTCACCGACGGCGCACCGCTGACCATGCTGACGGTGATCCGCGGAGGCGGACTGGTGATCCTGGCCGACGGCACCGAACTCACGGTACGTGCGGGCGACACCGCGCTGGTGCAAGGCCCGGCGCCCTTCCACCTGGCCGACAGCGTCGGCACGATGAACCACCCGCACAGGACCTACGAGATCGCCTGCCTCGATACCGACACCGGTCCCGCCCGGACCGCAGGCCCCGGCACCAGCGACCCCACCACGGTGATGGCGGGCGGCTACCGTGCCACCCGCACCCGCCAGGAGCGGCTGCTGCGCACCCTGCCCCCCGCGCTGGTGCTGCACGAGAACCATCCCGACAACGTCCTGTGGCTCGGCCTGGCCCGGAACGCGCTCACCCGACGACACCTGCCCGGCGGAACCGCCCTGATCGACCGCGTCCTGGACACCGGACTGGCCTGCACCCTGGGCTGCTGGTTCGAACAGGCGGGCGCCGACGCCCCGGGCTGGTACCGGGGAGCCATGGACCCCGTCGCGGGCCCCGCCCTCGAAGCCATCCACGGGCACCCCGGAGCGCCATGGTCGGTGGGCTCGCTGGCAGCCGAGGCGAACGTCTCGCGGGCGCACTTCGCCAAGCGCTTCACCGAGGTCATGGGCCGGCCACCGCTGAGCTACCTGACCGACTGGCGCATGCACATCGCCGAGGAACTGCTCTCCGACCCCGATCACAGCGTGGCGGACGTCGCCGAGGCGGTCGGCTACCGCGACCCGTTCGCGTTCAGCACCGCGTTCAAGCGCCTGCGCGGCAAGACCCCAGGACAGTTCCGCCGCCCGGCACCTCGCCCGCGCGCGGGCACGAACCAACGAACCAGGACGGACCGTTGACCTCCGCCACTGCCCGCCTCGACGGCCGACCACCCCGACAAGGTGGCCGGCCCCCCGCGTTCATGGCCGCGGCAATACCGTCAATTCTTCTCGGCAGTTGCAAGTCCGTTGACCACCAACCGCCTCCCGAGACCGTCGACAAACACTGTTCTGGACATCAACGGAGCCACCAAGGACTTCGTCAACCGGCTACGGTCCGTCTTCGCCCGCCACTGGTCGCAGCGGCACCGTGAGGATTGCGGCGAGCCCGCCGCGCAGGAGTGCCGGGACTTCCCGGCCCACTTCGAGCTGCGCGCGGCCTCCCTCGGCGTCTGAGCAGGCGACTTCGGCACCCGTGCGTTCACGAGCACGCTCGCTCGACCGAACTTGCGGTTTGGGGCCGGGAGCCCCTCCTTGCAGTCGGTCAAGTCACTCTGAGCCGACGTCAGCGAATTGGGGGCACGCGGAATCCCGGTCGTGTCGCCAATCGTGTTGTTGGCATCACAGCAGCAGCCGGTCGGCCCACGGATGCCGTCCGTAAGCCTGGGTAATGGCGTGGATGAGCCAGTGTCGCTGATCGTCGGCGAGCGTGGGCAGGGCTGCGTCGAGGTCCGCTTGGTCCTTGGGACGCGGCTCCTTGGCTTTGTAGAAGAGCTGCACCTCCGGCGCGAGGTAAGGGATACCGTCGGCGGACATCAGGCCGAGCGCGCCGATCGGACGACGTACTCGGGGATCACGGCGCGACACCCACTCCTCGCCCTGGGCTTCGTCGAGCAGGATCTGGATGCGCCAGGGGCTGCCTGGCTGTGGCTGGCACCAGACATCATGAACGCTCTCAGGGAGAACCTCGCCTGATGCCCACGGGCGCAGGCTCCCCGGTGGATCGGCGGCCCACCACTTCCAGTCCGGCAGAGCGTGTTGAACAGCGAGCTGGTCGCGCCGCAGTAGCAGAACGTCAATGTCGCCGTGATCTCGGGTCCGGCGGCCCACCGCGAGTTCAATGGCGAATCCACCCGCCACCCACCAGGGGGTCTTCAGGTCGCCGAACCGGTCGGCGACTTCGGCAAGGGACGCGGGTTCCCATCTGTTCAAGGGGGTGTGCCCGTAGGTCATGTCGTCCCCTCTTCCGCGACCTGCTTCGGTGCGCCGATGGCCTACCGGAGTCAGGTGGTGGCTCGGCGAGGCCAGCACCGATCGCGGCCGGCCTCGCCGCCGCCGCGGAGCAGAAACTCGCCGTCATGCGCGACCTCGCGGACCGACACAGCACCGTTCAACTCGGCCAACCCGACTTCCGCGCCGCCACCGGGTGGGTTTCGCGGTGTTACGGCTTCCGGGCCGACACATCCGTCGGTGCGGATATACGGGCGAGAGCCTACTTCGTCATTGTTTGGGACTTCATCTGCCGTGCGGCGGCCTTCTTTTCTTCGACCTTCCGGAACGTGGTTGCTCCCGATACAGGGCCGGAGTCGCCGAGGCCTACATCAAGAGGACTGCCTTTCGTCTGGGGCGCCGTACTCGTATTGGTCAAGCCCTGGCTCGCTGTTTCAGCGGGTGAGTTTGGTGAGTTGGTGTCGGAGTCACTTATGGTGGTTCCCCCTGTCGATTCCGTAACGGAGAGGCTGCCTCAGAGTAGACCTGTCGTCGGTGCGGCACAATGCCGAGGGCCGCATGCGCGATGAGCAGGCCGGCACCGGGGAGATGGTCTTGAATCATCCTGGCAGCAGGAACATCGTCGATGCTGCCTGGGCCTGTATCGAAAGTGCTGGTCACAGTCCACACGTTGATGGCCGCTACGAGGAGGGTTGCCTCGTGGCGCACGGCAGGCTTGTCGTATCGGGTAGCCACAGGGCGGTGGCGCCTGAGGCGATTGATGCCGCACTCGACAGCGTGGCGCTCGCGGTAGTCCGTCGCGTCGAAATTCGGCGGTCGGCCTCTGCCCGGGCGGGGCACCCGGATGAGCTCGCGCACGGCTTCGGACTGCGGGGAGTCGCCTCGCTGCCCGACTGTGATCACGAGGGACGTGGGGCGCAGGCCCTGCTCGACGGCTGGGTGCAGCTTTGTGGTCAGCCCTCCGCACGAACGCCGAGGCCATGGTCGGTCGGCTCGGCCTGGACACCGCCGGGCGGCTCCTTTTGGAAGTCCTCCATTTCGCGCCCCGGCGGCTGCTGGGCCGCCCGGCACACCGTGGAGTCGAGTTTGACGTCCCAGATGATCAGGTGCTTCGCGTCCGCGCGGGCCCGCAGTGTGGCGAAGATCTGCTGCCGGGTGCCTCCCGCTGCCGGCGACGGAACAGGTCGTACGACCGGCCCCAGGGGCCGTACTCGGCGGGCATGTCCCGCCGCGGGATTCCGGTTCGGCCCCCGGAACCGTATGCCGTCGATCAGGCGCATACATGTCCATGCCGGCGGCCGTCCCGGCTTCTTCCCAGGGGCAACAGCGGTACCAGCACCCCGCATTGCGCGTCCGTCGGATCTCCTCGCGACACGAAGCGAGATCATCACACACTCAAGACCCACATCGTGGACCCGCTCCTCGTGCGCGTGAGCGAAGCACTGCGTCGTCGCCCAACACGTCGATGGGAGAATCGGGTCATGACATCCGGTGCCGGCGACTTCGAGCTGACCACGGACGAGCTGCGCGTCGTGGTGCGCTACGTGGCGGAGAGCGCTCAGGAAGTCCTTCCTGTGTTCGAGGAGAGAGTTCCCGGTGATCCTCGGCCTCGCGCAGCCATTGATGCTGCCTGGGAGTTCGTCAACGGGGCGAGAAGGACCAAACTGCAGCGCGTTGCCGCCTTGGACGCACACCGCGCAGCAAAAGCAGCACCCACCGAAGCCGCACGTCTTGCCGCGCGCGCCGCTGGAGACGCCGCAGCCGCCGCGTATCTGCACCCCATCCCGATGGCTACCCAGGTTGGTCACATCCTGCGCGGGGCCGCGTGCGCAGCGCGCGTGGTGGAGTTGTGTGCAGGCGACGATCCCAACGTCGGAGACGAGCTACTCGATCAGGCGGGGCAGCGCGCCTCGCCGGTCCTCATCGACGTTCTCAACCGGTATCCGCTCGTACCAACAGGCAAGAGCCGCGTTGCCCACCTCATGAGCAGTTTGGACGCTTCCCTGCGCGCATCGCGGTGACTCATCACCTTCAGGAACGTCACCGATGCTCGTGATCCACCGAGCTCACGAACCCCGCGCAAACTGCAACTTTCGATACACAGCCTAAAGTTGGTGCAGAAGTCTGTTCGGGGGCGTGATCAGCCGTTGGGTGGGCGGGGTTGTCACTGTGTCTCGGCGGTGTTGTGGAGGTGGGCGACGGCTTGCATGGCATGGTGGAGGCCGGCGCCTTTGAGGCGGCAGTCGCGGAGGATTGTCCAGTTCTTCAGGTGGGCGAGGACGTGTTCGACGCGGGCACGTACGTGTCGCTGTGCGGCGTTGCCGGCTTCCTCGCGGGGCAGTAGGGCCCGGTTCCTGCGTCTGCGGTGCGGCACGACGAGGCCGGTCCCGAAATACGCGCCGTCCACCGGGACCACCGTGCCGGCGCACAGGGCGTCCGGGCCGGTGGCCCGCCAGACGTGGCGGTCGGCGGTGGTGCCCGGGACCCGTCGGCCGGTCGCGGCCACGAGCCGGGTGTCGGCATCCACGACGACTTGCACGTTCGCGCTGAGGCGGTAGTTGCGTGAGGACGCGGCGACGCTGCGGTCCCGGACCGGGGCGAGGGTGCCGTCGGCGATCCGCGGCCGACTCCGGACAGGGCGCCGCCTCCAAGAAACCAGCGGGACCGAGCCGCCGCACGACCCGGCACACCGTCGCGGTCGACACGCCGAACCGCGGCGCCATCTGCCGCATGTCAGGTTCGTCCGCAGATGGACCGCGACCAGCAGCACCCGACAGTCCAACGGCAAACACCTCCACCCACACCTGCCCAACGCTCAACACACAGTGCGCGGTGTGGCGGTTGTCTCGTTCGCGCTTGCGCGGCCCGTGTGATTGGACCGCGGCCCTGGCTCCCGGTAACACCCGGAGCGGACGGTTGTCCCCCGACGACGTCCGGGTCGTCATGGCCGGGTCGTGAATTCCCGTCTCGCACAGCCCGATCACGCGGCTCGGTAGGCGATGACAGTGCCTGTCAGTAGGCTTCCGCGATGCTTGATGCCTACGACATCGAATTCCTGTACAAGCGGATCGCGGTGGCGGTCTGGGGTGGGTTTGAGGAGCAGGAGAAGGTCGAGAAAGGGGTGGAGCGTGACCTCGGGGTGGACGACCACGCGCTCGTCGGTGAGTTGAAGGCCCACATCAGGCGGCAATTCCGGGATCACCGGCGACGCGAGGCCCGTTGGCGCGAACCCATCACGACGACGCCATCGACCGATCTTTCGACGAGCTGAATGATCGCGGCATCGTCGCACTCCAGAACGCGGGTGACACCATGTCCGATGGCTGGACCGATGTGTACGAAGTGGCGTCGACCCGCTCGGCTCCCGCACGCGGCGCGGTCTTTTACCATGGCCAAGACCTTGACGCCGACGTAGCGGGCGAAGGCCTGAGGCTGGCCTTCGGCGCGTTCGAAGACGATCTGGCGAAGCGCGACGACCCCGGCGCGGAAATCGCCCGAGATGTGCGCGACGTCCTGACCTCTCATGGTGTCCGTGTGAAGTGGGACGGCGCCGTGTCCAGCCGCATCGAGATCCCTCCCTTCGCCTGGCGCAAACGCCGCTGGACCGCGGCTCCCCAGCCTCGGTCGGCTGGTTCGGTGTGTCCGCGTTGAGCCGGGGCCGTATCCGTCCGGGTAGGTCGGAGCAGTGGGGAGAGTACGGCCGGGCATGTCGACACGGTGGCAGCGGCGAGAGCGGGGCGAAGTCATCGGCGCGGATGTCGGAGCCATCCGACCACTTCAGCGAACACAGCCCGAACCCGCCATGTGCCGCATGGTCTCAGCTGCCAACGATCTCGGCCCGGCCACCTGATGTGTCAGACCCCGACCCGAGCGTGCCCGGGCGGACGGCCGGGGGGAGTGCGGGCCCGCCCGATGTGAGGGATTCGTGAGGGTCCCTCCCCCGGCGCGCGTCTGTCGGAGATCCTTACGATCGGCTCCGTCGGTAGTCAGCCGCCAATTCATCGGCAAAGGAAGCGGAGCCATGTCCATCCGATCACGCCATTCACGAGCCGCGGTGCTCGTGCTGCCGGCGTTGCTGCTCGGCGGCCTGCTGCCTTCCGCACCGGCCGCCTCCGCCGCGCCAGGTACTCCCGCCGTACCCGAAGTCGGCTCGCCTCCCAAGATCAACCTCGTCCTCGACCTGTCCGGCTCGATGAAGGCCGATGACGCGGGCGGGCAGACCCGTCTGGCCGCTGCCAAACAGGCCGTCGGCCGTATCATCGACACCGCGCCTCAGGACGCCCCTCTCGGCGTGCGGGTGTACGGCGCGAGCTACCCGGGCGAGGACACAGCACAAGGCTGCGCCGACACCGGTCAACTGTTCCCCGTCGGAGCGATGGACGCGGCTGCCCGGGCATCGGCGAGCCAGAAGGTCGCGGCCCTCGACGCGGTCGGCTTCACCCCGATCGGTGTCGCGTTGCGCGCCGCCGCCCAGGACCTCGGCACCGACGGCCCGCGGCGCATCGTCCTGATCTCGGACGGCGAGGACACCTGCGCACCGCCGCCACCGTGCGACGTCGCCAAGGAACTCAAGGCCGCCGGAATCGACCTCGCCATCGACGCCGTCGGCTTCAAGACCACCGGCGCCGCCCGCGACCAACTCAAATGCATCGCCCAGGCCACCGGCGGCTCCTACGCCGACGCCGACAACGCCGAGGCCCTCACGGCCAACCTCGGCACCCTCTTCCGCAGGGCCTGGACGACCTACCAGGCCACCGGGACACCCGTCAGCGGCTCGGTCAACGGGTGTTCGGACGCCCCGCTGATCACGCCCGGGCAGTACCTCGACGGCTTCACCGGCGGACGCGACCTCTACTACAAGGTCAAAAAGCGCCCCGACCAGCAACTCCAGGTCAGCGCGACCGCGATCGCCGAGAAGGGCTACCCGCGCGGCTCCGGCATCACCGTCCAGGCCGGCACGATCGGCGACGGATCTCCCGACGACTGGCTGCGCCAGTACGAGCAGACGCCGGGCTGGACGAACAACATCTCCGCGGGAGCGCGCAGCAAGCCCGGCGAGGCCGGAAAGGCGCCCGCGCCGGACGACATCGGCTGCATCATGATCGAGAACAAGATCACCAACGCGGGCAATCCGCCCCTGCCCGTCGAACTGCTGGTCGGAATCGCCGACGACTCGACCGCGAAGGCCGGCGAGACCGTGCCGCAGCCGCGCACCGGTCCGGACGCCGTCGGCGGGTTCTCGTTCAACAGCGCCACACCCATCGCACCGGGCGCCTACCGGCAGTCGATCGCGGTCGGCGAAGCACCGTTCTGGCGCGTGGACCTGAAGGCCGGTCAGCAACTGACTGTCACGGCGGGCGTCGAGATCCCGGCGGACTTCCCCAACGGCACAGCCACCGGATGGACCGTCAACGTCTACAACGCGACGCGTGAACTGACCAAGTGCAACGCCGTCGACTCCAGGGTGACCAAGCTGTTCACGCGACAGACCGGCCGTTTCGAATGGGTCTGCGGCCCGTGGCAGGTCGCCAAACCCGAGGACGCGGGCGGCCTCGACCCCAAAGGCTACGCGGTGCCCGGCACCTACTACATCCAGCTCCAGGTCGCCGAACCATCGGACCAAGCCAAAGGCGTGATCGTGCCGATCGACCTCGCCGTCGACATCACCGGCGCCCCCCGGCCGGGCAACGACCCGGTGTTCGCCTTCGACGGCAATGCGGGCAGCGGCGCCCCCGGGAACACGTCCGATGCGTCCGGCGTCGCGACCGGCGGCCAGGCCACCGGCGGCAACGGCGCCGGGCAGACCGAGAACGGCACCGACCTGCCAGGCGAGTCGGCCTCGTCGAAGGACGACAAGTCAACCGCGAGCCAACTCGCGCTTCCGCTGGGCATCGTCGCCGCCGTAGCGCTTCTGGGCGGGGTCGGCTACTACGGCCTCCGCCGCCGCTGACACACGGCCACCGGGCCGCTTCACCGACAAGGGTGCGGTGCCGCCATCACACCCCGCTGCTGTTCGACTGGGCAACACTGGGGCGAATCTGCGGTCCGTCGAGCCCGGGATGCGAGGCGGCTCGCCTGCTCCAAGCCACCGAACACCCAACAGCCGGGCACCGCCTTCTCGCCTCCTGTCGGTGTCGACGATGCCGACAGGAGGCCCGGGTGCGTTGAGCGCCAGTGCGATGCTGCGGTGAACAGCCCGCCTGTCGGAGGGGGTTCGACCTGGTCGAGCTTTCTCTTGACGGCTTCGACTCATTCCTTCACCACAGCGAAGACGGATTCTCCGGTCGACCTTCTCGCCGGTTTCAAAGGATTTCGCGAATCGCAACCCAATGCACGGCTTGCCACGGCGGGTGAGTCCGAGCGTGGCACAAGTAGATCCAAGCAATGGAGCGGGCCAGTGCTTCAAGATCGATGACGGCGCCTCGCCCGGCGTCGGTACTGCGCGACAGGTGGCATTCGAACTCATGCTTCTGCACGGGGAGTTCGACGAGTTGCGGCGGCGTCACCGACCGAAGGGAGCTGCGTTGTTGCCGGGCCGTCTTGTCGCCGGGACAGTGGACGTCGACGACGGCACGCCCGTCCCCGGGGAACTGCATCTCGTGGTGACGACCCCGACGCAAATCCGTTCGACGTCGCCGACGCAGGACGCGGGCCCTGGACGCGTTCCGCACCGAATGCCCTTCGAGCATGGCGAGCTGATCGAGCGACCAGAGCCCTACACAGCCCGATCAGGCGTCACCCGACCCACAACTATTGACAATTGCTCCCGCCGTCCTCGGCGACGAGATGTTCCGGGAACTCTGCCCGAAGGTCCGCTGCGCCGCATCTCCGGTTCCGTGCGCCCTAACGAGCCCTCTACATCAGTGGTTCCTGCGACGACGGCAACCGGCTGAGCAGCGAGCGCAACTCCGGTTTCGTCGTCGGCCCATGGAGGCGATGTTCCTCCGGATCGACGCCGTCGCATGACCACGTTCGATGCCCCTTCGATCGGTTCGTGTCGGCTCCCGGCGTGCCGGTGCGGGTTGACGTGCCCAAGAATCTCCGATTTGCGGTTTCGACGTGGTCGGGCAGGTCAGGAGAAGGCGGCATGTAAATCTGGTGCCAAGAGACTCCGCCAGGGCCGAGAATGACCGTATGACCGATGCGGTGGTCGCTCAGCACAAGCCGCGGCTCGCGGTGCTCACGGGGGCCGGTGTCTCCGCCCGGTCAGGGCTGCCCGTCTACCGGGGCGGCAACGGCCTGTGGGACCGGAACCCGGACATCTCAAAGCTCATCACAGCCTCCCGCTGGCACGGGAGAGCTCAACAGGCCTGGGACCACTGGAACGAACTGAGGCAGGCATCATCCCTCGCCCAACCCAATCCGGCACACGAAGCGTTGGTTGCCGCCGAAGCCTACTTCGACGTACACATCGCCACGCAGAACGTCGACGGACTCCACGGCAGGGCGGGATCCGGGAACGTCACCGAACTCCACGGCAACGTCTTCCACACTCGCTGCTCTGCGAGGGCATGCCATGCCCGTCATGGAGCCTGGTTCGATGACAGCCTCCACGAGGACATACCCACCTGCCCGCGCTGCGGGCGTATCGCCCGCCTTGACGTTGTCCTGTTCGGAGAACATCTTCTGGCCAGGCGAATGCGCGCCTCGATCGACGCTGCCCGCAAGGCCGACGTATGGATCGCCGTCGGTACCTCCGGAACGGTGTTCCCCGCTGCCGGGCTCATCGACCGCTGTCGTCCTGGCACGCTCCGAGTACTCGTCAACGCCCAGCCGTGGCCCGACAACACCGCGACGTTCGATCGGGAAGTACTCGGCGATGCCTCCACTGTTCTGCGCGATGTGCTCGGTGAGCTCCACGACGCCGTCAGGAACCGGAAACCATCTCATTTGGCTGGATCGGCGTCACGGGCAGCGCCGGAGTCTGGTGGCTGACGCCGCGGTCACGCGGCTGGTGTGCACAGATGTCGTGCCGACTTGATGCCGTCGTGGGTGACTTCGACCGCTTGCGAAGCTGGGCCGAAGGAGTGCCGCGGCGGTGAGAGGGATCAAACCGCGGCCTTGTGGCGGGCTGGTGCGCAGGAATGGGCGCTGGATGCCGCGCCGGCCGGCCATCGCCGCAGGTGGGCGGAGTCGTAGTCCCTGTCGCCGCGGAGCTTTCCCTGCCTGCGTTGTCGTCTGCGCCGAGCGCGGATCGGCGGTATGACCTTCAACTGCCTGTCGGCGACCCGCCGCGCGGAACACAAGTACGCGCGGGTCGCACGAGAGCCATACGCCCGGTCGGCACGAACCCGCGATGGCCGGGTATCGGACGCCCCGTTCCGCACTTCAACGGCGTGCTGGTGCGCTCGTTGCTCGCGTGATCGTGAAGTCCACGCCGATATTTCAGGGGATGAGGCCCTTCGCCCTGCTGGGGCCCGCAACTGTTTGAAGATCGCTTCCAGGCGCCGTTGCGCCGCCGGCGACGGAACAGGTCGTAGCCCCGGTCCCATGGGCCGCAGCACTCGGCATATGCCGCTACCGCGTCCCGGTTCGCGTCCGCCACCGCGAAACGAGGACACGTCCGAATCTCGGAGCGGTCAACTCGGCATCAACACCCGGTGACGGGCTCAGGCCGCGGCTACCAGTCGGTGGGCATGTGATGGTGGGCGGATTCTCCTGGCGCGACGGCCAGGACCACTCCGGCGCCGATGACTTGGGTTGCGCTCCTGATGGTGAACTCCAGTCCCGGCGCCAGCGGGAGGCCGCCGTTCCGCAGGTCGATCTGCACGACCGCATCCTCGCCGGGCCCGATGCGTTCGATGGGACCCAGGTCCACCCTCCCGAGTACGACGACCGCGCCGAAGTCGATGCCCGGGGCGAAGCCGGTCGAGACCGGCGCCGCCAGGGGATCAGCCGAAGTTCCGTGCAGGTGGACCCAGGCCGTGAACCGTCGGCGCCAAGCGAACGTGTAGTGCGCGGCGACCACCGGGGCGTGGCGCAGGGTGTCGAGCTCGGCTTGCAGGAACAGCGTCACCGGATCCCCGGCACGCGCTTCACGTACGGGCTTGCCGAGCCTCTCGATGCCGGTCACCCGGCGCCCCGACCGGGGACTGATCACCCGCAGCGACCCAAGGCGTTCAGGGTCGACGGTCTGCCCGACGCGAACCCGACCCCGACGGATGACACCGGTGACCGCTACGCCGTCGGCCGCGGCGACGCGCTGAACGGGCAGCAGGAACGGCGGGGTGAAAGTCCTTACCGGAGGCGGGACGAGCCGATCAACGGCGCTCAGCAAAGATCGGATAGCGCTGATTCGGCAGGACTCGCCCTGCAGCGCACCGAGCGCCGAAACCGAGGTCACTGCCAGAATTCTCGGCGTGCCCCAACTTGCCGGGGCCACGGCATCGGAGGCCAGGGCGTCCGCGGTCGGTGCACCTCCTCGGGCATGACCACCGTGGGCAACCAGGTCCGCAGTCTCCAGCGCGACCACGTCGACGAGTTCGGCATCGGCGGCGTCGGTTTTGGTGATCGCGGCCAAGACATGCCGCACACCTGTCTGACGGGCCAAGAACAGCAATTCGGCGGTACGTGAGGTGACCCCGTCGAGCGCCGAGACAACCAAGACCAACGCATCAAGTTGCGCCGCGGCGACGACGACGTCAACGGTCGCGGCAGATCCCGGCATGTCGACGAACACGTACCGGCGCCCGAGTCGGGCACTCGACGTAGCGCAGGGGAAGGTCTGTGTCACGCTGTGCGTCGCTTCGGTCCCCAACGTTTCGTGGTGAGCGGGTGGGGACCTGGCTCCGGCCGCCTCTCCGCCGGTCGGCGACTTCCGCCAATGCCTCGACAAGCGTGGAGGCACCGTGTCCGGTGTCGCCGAAGACCCCCACGTTCACGTGCGGCGCCACCCCGGTCACAGGACGCCCCAGGCTGCCGACAGCGGACGTGGTCGAGACGTTTGCCGATTGCAAAGGTCATCAGGCACGTCGGCAAGCCTACGGGGTCGTCGCGGCGCCGATACACGCGCCAAAGACCTGCTCGGCGCCGAAGCAAAGCACCGGGGCACGATCAGTGCGATGAGCAAAGCAACGACCACGAGCACACGGATGTGCGCGCCTCCGCAGAGAGGATCTGCTGTTTTCTCGCGGGATCGATGCCCTGCGTTCCGGCGGGCCGACGACATGACGGAATTCGGGTGTCCGCGACGCACAGCCATCTCCGCATGTCGAGGACAGTGTCTCTGACCGGGCGGGCACATCAGCCCGTCGGCCGCGACTTGGGCCGAGTCGGGCGGCCACAATCCCGTCGAGCACCACTTCGACCCAGGCGACCCAAAAGTTCGCGCACGACGGCGAGTTGTGCCTAGGCCCGGGGTTCACCGTCACCGCTGTCGGACGCACACGAGGGCGGCAGGCAGGCACACGGGCGACGTGTCGGCGAGTCGGGTTCCCGTGTCGAACACCACCGGAACCGGCGTTGCCGAGGGGACGATGGGAGTCACGACGCGAGGTTGGTTCAGTGGGGTGGGGCCGTCGTCGGGAGGGAGAAGCCTTCGGGGGGTGCGCCCTCGACGAAGAGCATGCTCACGCGGACCTTGTCCCCGCGTATCTCCCGGGCCCGCCGGTACTCCGGGGAGTCGTACCACTCCCGGACGCGGGCCATGTCGGGGAACTCGATGGCCACGAAACGGGCGGAGTCCCACGTTCCCTCCACGGGCGCGGGTGTGGGGCCCGCGGCCAGGTAACGGCCCCCATGGCTGAGGATGGACCGCTGGGCGACGGGTGCGTAGGCCCACGCGGCCTCTTCGTCGATCACATCGGCATTGACGATGACATAAGCAGGCATGTGCATCCCGTTCTTTTGGACACGGCGTGTACTAATGACACGGAGGATACCAACCCATCCCGGTAACCTTCCCGAAGTGAGCATCGACGAGAGCGGAAGAGCCGTCCCGGGCGCGCCGAGTCGCCGGGAGCGGCTGCGGGCCGAGACGACGCGGGAGATCAAGACCATCGCGCTTCGGCAGCTGGCGGAAGAAGGCCCCGGAGCGATCTCACTGCGCGGGATCGCCCGCGACATGGGGATGACGGCTCGCGCGATCTACAGCTACTTCCCCACCCGGGACGACCTGATCACCGCACTGATCGACGAAATCGCCGCCTCGCTCTCGGACGCGGTGGAATCGGCCAGCCACGCCGTACCCGACACCGACCCCGGCGGCAGGCTGCTGGCCTGGGGCCAGGCGCTGAGGGAGTGGGCACTGGCTCACCCCGAGGACTTCCGGCTCTTCTACGGCCGCCCCGTACCCGGGTACCAGCCCCCCGAGGACGGTCCGGTGGACCGGACGGCACGCCGCGTGTGCCGCGAACTCACCCGCCTCGTGGCAGCCGCATGGCCCCACGCCCGGCACCACCAGCCCGAGGACACCTCCTGGGCGGACCTTCACCCGGACTACGTCGCCAAAATCCGGGAGGACCTCCCGGACGTGCCACCCGCCGCCGCGGCACTCGCGCTGCGCGTGTGGGGCCGGATGCACGGCTTGGTGGCCCTGGAGATCGACGGCCACATCCACCCCGTCGCCGACAACCCGGCCGCCCTTCACCGCGCCGAAATGCTCGACTTGGTGAGATCACTGGGACTGGACGCGGACGGTTCCGCACGGCCCTGAAACGCCCTGCCGCAGACCGCTGCCAACAGGGGACCTGCCCAATCGCGCCCCTCCCCGCCCGGTGCGCCGGGCACGGGGCGGGGCGGACAGGCGTTCCCACCAGGCCCACTCGCGAATCCGCAGCCGTCGGCCTTGCCGAAGCAGATCCGGAGCGTCGGCCCTGGCTTTGAGGACACCGCCGTCGAAGCGGGTCCGCTGCTCGCCAGGACATCTCAGGGCACGCCACCGGCCCCGTCGCGACCGGCCGCGGGGGTTCCGGGTTCACCGTCTGCACTCCGTGGCGGCAACGGCGGTTCGTGGCGGCTCAGCACGGCGAGGTCGGTGCCCAAGCAGACGCCGAGCCGGCCTCGGGGAGTCGCGGCGAGGGCGGCGATCGAGTGAGGGAAGACCAGGTCGCCGCCCGCGGGTCGGTCGGCGACGAGGTCCCAGCCACGCACGGTGCGGTCCGCGCCGCGGAGAACGCCTTGGGGCGCCCTTCGAGGACCGCGGTGGCCAAGGCCGTGATCGTCCGCGTGCGACCGGCCAAGGCGTGACGCACCGGTGCGCCCTCGGCCACGTTCCAGCCCCGGACCACCTTGTCCGCTCCGACACTGACTGCGACGGGGCGGCCGTCGACCCGGGTCGTGGCAAGCGCCGTCAGGTGGCCGGCACGGTGTTACCGGACCCAGGTCCGACACGACGATCGAGTCATCCCCGCCCGGACGGTGCCGTCGCCGCCCCCGTGACGGCGATGGCTCGGTTCGTCGTGAACGGTCAGCGCGAGAGCGTTCACCGCGCCCTTGTGTGCGGCCGGTTCACCACCGCTCCTGTCGCCGGTCACCGGATTCAGAACCTGGAGTGTCCCGTCCCGACCACCGGCGACCACGACGGCACGGCCGTCCAGGTTTCCCGCGGCAAGCGCCTGGCACGTCTTCCTGGGAAAGGACAGCGGCGTCCCCTCCCTCAGGCCGGATCCCGTCGCCCAGTCCACCCGCCACGCACTGCGGGACGGGGCTCCTGTGGACGGTGCGGTCACCATCGGGCCCGCGGGCGTGATGTCCCACAACAGCATCGCGTTGTCCCGGCCCACGGTGGCGGCGACCTCGACGGCACGCAGGCTGTGTCCGGTCAAGGGCCCGCCGACCGTCGTGCGAGTCGCCAGGTCCCAGATGAGCAAGGCGTTGTCGGGCCCGCCACCGGTCACCGCAACAGGGCGACTGTGCAGGACCGCGGTGGCGATGTCGTCGCTGTGGCACGCCAGTGGCTCGCCGAGCCGGCGTCCGTCAGCGAGTCCCCAGAACCTCATCGTGCCGTCGAGGCTCACCGTCGGACGACCGTCCAGGATGGTGGTGGCCACCGCCGTCGCTTTCTGGTCCAGGACGCGTTTCTCGGCGCCAGTGGCCATGTCCCCCACGCGCACGGTGTCGTTGATGTACTTCGCGCCGACCACGACGGCCTTGTGGCCGACAGTCACGGTGGTCAGCGCCTCCACCCGCTCCGTTCGCCCTGCGAATCGGCGGATCAGACGGTCGCTCGACCGGCATCCGGTATCCCAGTCAACGGACATCGAAGCACCCGAGCCGCCGGGTGCCACGGTCACTTCGGCCATGCGCCGGGCGAGTTCGGCCGACCCCGGCGCGCCGCGTCCAGGCTCAAGGCCTGACGACGACGGGCGGGGTCGACCCGACGGTGGCGCTCGAACGTCGTCCGGTACACCGCCGCCGAACGGGCCGCGGCGCTCGTGGCCCGCGGAGGCAAGGATAGGACCTCGGCCGGGTCCGCATGCACCAAGTAGTAGGAATCGCACAACAGTTCGTCGGCTCGGGGAGGCTCGTGGGAGCAGGACGTGATCATGCATGGACCCTACTCGTCCGTCCGGACGGCCTCGGGGGCCTTCGGGCACAACCGCGTGACCACAGTCAATTTGGCGCGCGGGCCACCCGTGGTATGTCGACGCATACGTGTCGGAGTCGAAGACGGGCATTCATGGTGTCACGGAGGAACGTGCGCACCCTCGAACACGACCGCTGGGTCAGCCGTACCGTCGCTGACGCAGTGGACAATACGGCCAACTCAGCCAACGCACCACGGAACGCGGCAAACGTGGGGCGCCATTCCTTCGGGACACAAACTCTTGATCACTGACTTGCGAATCGCTCGCCATGTCCGCAAAGAACACGCCAGATGCACACGCAGCTCGACCGCCTCCCGGTCGCCGCCGGCCTGGCCAGGGTGTTCGAGAGCCCACTGTTCCGCCAGGAAATCGTACGCTTCAGCGGTCGTCAGGTCGCCATCGGGATAACCGCGCGCAACGTCCGCCCTGATCATCCGGGCACTCCTGGAACCTACAGCCCGGTCGACGAGTCCCCCGACCCATGCCAGTCCCTGCGCGTCCGCGTACAAGCCGAACCTCAGAATCCGCTTCCTCATGATGGCACAAACCTACTCGTCAACAGTCTTCGAGCGGGATGTCCACGTCGAGGCTGCGGGTATTGGGACGCGGCTCAGGGATCCAGACGAGCCGATTTCTCAAGGCCCTTCGCCGGCTGGTGACCGCGATGGTCGCGGTGCGGCACCGGTTGGACAGCCGATTCCCCGCTGTTGACCGTGGAGGCGCGTCCATCGGTCGGCGTACCGCGCGAGGCGGCCGGCGTCAGTGGTCGGAGATGTCCTTCTCGGCAAGTTCGGCTCGCACCTGCTTGACCAGCGGGGCCTCGTCCCGCAGCACCAGTGTGTCCAACAGCTAACCTCCCGCGTGAACTCCCCGCCCGGAATTCCATCTCCGTGAACGCCGCGGCCAAGGCCTTCTGCACGGTGCCGGAGAAACAGACGTCGACGACGGTGACCTTGCTGTCGGGAAGCCCCAGCGATCACCAAGCGGTCGGCCCTGGCGTAACAGTCCTCGAAGTCCGGCTTCAGCAGCGCTTTTTCCTTGTCAATGGTGATCGAGGGGCAGCCGACGTACTGGGACTCCTCAGCCGCAGGGCGGTGAGAATCGGATGGCGAAAACGGAGTCGTTGAACGCGACACGCGTGACGTCCGAAGTTCGGAGCTTCGGGCAGTCCGCCGCGAAGGCGATGTCCTGCAGCTCACCGCGGGCTGTAGAAGCCCCTACGGGGTTCGAGCCTCAGAACGCGGACAAGGTCGACTCGCTCGCCGAGAAGGGCGGCAGGCATTCATATCCGCCTTTGTCGAGACCCATGGCATGCCGACTCCCGGCTCGATGCCGGCCACGTCGCCGAGGCGCTCGAGATTGCGGGGAGATATGCGGCGAGAGACAAGCTTGGGGAGCATCAAGCGACCCTTCGGAACAGACGAACTGAACCTTCCTCAAAGACTCACGTAGCGGTACAGCCGATCGCCCGCATCGCGCGCCTTCCGGGCGAACCCGGCCAGCAGCATGACAGCATCCCGCAGTTCCTCGCACGACGTATCAAATGCCCGAAGCGCTTCGCATTCCCCCCACTTGGCTGCCACCCGCGGCGCATCCGCATCGGTGATGTCAGCCAGCGTGTCCCGAACATCATCGTCCAGCCGGGTCACCCATGGTCCGCTGTCCATCGGGGATACCCCAGCGGCGTCCAGCTCGTCAGCCGTTGGTCGGCGCGGCCACACCAGTTCTTCCCCAACCAATACCGACGTCGGCGTCGCGCCCCGGGCAGCCCCCAACAGCGCTGGTAGGACCCCCGGGGCGTACATGCCGTCAGCCGACACCCGGTCAAGCACCCGCAAGCCCTCCCCGTGGTACGACCAGTTCTCGTCCTCCCCGACCTGCTCCGTCTCGGCCAGGAGACCCATTTCGAATAGGTTCTGCTTCCACTCCTCGTCCATCGCCCGGACGATCACCACATCGTCTGGGGCCCGGAGGAAGTCGGTGATCACGCCCATCTGTACTCCGTCGCTCACGTCATCGCCCTGACACCGATACAGGCGACCGGGACCAGACAGCCAGAGTAGGACCATTACTCGCGCTTCGTCCCCCGGCGGCTTTTCCGGGATCAGGCCCGACGCTCGGAGGTGCATCGCAAACGGTGGGGGATCAGGACTCATGGCCTGCACCTCTCGGATCCCACCTAGGGTTCCTCGCCCACCGTGTCCGACGGGCGACAGCCGTACGTCCGCTCGTACATCGTGGTGAAGTACCGCCGTCGTGGGAATCCCCAGCGGTTCGCGACCTCGGCGATCGTTCCCGTCGCCCGGCCCTCGGCGATGCCGAGCAGGTCGGCGTGCGCGCCGGCGAGTCGGACCTGGCGCAGGTATCTCATCGGTGTGATGCCCAGGCGCCGCCGGAACTCCGCCTGCAGTGTCCGGACGCCGACGCGCGCCGCCGCCGCGATGTCGCCCACCGAGACCGGGCGGTGGGCGTTCTCCTCGCAGAAGGTCATCGCCCGCCGGACCGGGCCGGGACCGTACGTGTGCGTGCGGTCGCGGTCGAGGGCCGAGGCCATCGAGTGCGGTTGCGCCGCCAGCAGGCTGTGCACGAGCAGCTGCTCGAAATGCGCGACCGCCTGGGGGGATTGCGCCAGCGCCCCGTTCGCGGCCGTGCGCGCGAAGGTGCGCGCGAGGTGCAGCCACGCTCCGGTCTCCGGCCGGTCCTCGCGCATCGCCGCCTCGAACACCACGGTCTTCTCGGGGACTTCGCCCGTCTGCGTGCGCACGGCCTGGTCGACGAGGCGGCGGGGTATGCACAGGAAGCGTGTGCGGGTGTCCGCGTCCCACCGCCCGGTCACCACCAGGCCGGGGCTGACGACGCTGGGGGAGAACGGCGTCGGGTCGCCTTGGACGTCGAGTGAGGCGCGTCCCGCGTGTCCGATGCGGATGACGTACTGCTCGGGCGGTCGGACCGGGGTCACCTCCACGTCCGTTCCGTAGCTCAGGTCGTAGGCCGCGATGCGCCCGACGTGCAGGGCGGTGAAGTCGGCGTCGAGGGAGCGCCTGCCCACCAGATCCATGCCGTGGGGTGTGAACGCCTGGTTGAGCACGATATGCAGGCGATCGGGATTATCGCCCGCGTACACCACATCACCGGCCTTCGCGGTGGATTCGGCGTTTTCCTCCATGTGGCACCTCGCTTCCCCGTGGCCCCGGATCGGGCCGACGCATTCCCTGCGACACCGACAACCGGCGTCGGGAGGCAGGAATCCATATGGTTCGTCCGAGGGACGCAAAAGGGCGTGCGCCATCCCGATATCGGTTGCCGGCGCTCCGAAGCACTTCGAGCACTCCGGGGACACCGCCGCAACGCGTCCGACGCCGCGCGGCGAGCCGTGCACCAAGACCGCGTCGCCCGGAGTGAGCCCCAAGTGCCGCAGACACGCGACGAGTTCGCCAACCATGCGCTCACCCAACCCGTCGCTTTCCCGGGTCCGTCAGGTCGGCGAGGACGCCCTCGCGGGCATGGTCGATGACGCGCACCGGCTTGACGGCGGACCGGCACGGCCCGGTTTCGGGGCGTTGAGGACCCCCGGCGTCGGCTCGTGGGAGCGCGACAACAGGTGGAGAGGGGCTGTCGTGCAGCGTTCGGCCTGGCTCGGCGACGGCGGGTGAACTTTCAGAGCGGTGCCGGCCTGGAGCATCGACGCTTCGGGCAATTCGTCCGTCGTCTCATCCGACGTGAAGACGTACCGGCGGATCGGTTCTCTGTCCGCAATTCCGTGGCTCGCCGCGGCACCGGGGATCACGGAGGTCGAATCGTCGCCGGCCGCCACGGGTTCGCCACGCAAGCCGGCGGATGCGTGCTCCCACCGCCGCACCGCCGCACCGCAAGTTCAACGAAGAACGCCCCCGACGGGCCCTGGAGATCAATGAGCAGCGACGCAAAGACCAGGCCTCATGCGGGAGCCCCCATCGAACAGGCATCGCGCACCTGAGGAACCGGTGACCACCCGCCCGGCACCTGAGCCGCCGAGGGCACGTCGGCGACACGATCGGGACCCATCGCCGGCCTCCTCTCCCACCAACAGACGACCACCCGCGCATCAGCGCATCAGACGTGAACCCCCAGTCTGGCCAAGGTTTATGACAACTCATCACCAACCATGCTCAAGCTCGTCAGGAGCAGCGCATTGGCAGGGACATGGGTCCCCGAATCACGCGCGAGGGGCAGTAGCGGGCCGGGCCCGTTTGTCGGAGCAGGGGGAAACGCTCGAATAGGGCGCGCAGCGCTATCTCGCCCTCCATTCGTGCCAGTCCCGCCCCGATGCAGTAGTGGATGCCCGCGGCGAAGGACAGGTGTTCCCGGAGGTTCGGGCGGCTCAGATCGAAGCGTGCCGGATCCGGGAAAACCTCGGGGTCACGGTTGGCAGCCGCCAGCAAGGTGACGACGGGGGTGCCGACGGGTAGTTCGACCCCGCCGACCTCGCACGCTCGACGGACAATGCGGACGCTGTACTGGGCCGGCGCATCGAGCCTGAGTGTTTCCTCGACGACGCGGTCGGACTGGTCCAAGTCCGCTGTGAACACCTCGCGTTGCTCCGGGTGGGCAAGCAGTGCGAGCACGCCGTTGCCGATGATGTTCGATGTCGTGACGAAACCGCCGATCAGAAGCGCCTCGCTGGTGGCGACGACTCCCTCCCTCGTCATTGCTCCCTCGCGCTCCGCCTCCACCATTCTGCTGACCAGGTCCGGCCCCGGATGTCGTCGGCGCTCCTCGACGAGAGCGGAAAAGTACCGGGACATCTCATCGAGAAGGGCCCGCGTGCGGCGAAACTCTCCTGGGGTGCGTGCGCCGTCGACGATGGCACCGAATTCGATCCCCCACCGGACGAAACGATCGTGATCCGTCGTCGGCAGGCCGAGGAGGTCACAGATCACCAGGCTCGGCACCTGGACGGCGAATTCGCTGATCAGGTCCAGGGACGTGGTCGGCGCAAGGCGGTCCAGCCGCTCGGCGACGACCTGCTCGACAAACTGCCTGCGGGACCGCAGCGCGTGGGGAGTGAACCAGGGGGCCACGATCTTCCGCAGTCGAGTGTGGTCCGGGGGATCAACGGACGCGAACGAGTCGTCGAGCGGGTGTACGAGGACGGGACCACCTTCCCGCTCTTCGGGCGATGCGCGCAGCCGTACCTTGGACACGGTGGTCGGTACGGCGCCGAACGCGTCGCTGCGCAGGACCTCGTCGCAGATGCGGTGAGAGGCGGTCATGTACAGCCCACTACGGCCCCGGACCAGGTCACCCCGCTCGCGTATCCGCTCGTAG
Organism: Yinghuangia sp. ASG 101; assembly: GCF_021165735.1. Lineage (GTDB taxonomy): Bacteria > Actinomycetota > Actinomycetes > Streptomycetales > Streptomycetaceae > Yinghuangia. The sequence continues at coordinate 7,410,277 of NZ_CP088911.1, read as the reverse complement.
CGTGCGTAGCCCGCCGCGCCGCGGGGCAGGCACAGCACCGCGGAGACGGGATCGCCCAGGGCGGCGCTGGTCCACAGTCGTGCCTTCCTGCGGTGGAGCGACAGGTTTCCGCGCAGGCGCCCCGTCGTGCGCGCGGTCACGCCGGATCCGCCGATTCGAGTCGGGCGGCGGACGGGCGGTGCGCGGCTTGTGGCCGCGGCGCCTCGGTGATGCCGTTGGCCCGCAGCTCGTCGGCTATGTATTCGCGCAGTTGGTACTTTTTGACCTTGGTGCCTGACATCGGCCATTCGGTAACGAACCGCACGTAGCGCGGAACCCGGTACGCGGCGATGTTGCCGACGCAGAACGCGATGAGCTCCTCCTCGGTGACCGAGGCACCCGGTTTCAGCTCGACGAACGCGGCGGGAACCTCCACGTAGTAGGCATCCGGCGCGGCAACCACTTGTGCCACGTTGACCGCCGGGTGCCGAAGAAGGTAGTCCTCGACCTCCGCGGCGGACACGTTCTCGCCACCGACCTTCAGCATGTCCTTGAGCCGGGCGACGAAGGTCACCCTGCCGTCAGGGTCGATCGTGGCGACATCGCCGGTATGGAACCACCCCTGGTCGTCGAAGCTCGCGGCGGTCAACTCGGGATCGCGGAAGTAGCCGTCGAAGCAGTTGGTTCCCCGGAAGAGCAGCTCGCCTTCGGTGTTCGGAGGAAGTGGCCGCCCGGTGTCCGGCTCGACGACCCGGCACTCCATGCCGGGCATGGGGTGGCCACCTGTCGTCGTCCGCTGTTCCAGGGTGTCCGACTGGTGGTTCAGCGACAGGAACGACGACGCCTCGGTCATGCCGAAACAGGACACATGGACGGCGTTCGGCAGTCGGCTTGCCATGTCGCGCAATCTCTCGGGCACTCCGACCACCATCACCAGCCGGATCGAGGAGAAGTCGCGTTCGCGGAAGTCAGGCCGGTCGACCACTGGCAGCCACACTGTCTCGAACCCGGGGAGCACGACGGTGCATCGCTGCGCCTCAAGGAGGTCGAGTGCGGTGTCCGGGCTGAAGAAGCCCACGTGATGGAAGGAGCATCCGGCGTAGAGCGCGGCAAGGGCGAAGGCGATGCCGCCGATGTGGAACAACGGGAGCATCGTCCACACGCGGTCCTCCGGCGTGAGGAAGAAGCGGGTGTGGGTCAGCCCCGCCGCCAGACAGCCGAACGCCTCATGGCTGATCATCGCGCCCTTCGGGCTCGCGGTGGTGCCCGAGGTGTACATCACGACCGCCGTGTCGCCGGCGCGTACCGACGCCTGGCGTCGCAGCGCGTGTTCGGGATCCACGCGGCGGGCCGCCTCGCGGAACCGGTCCTCGGACGTGAAGCCGGCGCGGCTTTCGCCCCCCAAGAGGACGGCGTGCTCCAACGCGCACGGTTCTCCCTGGTCCGGGACGGCGCCGGTTCTCCCGGAGAGGTGCGGAAACGCCTCGAGAAGCAGGTCGGGAAACGCCGGAGCGCCGGCCGTCGGCGGGCTGGTGAACAGCACGCGCATGCCGGAGTGCCGGATCACCTGGTCCAGCTCGAGGGATTTGAATCGCGTACTGATCGGGACGGGAAGGGCACCGATCTTCGCCGCCCCGAACAATGCGGCCAGTGAATCCACACAGTTGGGGAGAAGGATCCCGACGGCTTCGCCGGGTCGGATATCGAGTGCGAGCAGTCCTCGTGCGAAGAAATCCGCCCGGGCGGCCAACTCCGCGTACGTGACCTCGGCGCCGGGGAAAGAAAGCGCCAAGCGCCCGCCGTGATCGGCCGCTCGCTGATCGAGGAGATTCCCCAGGGGCACGGCCGGGACCGGAGGATCGTGCGTATCCGCGGGATTGGTGAGCGGACTCTTGCCCATGAGGACTCCATCTATATTCACGATTCATACCGGACCGGCGGGCGTCTGACACGTGCCCGTCGGCGCGTTCGCGTGTTTTGGATATTCCCGCGCGGCTCGGCCGAGGAAGTCACGCCGGCAAACCTGTCGGCCCGGATGCGAACGACTGGTCGGTTAGCCGAGAAATCCAGGTCACATGGCGATGACCAGCGAGGATGATCACGCTAGACACTTTTCGCGAACGCTGTCAACCGCTCAATCCGCGACCGGAAGGGGAACAATCGGCTACCCGGACGGAGGCTCCGATTTCGCCTGACAAGCGGCTGTTGACACGCGTGGAGCAGCCGATCTACATTCGGCCGCGTCGCTCTCATTCGAGGTTTCGATGCGTACTGTCAAGCTCGTGGAGCGGTATGCGAAGAATTCATCTCGGCTTCCCCTCTCATACAACCCCGTGGACACCTCGCGTTCTCCCCTGCGCTCTCAGGGCCGGCAGGTCTTGATCTACACCTGAGAGATGATTGAAACCTGCTGGAAACCGGCTCCGATTTATCGGCCCGATCGAATGGATCAAGGCACCCGCAGGCAATATCGCGGGAAGATTGCCGAGCAAGCGGATGGGGATATGATCACGCAAGTGTTCGAGGGACAGGGCGTATCCCTGGCGGATGTCGTGCACGATGCCCTCGCGTACTTCCGGAGTTGCCAACGCCCCGATGGGTCCATCGTGGAGCAGCCCGGAACGCTGGTTTTCCAGGAGTGGGATTCGGTCAACGCGCTCAAGGCGATCGCTCTTTGGCGCGGCGCGAGCGCCTTCGACGACGGGGACACGGTCGAGGGATTGCTGCGGTTCCTCCGGTCTCGGCAGAAGCCGACCGGCATGCTGAGCTGGGGCGCGATCGAGGTCGGGCCGGCCGAATACTGCACGGAGACCAGCAGCGAGTACATCGCCGGCCTCACCCACCTCGGCCTCCTCGACGACGCCCGGCGCAAGGCCGTGTTCCTGAGGAGCACGCAACTCCCGTCCGGGCCTTGGGCGGAGGTCCATTCACACATCCCCAGGGCATTCCAGACCGAGCCGTCCGTGACGGGCTTCGCGCTCACGGCCCTGCTCGGACTGGACGTCGACGCCCTCTACCTTGACGAGGCCCTCGACTTCCTCGTCAAGGCGCAGAAACGCGAAGGCCACTTCGGGATCAACTGGTACTACTACGGCACCTACTACTACCTCATGCGGCCGGCCGTAGCGGCGCTCTCCGGCTTCGGCCACCATGCCCCGGTCGGCGCCGCCCGCGATTTCGTGCTGAACCGGCAGCGCGACGACGGCAGTTGGTACGACCGCGTCGAGGGGTTCGGGGACTACGCGGCGCCCGAGCAGCACACAGCGCTGGCGCTTGAGACCCTCGTACACGCCGGAATGGGCTCGGACGAGCCGCCCGTGCGCCGCGCCGTGGAGTGGCTGCTCCGACGCCGCAGATCGAACGGCTCATGGCACGGCGGCACATACCCCTACCCCGCCACCGACAGCTACCGGGAATTCCGGGCGACCCAGGACGTCGTCACCACGGCGCAGATCCTCTCGGCGTTCAAGCAACTCTCGATTCTGGAGGCCTGACGATGACTCACCCACACGATGGCGCGGGGGAACCCGTCGCGATCATCGGGATCGGCTGTCGACTCCCGGGTGGCATCACCGGCCACGACTCGCTCTGGAACGTCCTGGTGAACGGCGTCGACGCGATCGGCCCCATCCCTCCGGACCGCTGGGACGTCGACCGCTACTACTCGCCCAAGGCGCAGCAGCCGGGCCGCATGAGCGCTCGGGAAGGGGGGTTCCTGGAGAACGTGGACGCGTTCGACGCCGCGTTCTTCGGCATATCGGGTCGGGTCGCGGCGCAGATGGACCCTCAGCAGCGCCTGCTCATGGAGGTGTGCTGGGAGACCTTCGAGGACGCGGGCGTTGTTCCGGACACCCTCGTGGGTTCGCGAACCGGCGTGTTCCTGGGAGCCTGCAGCCAGGACTACGGCGGACTCCAGGGCCTGCCCAGCGAGATCGAAGGCCTGGGTCCGCACTCGGCGACCGGCACGTTCATGAGCATCCTGTCGAATCGCCTCTCCTACACGTTTGACCTGCGTGGCCCGAGCATGACGATCGATACGGCTTGTTCGTCGTCACTCGTGGCGGTACACCTGGCCTGCCGAAGTCTCGCCACCGGGGAAAGCGAGCTGGCGATCGCGGGCGGAGTCAACGTCATGCTGACGCCGCAGTTCGCGATCGCTCTGAGCCAAGCCGCGATGCTGTCGCCGGATGCCCGCTCGAAGGCGTTCGACGCCGCGGCGAACGGCTACGTACGCGGCGAAGGCGCAGGCGTTGTCGTACTCAAACCCCTCAGCCGGGCGGAACGCGACGGGGATCGCGTCTACGCCGTGATCCGGGGCACCGCGGTCAACCAGGACGGCCGAACCCAGGGCATCACCGTCCCGAGCGAGGACGCCCAGGCCGAGAATTTCCGGGCGGCCCTCGCCGTCGCCGGGATCGCGCCCGGCGACGTCGGCTACATCGAGGCCCACGGCACCGGGACACCTGTGGGCGACCCCATCGAAGCCAACGCTCTCGGGCGTGTCCTCGCCGCCGACCGCGATCCGGACCGGGTGGCCTTCGTCGGATCGATCAAGACGAACATCGGTCATCTGGAGGCCGGCGCGGGTATCGCGGGACTCATCAAGGCCGCGTTGTCCGTGCACCACCGCCAGATCGTGCCCAGCTTGCATTTCCAGGCCCCCAACCCGCACATCGACTTCGCGGGCCGGCGGTTGGCCGTGCCGACGAGCCTGCGGCCGTGGCCGGCGCACTACTCCCGGGCCGTCGCCAGCGTGAACTCCTTCGGTTTCGGCGGCACCAACGCCAATGTGGTGCTGGACCAGGCCCCGGAACCCCGAGTCGCACCGGCCGAACCCCCGAGCGCGACGCACAGCCCCACCGTCCTCACGCTCAGCGCGCGCAGCGAACCCGCCCTGCGGCGCTTGGCACGCGACCATGCCGAACGGCTGGATCGCGGTCCCGTCGACCTGGAACGGCTCGGCGCCAACCTCGCGCTGCGACGTACGCACCACCAGCACCGGCTCGCCGTGATCGCCTCCGCCGCCGCGGACGCCGCCGAAAAGCTCCGAGGGTACGCCGAAGGCGAGCGGGCCGAGGGAGTCATCCACGCGCAGACCCGCCGTGGCACCGGGCCCGGCAAGATCGCCTTCGTGTTCAACGGACAAGGCCCGCAGTGGTTCGCGATGGGCCGAACCCTGCTGGAGACGAGCCCGGTGTTCCGCGCGAAGATCCAGGAGTGCGACAGGATCGCCCGCCCCTACCTGGGTTGGTCGATCCTCGAGGCACTGACAGCTCCCGATGAGGCGTCCTCGCGGGTCCAGGAAACGCACTGCCTGCAACCGACCATGTTCGCCCTCCAGGTCGCGCTCACCGAACTGTGGAAGTCCTGGGGCGTGGTGCCCGATGGCGTCGCCGGACACAGCATGGGGGAGCTGGCCGCCGCACACGTGTCGGGCGCCTTGACACTCGACGCGGCGTTGCGGGTGATCTGCCATCGGGCGCGCATCCAGGAACGGGCGGATCCCGCCGGCGCGATGATGTTCGTCGCCGTCGGGCCGGACGAGGCGCAGGCGCTGTGCGCCGGTCGACCGATCTCCCTCGCCGCCCGGAACAGCCCGCGGGCGTCCACCCTGTCGGGTCGCCGGGACGCGCTCGAGGCACTCGCCGCCGAACTGCGGAACCGAGAGGTCTTCGCGCGTGTCCTGCGTGTCAACTGCGCGTGCCACAGCGCGGACATGGACCCGCTCCACGACGATTTGATGATCGCGATCGATGGGGTGGAGGGTGGCGCGACGACCACCCCGATGTACTCGACCGTCACCGGGGCACGGATCGCGGGCGGTGAACTCAGTGCCTCCTATTGGTGGCGCAACTTTCGCGAGCCGGTGCTCTTCGCACCGGCGATCCACGCGATGCTCGCGGACGGGTTCGATGCCTTCGTCGAGCTGAGTCCGCACCCGGTGCTGGCCAATTCTCTCAAGGAGATCCTGGCGGACGCGGGCAGCGACGCCCCTGTGGTCTCGACGCTGGCGCGCGACAAGGACGACTGGGAACGCTTCCTCGGTGCGTTCGCGACGCTGTACACCAGCGGGCGTGAAGTGGATTGGCGCCGCCGCCACCCCGACGGGGTCCCGACGCTCGACTTGCCGTCGAACCCGTGGATGCACGAGTCCTTCTGGAACGAGACCGAGACATCCCGCCGGTACCGCTCGGGCGGGCAGTCGCACCCCATGCTCAAGCGCGTCGACGTGGCTCGCCCCACCTGGGAGATCAAGTGGGACGACCATCGCCTCGCCTGGGTCAAGGAGCACGATGTCTTCGGCTCCGTCATCGTGCCGGGCGCCGCCTACATCGAGGCCGCGCTGGCGGCGGCACGTGAGCTGACCGGCGAGGCCTGCGCGCTCGACTTCGTCGAGTTCGAACGCGCCTGCATCCTGGGAGACCAACCGCACGTCAGCCGCGTCGAACTGGACCCCGACGAGGGGACGTTCGAGTTCCACCACAGAGCGGTACACGAAGCGGGCTGGGTACGCAATGTCCGCGGCCGGTTCCACCGCGACTCCGGCGCTCCCCCCACGCGCTCCTTCGACCTCGACGCGATCCGCGCGCGCTGCTCGTCCACGTACTCGGCCGCGGACGTGTACGGACGACTGCGTGCCAACGGGTACGCGTACGGGCCGGCCTTCTGCGGCATCAGCCGCCTGTACGTCGGCCCGGGCGAGGGGCTTGCCCGCGTGGAGACGCCTCGCGTACTCAAGAAGCGCTCCGCGGGCTACCTCTTCCACCCGGCGCTGCTTGACGCGTGCTTCCAGAGCGCGATCCTTCACCCGTCCGACGACCGCCCCGACGAGCTCCTGCCCTTCACCTATCTGCCGACCGGCATCGAGAGGGTACGCGTTCACAGCGACGCCGGAATCCCGGCCTGGTGCCACACGCGCGTGCGCAGGCTGGACGCGACCGGGTTGTCCGTCGACATCCACGTCTTGGACGAGGCCGGAAACCTCCTGGGCGAATACGCGCCGCTGCACGGCAAAGTACTCAGGCAGTCGCGGGCGGACGGCGACAGCATCGACAACCACTTCTACCGCTTCCAGTGGAAAGCGGACCGGGAGCACAGTACCGGCGACCTCGGCGGCGCCCCGCGGCCCGGTGCCCTCACCCTGCGAGCCGACGAACTGCGCCGCCAACTGGAGCCGGTGCGCCATACCGTCGCCGAACGCCTGGACCGGACGGCGTACACCGCCGACTACCAGGACACCGTCCGTCGCTTGTGCGCGGACTATGTCGCCGACTGTCTCCGCGAGTTCGGCGTCGGCACCGCGGTCGGGGACGTCTTCTCCATCGGGGATTTCACCGACCTCTTGCCGCGGTACCGGCGCGCGCTGGGCGGTTTCCTGCGCTTCCTCGTCGAGGACGGGTTCCTGAGCGAACACGACGGCCGCTACCGGGTCGAGCTCGCCCGCAACGCGGAAACCGAGACGCGTTGGGCGGAAGCCCTCACCGAATACCCCTCGTGTGTCTGGGAGTTGCTGCTCCTGCGCGCGACCGGGACACACCTGCGGGACGTACTCGTCGGCCGCACCGATCCGCTCGAACTGCTCTTCCCCCAGGGCTCCCCCGAGGACACCGAGCCCATCTACCAGACCTCACCCATCGCGCGGTTCCACAACGTCGTGATGAAGAAGGCGGTCGAGACGCTGGCACGGACCGCCGACCCGCGACGCACCCTGCGCGTCCTGGAAGTGGGCGGCGGAACCGGCGGGTTGACCGCCCACGTGCTCACCGTCCTGCCGTCCGACCGCTGCGCGTACACGTTCACCGATGTGTCGCCCGCTTTCGTCCAGGGCGCACGCGAGCGATTCCGGGACCACGGATTCCTGGACTGCCGGACCCTCGACCTGGAGAACGACCTCCAGGACCAAGGCATCGCCGCCGGGTCGTTCGACCTGGTTCTCGCGGCCGATGTCGTCCACGCGACGACCGACGTCAAAAGGACCCTCTCGAACCTCGGTGAGGCACTCGCTCCCGGCGGCGTCCTCGCCCTGATCGAGGCCGAGCCGGGCAACCGTTGGCTGGATCTGACCTTCGGCCTCACCGACGGGTGGTGGGCCTCGCGCGACCTTGTCCTGCGCCCCGACGGCCCACTCCTGACGCTCCCTGGGTGGGACAAGCTCCTGCGCTCGGTCGGATACGACGACGTCGTGGCGCTGGGCGACCCCCGCCACGCGGGAGCCGGCGGGCAGTCGGTACTGCTCGCCGTCGCGCCCGGGCAGGCCGGCCCTCATGCCGACAGCGCGCGGGTGGCCCGCCCCGACCCGACCACGGAAACGGGAGACTGGCTGATCCTGTCCGAGCCCGGCGGACTCGCAGCGGAACTCGCGCGACGCCTCACCGAGCGCGGAGGAAACGCCGTCATCGTGCCGCCGCGGAACGCTCGCGGCGGGGAACCCGACGAATACGACCGGCTCATCGCGCCGCTCCACCTCCAAGGAGTCATCCAGCTCCAGGACTCCGCCACTCCCCCGGATCGCGTCCTCGACGGTGCGGCCCTGGACACCGCCGGGCGCGCCCTGTGCCTCGACATCGTCCACGTCATCCGCGCGGTCGACCGCCGGGCTCCGGCGACCTGGCCGAAGCTCTACGTCCTCACCCGCGGAGCACACGCCTTCCGCAACGCGACCCCGGCGCTTCAGGGGGCGTCCGCATGGGGGCTCGGTCTCGTGGTCGGCCTCGAAGCACCACAGGCGCGATGCGCCATGATCGACCTCGACCCTGTGCCCGACCCGGGAGAAGCGGACGCCGTATGGGCGGAGCTGTGGGCCGCAGACCACGAACGCGAAGTCGTTCTGCGCGCCGGGGAGCGCTTCACACGACGGCTTGTACCCCTGCCCGCCGACACGGTGCGCTCACCGACTCCCGCGTCCGACCTTCCGGCGGACACCGGCTTCGCGCTCGGCACGGAGACTCCCGGAGCACTCGACCACCTGAGCTTCCACGCCTCCCCCCGGACCGCGCCGAAGCCCGGCCACGTCGAGGTCGAAGTCGCCGCCGCCGGACTCAACTTCCTCGACGTCCTGACGGCGCTGGGCCAGGTCCCGCTGTTGGAGTCCGCCCGCACCCACCGATTCGGAGCGGAGTGCGCCGGGGTCGTCACCCGTGTCGGCGAGGGCGTCAGCGGTCTGGAGGTGGGTGACCCGGTCGTGGCCGTCGTCGGTGAGCAGGGCACCATCGCCTCGCATCTGACCGTGGACGCCGCGGGCGTCGTCCGGAAACCGGACACGCTGACATTCGAGGAAGCCGCGTCGATCCCGATCGTCTTCCTGACCGCCTGGTACGCGCTGCACAAGCTGGCACGCCTGCGGGCCGGCGAGCGCGTGCTGATCCACGCCGCATCCGGCGGCACCGGACTCGCGGCCCTCCAGATCGCCCGCCGGGCCGGAGCGGAGGTCTTTGCCACCGCGGGCAGCCCGAAGAAGCGGGCCCTGCTGCGGTCACTCGGAGTACGACACGTCCTCGACTCCCGATCTCTCGACTTCGCGGAAGACATCCTCGAAGCCACGGCAGGGGCCGGCGTCGACGTGGTCCTGAACTCCATAGCCGGCGAAGCGGTCGACCGGAGCATCGCCTGCCTGGCTCCGTATGGGCGCTTCGTCGAACTCGGCAAAGTCGACCTGCTCGCCGACCGCAGGCTCGGATTGCGCCCGTTCCTCCGGAACCTCGCGTACTTCGGATTCGACCTGAGGCAACTCCTCATGGACCGCCCCCAAGAGGTGCGTGCCGAACTCGAAGAACTGATGCGGCTCTTCGCGGCGGGAGAACTGCACGCGCTACCCCACCGCGTCTTTCCTCCGTCCGAGACCGAAACAGCGTTCAGGCACCTGGCCGGGTCGCGCCACATCGGCAAGCTCGTCATCGCGATGGACGAAGGCGGCGTTCCCGTCCGGTCCGTCCGCGACACCGCACGCACTCAGCCGCACGGAACGTGGCTCATCACCGGGGGCCTCGGCGGCGTGGGCCTGAGCATGGCCGAATCACTCGCGGACGCGGGCGCGCGGCATCTGGTTCTCCTCGGGCGCTCCGGAGCCGGCAACGACGAAGCGAAGGCACGCGTCGACGCCCTCCGGGGGAAGGGAATCACGGTCGTGGTCGAGTCCGTCGACGTGACGTCGCACGACGACCTGAGCTCCCTGCTCGACCGGATCGACGGGACTCTGCCACCGCTGCGCGGCGTCCTGCACTGTGCCATGGTCCTGGACGACGCGCTCACCACCGATCTGAACGAAGACCGCCTGGCAAGCGTGATGCGGCCGAAGGCGCTCGGAGCGTGGAACCTGCACGAACTGACCCGGCACCTGCCGCTGGACGCATTCGTCATGTTCTCCTCGGCGACGTCCATGATCGGAAACCGCGGCCAGGCGAACTACGCGGCGGCGAACGCGTTCCTCGACCATCTCGCGGAAGCCCGCCGCTCCTGGGGGCTGCCCGCGCTTTCGGTGAACTGGGGAGCGGTTTCCGACGCCGGATACCTGGCGCGCAACCAAGACATCGGGCGCGCGGTCGCGGCGACCGGTATGCGGAGCCTCACCGCCGCCCAGGCGTTCGAGGCACTGACGGCACTGGGCAAGAGCTCGTTTGCCCAGGTGGGTGTGCTGCCCATGGATTGGCCGACCTTCTTCCGGCACCACGGCCTCGAACAGTGCGAACATCCGCGCTATGACGAACTCTTCGCGAGGCACGCCGGTACGGCGGGAATCGGCGAGGATGCGACGACCGGGGGCAACCTGCGCCACCGCGTGGCCGCCCGGACCCCCGAGGCTCGGGAGCAGTTGGTCAAGGCCGCGCTCGGGACACGCGTCGCCGCGGTGCTGGGCATCCCCCATGACGCGTTGGAGGAGGACATGCCGCTGATGGACTACCTCGACTCCCTGCTCGCGGTCGAACTCAGCTCGTGGATCGAACGGGAGCTGGGGGCGAAGGTCACGATCATGGAACTGATGAAGGGCCCCAGCCTGGAGGAGTTGTCCGGTCGCCTCGTGGAACAATTGGGCGACAAGAACCAGTCTCCGGCGGTGAGTTAGGAGAGTGGAGGAAGTCACCTTCCCGCTCCCGCGAGCGGGGATCACCGTGCGGGGGCAGCGCTCGTCGACGCGTGGCGGGATGCCGACGCTGTGCCTGCACGGTTGGCTCGACAACAGTGCCGGCTTCGAGCCACTCGCGGAACACTTGGGTGGCCTCGACCTGACGGCGGTCGATCTCCCCGGCCACGGCGCCTCCGACCCGGTCCCTTCCCCGACGTGTCAGTACGTGGACTACGTCGCCTGCGTCCTGGAGTTGGCCCAGACCCAAGGGTGGGAGCGTTTCCGGTTGATCGGCCACTCGCTCGGCGGTGCCCTCGCTTCGCTCATCGCGGGAATCCATCCGCACAAGATCGACCGTTTGGTGCTCATCGACGCGATCGGCCCGCTGTCCACGAGCGGCGAGGAAAGCCGGGCCAGCGTGCAGCGCTATCTCGACGCCTACCTGGGAGACGACCGACAACCCATCTACCGAACCCGTGCCCAGGCGGTCAAAGCGCGGGTCCAGCTCGCCGACATCCTGCTCGACACCGCGGAGCGACTCGTCGAGCGAGATCTGCGGGAGGTACCCGGCGGCTTCACATGGCGCGGTGACGTGCGGCTGAAGTTTCCCACCGTCCGATCGTTCGCCGAGGACCAAGTCCTGGCGTTCCTGCGGAACATCAGTGCGCCCACGCTGCTCGTCACGGCCGAACGTTCGGCACTCCTCGAAGCGTTCTACCCGCAGAGGATCACCAGCGTTCCGCGTCTTCGGCACGTGACACTTCCCGGCGGACATCACCTGCACATGGAGAACGTCGCCGCGGTGGCCGACGTGATCCGCACCTTTCTGGAGACCGACTAGCGTGCCCATCGACCCGGATCTCGTCATCGGCGCGGTCCTGCCCGAACGGCCTTTCGTCTGGACCGCCCAGGACGTTCTCCGGTACAACCTCGCCCTGGGCGCCGGCGCCGACCCCGCCGACGTTCGAGACATGCGCTACGTTCGCGGCCCGTTTCCGAGCGTCCTGCCGACGTTCGGGCTGACCGCACCCGCGACGTTCGGTGTGGCGGCACCGGAGTTCTATCGGGCTGACGCGTCGGGGATCTCGTACCCGGGATTGGAGCTCGACTTCACGGCCATGCTCCAGGACGGTGTCGACGTCATCGTCCACCGGCCCATCCCCGCCGAGGGCCGAGCGGTCGCCCGGGCCCGTGTCGTCGACCTCTTCGACACGGGCAAGTCCGCGGTCATCGCCCAGGAGGCCGATCTCGTCGCCGTGGACGGCTCACCGCTCCTCACCACGCGCTCCGACATCTTCGTGCGCGGGGAAGGCGGGTTCGGCGGCCCGCGGGGGCCTTCCCGCCGCAACCGACGGGTGCCCACCCCCGACGGTGCTCCGGCCGCCGTACTCGACACCCCGACTCTTCCCGAGCAAGCCTTGCTCTACCAGCTCTGCGGGGACCGGAATCCCCTGCACGCGGACCCCGAATTCGCGCGGTCGGCGGGCTTCCCTCGGCCGATTCTGCAAGGGATGTGCACCCTTGGGATGGTCTTCAAGGCAGTGGCCGACGAGATACTGGGCGGTGACGCCACATCTGTCGTTCGCTGTCGCGCGCGGTTCACCGGCGTGGTCTACCCCGGTGAGACGTTGCGTAGCAGCGTCTGGGTGCGGGACTCGGCGTTCATCGTGACGACGTCAGTCCGCGAGCGCCCGGACACCCCCGTTCTCTCGGACGTGGTCATCACGGTAGGAGACCGACCCCACTTCGACAGCCCCGAAGGGCCGCGCCCGCGCGGCACAGGGTGATCACCGTCGGTTCAGGTGTCGGAGTGGATGAGCCACCCCGGAGTTTTGGGATCACGCCCTTCCACCTTCCACGGAGGTGCGGGCGGTGCGGACGCCGTGAGCGCCGCCCCGGACGCCTCGCGCGTCGTGCGCGTGACGGGTTCCGCCGGCCGAGATCACGCACACACCGGGCACGGCCGTGGACGACGTCGTCTCACTCGGCGGCGCGGAGCCGCCCGCCGAGATCGTCGCCATCCGTGACAAGGTCGCCACCGTCCAGGCATACGCGTACACCGGAGGGCTGCGGCCGGGTGATCGAGTCAGGGGCCGCGGCGGGCCGTTGTCCGCGGCACTCGCGCCGCTTCTCCTCCGCGGCGCATGCGACGGACTTCTGCGCGCGCTGACCTCGTCGCCCGCCACGCGGTGGGCAGGCTACGTCCGCGGGCGCAGCCTGGAGTTCGGCAACTGCGGCGCCGGCAACGGCGGTAGCTGAGCGGGTGGGAACGAGCCGAACAGGGCGGGCTCGCCGTGGTCGAGCGGGTCGGCGGGCTCGAAGCCGAGTTCGGCCTGATAGCGGCGCCGGTATTCGGCGATCTCGTCGTGACTGCGTCCGATGAAGTTCCACCACATCACGATCTGCTCCCCCAGCGGGATGCCGCCCAGCAGGATGACGCGGGCTTCCGTCTGGCCTGCCGTGATGACCAGCGTCTCGGATCCGGGAGGGACGTAGGCGAGGGATCGATGGTCGACGGCGGCCGAGTTCACCGTGACCTCGCCCCTCTCGGCGAGGACGGCGTGCTCGAAGTCGGTTCGCACGGTGAGCCGGGCCGAAGAGCCGGGCTCGAGTACGAGTTCAGCGCCGAGAAGGTCGGCTGTCCGCGTGTCGACCGGGGAGACCGAGCCGAGGAGCCGGCCGATGAACACGCGCGCCGTGACGCCGGGAAGCTCCACCGGCTCCGGGACGTAGTGCACGAATGCGTTCTCGCCGAAGCGTGTCGCGTCCGGCAGTGCGTACCACAGCTGAACGCCGTGCAGGGCGCTCGATTTGGGGTCGCTGATCTCCTGATGGGTGATGCCGCGGCCCGCGATCATCAGGTTGAGCTCTCCCGGCACGACAGTGGCGGCGTTGCCGCCGGAGTCGAGATGCTCGACGCGTCCGGCGAACAGCCAGGACACCGTGGCGAGCCCGGTGTGCGGATGCCGCGGCACCTGCATCCCACCGGTCGCCGAGACGTCATCGGGGCCGAAGTGATCCAGGAAGCACCACGATCCCACCAGCGACCTTCGCCGCTGCGGGAGGGTCCGGTGCACGGTCGATGCCCGCACTCCGCCGAGCGGCACCAGGCGTGGCGTGAGGATCTCCACCGCTGTGCACGGCTGCCGCTGATCCGGGACTTCCGGATGTGGGTGTCGCTGGAGGTTGGTCATCGAACGATCCTTCCTTCCGCGTCGCGGGGACGCACCGGGTGGCGGCTGAGAATCGAGATGCGGTTGAAGGCGTTGATGGTGACCGCCACCCACTCGGCCGCGGCGAACGCCTCCTCGCCGAGTACCGCTTGCGCGCCGGAGAGATCGGCCTCCGACGCTTCGGTGGTGGGGAGCGATGTGACCGCTTCGGCCACCGCGAGCACCGCCCGTTGCCGCTCGTCGAACAGCCGGGTTTCCCGCCATGTCGGCAGCAGGTCCAGCTTCTGCTGCGCTATCCCGGCCTTTCTCGCCTCGCGCGCATGCAGATCCATGCAGAAGGCGCACGCGTTGAGCTGCGACGCCCGCAGCTTGATGAACTCGAGCTCTACCAGCGAGAGTCCGCGCTGCATTGCCGCCTCGCGGATCGCCGACGAGAACGCTTCCGCGGCCCGCCACGCCTCGGGCATGGCCTTGTCCAAATACGGACGCACCGTGTTTCCTCTTCCGCGGAAGACCGTCAGCGCCTGCCTGTCTTCCGCTCTCGACTGCACCTGTTTCTTTCGCCGCCGCGCCGTCACTTCGTCAGGAAGTCACGCAGCGCGGCGTTCACTTCGTCCGCGTGGGTCCAGAGCAGGCCGTGCGGCGCTCCTCGATCGCGACGTACTCGGCCTCTGGGAAGGCCTCGTGGAATCGGCGCGCGAGAAGGCCGACAAGCACGACGCCCGTGAGGTCGAGGGCCTCGAGGACCGTGTTCAGGTCGGCGGCGAGGGTGTCGTAGTCGTCACCGGTGCCCACCTTCGACGGCCGGCCGAATCCGCGCCGGTCGTACGTGATGACCCGGTAGCCCTGGTCCAGCAGTTCGCGCGTCTGACGTTCCCAAACTGTGCCCGTTGAGCGGATATCCGTGGATCAGGACGACCGGCTGGCCCGAACCCTGATCCTCGTAATAGAGCTCGACCGGCGTGCTGTTCTCCGTTCCCAGTCCGAAGTAACCCATGTTTTCTTCTCCCTGCCCTGCCGAATGCTTCTCTTTAGAGGACGTCTCATATGGCGTCGGTGTGGTGTGCGGCATGATGGTTGCCTGTGGAGGTTGATGGTCTTTCTCGGCGGCTGGTTCCGGACGGGCTTTGGGAGTTGGTGGCGCCGTTGCTTCCGCCGTTCGCGGTGCGTCCGCAGGGCGGTGGCCGGGCGCCGCTGGACGAGCGGTCTGTGTTCACGGCGGTGGTGTACGTGTTGACGAGCGGGTGTGCGTGGCGGGATCTCCCGCCGTCGTTCGGGGTGTCGGCGCCGACCGCGCACCGCCGGTTCGGCGTGTGGACGAAGGCGGGTGTGTGGGCACGGCTGCACCGGGCGGTGCTGGACCGGCTGGGGTCGCGCGGTGAGGTCGACTGGACTTCGGTGATCGTGGACGCGGCGTCGGTCCGCGCGAAAAGGGGGGCGATCTGACCGGTCGCAACCCGGTCGATCGCGGTAAAAAGGGCTCCAAGCTCCACGTGCTCGCCGACGGCGGCGGCCTGCCGCTGGTGGTCGGCGTGACGGGCGCGAACACCCACGACAGCCGGATGCTCAAGCCACTGGTCCGGGAGATCCCCGCGGTCAAGTCCCCGCGCGGGCCCCGCCGCCGGCGGCCCGGGAGGCTCCGCGCCGACAAGGCGTATCACTCCGCGGACACCCTCGCCTGGCTCCGGGCACGCGGCATCGTCCCCCGTATCGCCCGCCCCGGGGTCGAGTCCTCCGAACGCCTGGGCAGGCACCGCTGGAAGATCGAACGGTGCATCGCCTGGCTCTTCGGCTACCGCCGACTCACCATCCGATACGAGCGCAAAGGCAGCCACTTCACAGCCTTCCTCCAGTTGGCGGCAGCCCTGACCTGCTACAAGAAACTCGCCCGATGGACCATATGAGACGTCCTCTTAAGATCCGACACGCTCGGACCTACGAGCGAACGCAGTTCTGAGTTGCGCGCGTGACCAGCGCACCTCCGGCAGACCGTGGAGCGTTCGGCGGCGTGCAAGAAGCGCTTGGCCTCGAATGTCACCGTGATCGACTGGCCCGCCACTGCTGTGCCCGTGGTTATTTCAGTCGCTGACGTTGCTGCGGGACTGGTACAGCAGGTCCTGGTATTCGGAGTGCCGGGCGATCCATCCCGCGAAGAACGGGCACGTGGCCAGCACCCGCAGGTTCGCGGCGCGCGCCGCGTCGAGGGCGGTACGCACTAGTGCCGCACCGACTCCCTTGCCCTCATACTCCGGCGAGACCTCGGTGTGCACGAAGGCGATGAGTTCCGCCGTGCGGATGTAATCGGCGACGCCGGCCACCTTGGACTCTCCCCCGACCCGGGCCTCGTACCGGCTGTCTTCGGGAACGTCACGCACTTCCACTGCCACGTGTCCTCCAAGCACTTTCGGCGCGGACCTTCCGCCCACGCCAACCCCATGAAGTTGATGCATCAATTTATGCGATTCACAGGAGGACGCAGATTCCACTTGTCAAGATGTCACTGCCCCATCCTGAAGTGATCGATCGCGGGAGGCCGACACCTGTGCTGCCTGCACCCCGGGGTGCTGCCTCGTCGTGAGCGATTCCGAACCGGGCCGCGCAATGTTCGGCGACCCGGTTCAAAAAGGTGAAGATTCGTAGCCGTCACCGGACTGTGAAAGTCTCCGTATGGGGGAAGCCGTATCCTCCGGTGTCCGGCGGCGAGATCCACCTTGTCCTCGTCGATCGGCCGCTCGCAGGTTCCGGAACCGGCTCGGGGTTTCCCTGGTTCGTAGCGGACGAACTCGACAAGGCGGCCGAGCAGCCCGCCTCGGCTGTTGACGTCCTCGGGCCAGATCTCCCTGGGCGAGACGCGCCGACAGCTGTTGTCCGCGAGGACAGCGGCCGGCGACAGGCAGTATCCGATACGGATCGGCGCCGAGGCGGCAGCGATGTCAGGCTGCGTCCCGGCTGGGCGTGGCCAGGAGTTGCGTCTCCCAGGCAAAGGCCACGCCGGAGGCGCCGCCGTGCTGCGCAAGGACCTCCACGATGCCCGGGACGGACTTCTCACGGGCCCAGTCCCGCTGCCACTCGGACATCACGGCCAGCCAGGTGATCGGAACCACGCCCGCCTGGACCATGCGCCGCACTGCCATGTCGTGGGTCTCCTTCGAAGCACCGCCCGAGGCGTCGGTGACAGCGAAGACCTCGAAGCCCTCGCCCGCCGCCTGTATGGCCGGCATCGCCAGACAGACCTCCGTCCAGAGGCCGGCGAGGACCAGCTTCTTGCGCCCGGTCGCCTTGACGGCGTCCACGACGCGCTCGTCCTGCCAGGTGTTGACGAGGGTCCTGTTGATCGGCTTCTGCTCCGGGAACACGTCCTGGACCCCCTGGATGAGAAGGCCGCCGCGTTCTTCCAGGACGGTCGTCAGGATCGTCGGGACGTCGAACACCTTGGCGGCCTTGGCGAGTCCGACGACGTTGTTGACGATCATCGTCGGCTCGTGGCTGTTCAGGTTGGCGAACTGGAACGGCTGGTGGTCGATCAGTACGAGAACGCTCTCCTCGGGCGTCAGCAGCGCGTCAAGTCCGGCCTTGTTCTCGGTGCTCATGGGATTCCCCTTCTGGAGCTTCGCGTCCGCGGGCGTCGGGCGGCACCACCGGAAGGCTCGACAGCCGCAGCGAACCCAAGGCGGGCTGACCATCCGGCGACCGACCGCAGCCATTTTGTTGACGTGACAACTACATTAGGCGTCCAGTCGTTGACATGTCAACTATCTGCCTGATGACCTCGGGCACTTGCCGGGGGACGGACACCGGCTCCGAGCCGCGCCGTTACGCTCCCTCCATGAACGCAACGCCTCGGTGGCTGACGTCGGAGCAGAAGGCCGCCTGGGAGAGTTTCATCCGCATGCAGGAGAAGCTCATCGGACGGCTCTCCCGCCACGTCCAGGCCGACTCCGGGATGTCCGCCTCCGACTACACCGTGTTGGTCAAACTCACCGAAGCCGACGGCGGGCGGATGCGCTTCATGGACCTGGCGAAGCTGGTGGAGTGGGAGAAGAGCCGCATGTCTCACCAGGTGGGGCGAATGGCGAAGCGCGGACTGGTGGCCAAGGAAGACTGCCCCGACGACGGGCGCGGAGCCTTCATCGTCGCCACGGCGGCCGGCTACAAGGCGATCGAGGACGCCGCACCCATGCACGTCGAACACGTCCGGCGACTGTTCATCGACGCCCTCACCTCCGAAGAACTCGCCGCGCTCACCCGGATCCTCAACCGTGTTCTCGCACATGTGGAGAAGCAGCCCGACTGACCGGCGGCAGCAGTCCACGGGACGCCGTGCGACGAGGGTCAGCCGAGATGCGGCCGAAACGGATGGCAGGACCCCGGCGGTGTGATTGCCGGGGTCCTCGTGTTGGGTCGTGTAGGAATCACACAGACGGGTCGAGTGGACTTCACGGCGGGGTTCGTCGCTCGGCGGCGTCGAACGCGGGCGCGAGCGGGGCCAGCGTCACGCGGAGCTGGTCGGGCAATGAGCCGGAGGGCACGACCAATCCTCCGGCGCCGAAACTCTCGTTGGCCCCTGTGTTCCCAGTCGGCCGCAGCCAGCTTGCCAACGCGATGCGAACCGCCGCGGCCACGCTCGCCGCGAGAACGCGGGCTGTGTGCGCTTCGGCATCGCCCAGGCGTTCGGCGATCACCGACGCGAGAGGGTGCTCGATATCGGCGGTGGTATCGAGGAACGCGTCGCGCAGCGTGGTCCGGGTGGTGATCAGCACCAGCGCCTGGTGTTCACGCTCACCCGTGTTCGTGTACTGCTCGACCACCGCTTCGGTGACGGCGTCAGCCAGGCGTACTCCTGCGGGCCGGGCGGCCACCGCCGCAGCGATCCGCGCTTCCCGGTCTGCCGTAACAGCGGAGACAATCGCCTGCTCACGGCTGGCGAAGTAGTTGTTGTAGGTACGCGGCGAGACGCCGGCCGCCTCGGCGATGTCCTCGACCCGTACCTGGTCCGGTCCGCGCTCCACGGCCAGCCGCAGGGCCGCCTGGCGTAGCGCCTCGCGTGTGGCCTGCTTCTTCCGCTCCCGCAGCCCTGGTGGTGGTGTCGTCACGGCGCCAGCGTTCCACACAAGGATGCGTGCACGCAAACTTGCGTGCGCGCACTTTTACTGTCAGCCTCGACCCGGCCCGAGGACCGACAGAGAGGACGTCACCATGCGAGCAAGAGGAATGACCTATGACACCGGATTCGTCGTGCACGGCCAGACGTCCCGCGAGCACCTCGACCCCGCGGTGGTCCGACGCGAGCTCGCCATCATCCGCGACGACCTGCACTGCAACGCGGTCCAGATCATCGGCGGCGACCCGGACCGGCTGGAGCTGGCCGCCGGTGCCGCCGCCGAGCTCGGCTTGGAGGTCTGGTTCTCGCCCTATCCGCTGGAGCTGGATCCGGAGCAGATCCTCACGCTCTTCCGCGACTGCGCGGAGCGAGCGGAACGGCTCAGGCGGCTCGGGGCCACAGTCGTGTTCGTCGCAGGGGTCGAGCTGAGCGTGATGAACTGCGGGTTCCTGCCCGGGGAGAGCCCCGAGGAACGGGTCGAGCAGCTCATGAGCCAACCCGAGCGGCGGGCCGAAGCGATGCGCGAGCTCGGCGTGCGCATCAACGCCTTCCTCCGCGATGCCGCGGCCACGGTCCGCGAGCGCTTCCAGGGCAAACTCACCTACGCGGCCATCCAGTTCGAGCAGGTCGACTGGGCACCCTTCGACATCGTGACGTTCGAGCTGATCCGCTCCGCCGAGGTCGCCGACCGGTTCCGGGACGCGGTGCGCACCCTGGCTCAAGGCCCGAAGCCGCTCGCCATCACCGGGTTCGGCACCGCGGCCTACCGCGGCGCGGGAGACCGCGGTGGGCGCGTGCTGGACGTGGTCGAGCACGACCCGGAGACCAAGGCCCCCGTACGGCTCAATGGCGTATACGAGCGCGACGAGGCCGGCCAGGCCGCATATTTGAGCGAACTGCTGGAGATCTTCGAGACCGAGGGCGTGGACAGCGCATTCGTGTTCCTGTTCGCCTTGCCCGGCTACCCGCACCGCCCGGACGGCGACCCCAGGGACGACTTGGACCGGGCCGGACTGGGCATCGTCAAACTCCTGGAAGGACGCCGGGGGCAGACCTACCCCGACATGGAATGGGAACCCAAGGCCGCCTTCACAGCAGTGGCGCAGCGGTATCGGAAGTGACAGGAGTGTTGTACCTG
This sequence comes from Yinghuangia sp. ASG 101, assembly GCF_021165735.1. GTDB lineage: Bacteria > Actinomycetota > Actinomycetes > Streptomycetales > Streptomycetaceae > Yinghuangia. The sequence goes on along the minus strand of NZ_CP088911.1, from coordinate 7,389,827 downwards.
CGCGGGTGACTGATGCCGGGCATTGCGGGCAACTGTTGGTCGATCGCGGAGGCAGGAGCAACCAGGACGCTTCGCGCGCGTTCCGGACGCGATGCACCGTCGCCCGGCGGACGGAGTACAGCTCCGCGAGCTCGGCGATGGTGGAGTCGCCGGCGGCGTGCTCTCCGAGGAGGTGCGCCTGCCGACGGGCATCAGCTTGGGCTGCTTGCCCTTCAGATTTCACTTCGCCCTGGCTACGGCCATGCCCTCGCGGGTGCGCATCCGCAAGAGGTCCCGCCACCGATGGTTCGAGTGTCGGGGGCGCCGGCGACCTGCGGCCCGGGACATGGTTGGCCGCCGACCCGGGGGCGAGTTCCCGCCGCATCTCCTACGCACTCGGCCCACTCAACGTGTTCCGCCTGACCGATCGGGCACCGGGGACATATGAACCAATCGGAAACACCCGTTTTGGATGCCTTGCTCGCCTACCACGAGCATGCGTATACGCCGTTCACCCCACCAGGCCACAAACAGGGCAGAGGTATCGACGCCCACACTATGGCCGTCTTGGGACCCGCCGTCTTCGCATCTGACGTGCTCGCCGTCTCCGGTCTGGACGACCGCATGTCTCGGGGAGCGGTTCTCGACCGCGCACAGCAGCTGATGGCCGAGGCAGTACACGCTGAGCACACCTTTTTCTCCACGTGCGGCAGTTCGTTGTCGGTCAAGAGCGCGATGCTCGCCGTCGCGGGGCCACACGAAAAGCTGGTCATCTCCCGCGATGCGCACAAATCCGTTGTCTCGGGGCTCATTCTGAGCGGTGTGCGCCCCATCTGGGTCGACCCCACCTGGGACCCGGACCTGCATCTGGCGCATCCTCCGCAACCCGATGCCTACGCGGAGGCGTTCACCGCTCACCCGGACGCGCGCGGGGCCTTGGTCACCAGCCCCACGCCGTACGGCACTTGCGCCGACATCGCGGCCATCGCCCAGGTGTGCCACAGGTATTCCCGTCCTCTGATCGTCGACGAGGCGTGGGGCGCCCACCTGCCGTTCCACCCCGCTCTGCCCACTTGGGCCATGGACGCGGGCGCTGACGTGTGTGTGACCAGCGCGCACAAGATGGGAGGCGGTCTGGAACAGAGTTCCGTCTTCCACCACCAGGGCAACCTGGTTGATCCCGACGTGCTGAGGGCGCGGGCCGACCTGCTCGGGACCACGAGCCCCAGTGCCCTCATCTACGCCGCGCTGGACGGCTGGCGCGCCCACATGGCCGCCTCCGGCCACGCCCTGTTGGACGCCGCCCTCGCAAGGGCGCACCACGTGCGCGACGCGGTCGAAAAGGTCGATGGCCTGCGTGTCAACCGGGCGGAGTTCATCGCGCCGGGCCGCGCGTACGATCTCGATCCGCTTCAGGTGATCATCGACATCAGTGCGCTGGGCACGACCGGCTACGCGATCACGGACTGGCTGCGCGAACGCCACCGCATCAATCTGCACGTGGCCGACCACCGCAGGATCAGCGCGCAGCTGACCTATGCGGACGACGACGCCACCACCGCGAGACTCCTCGACGCACTCCGCGACGTCGCCGACCAATTCGGGTCAACAGCCTCCAAGGACACGGGAATTCGTATCCCCGATCCACAAGAAATGCGTCTCGAACAGGCACAACTCCCTCGAGACGCCTTCTTCGCGCGTACGCGGCAACTGCCCGCCCACGAGACCGTCGGCCAGGTCTGTGCCGAGATGCTCACGCCCTACCCTCCCGGTATCCCCGCGGTCCTGCCCGGCGAACGCCTCACGGCCCCCATCATCGAATACCTGACCTCAGGCGTCGGCGCAGGCATGGTTGTCCCGGATGCCGTGGACCCGGAACTTGGCACCATCCGCGTGGTCGACGAAGAACCGAATGACTGAGCGAGGCCGCGCACCCGGGCGGCAAGGGCCCCGGGTCCTATCGTCCGAAGGCCCCGCCACCGACCACCAACGCCAACTCGACGCACTGCGTGCGAAACGAACACCTCGACGCGACCGTGTCGTCGCGGGTAGGCCCGCAGCACGCGCAGCAGGGTGCAGTCGTCGATCGCGGTGTACTGGTAGTGGCGCTTCTTGTGGCCGGTCTGCCCAAGCGGTTCGATGTACTTGACGTCGACGTGGAGCTGGTGGCCGGGACGTGCCGCAGCACCGCAAGACGGTGCCGGGCACGTCGTCCAAGCTCGCGTTCGTTCATGCGGGCCTCCTGTTCGAGAGACCCACCTGTCAACAACGTCCGTTCGTTCTAGACCTAGCCGAGGAGGCTGCCGCCGGTGGCGTCGAGGGAGGTTCCGGTGATCCACCGGGCCCGGTCGGTGGCGAGGAAGACCACCACGTCGGCGACGTCGTCCGGCTCGCCCAGGCGTTTGAATGCCGACAGCTGCGACATCGGCTCGCGCACCTCGGGCATCCGGAAGGCGGCGCTGCCGTTGTCCGTGGCGCCGGGGAGCACGCTGTTGACCGTGATCCGCCGCGGGGCGAGGTGCCGGGCGAGGTGCAGCGTGAGTTGGTCGAGTGCGCCCTTGGACATCGCGTAGACGACCTGGGGCGGCATGGCCATGCGCGTGGCCGCGGAGGAGATGTTGACGATGCGTCCGCCGTCCGGGATCAGCCCGAGGGCCCGCTGGACGAGGAGGAAGGGGGCCTTCGCGTTGACCGCGAAGATCGCGTCGATCTGCTCGGGGGACACGTCTTCCGGTGCGTCGCCGGGTGTCGTCGCGGCGGCGTTGTTCACCAGGATGTCCAGGACGGTCTCGCCGGTGTGCTCGCGTAGTCCGGCCACAAGCTGGTCGAACAGCTGGTCGACGGCGCCGGGCGCGCCCAGTTCCGCGCCGACGGCGAAGGCCCGTCCGCCGTCCTTCTCGATGAGGGCGACGGTCGGCCGAGGGCGGTGGCCCGGCCGATGCCGCGGCTGGATCCGGTGACGAGAGCGGTCTTGCCGTGGAGCGTGCTGGTCATGCTGGAGTCCTTGCTGTGTTCGGGAATGGGGTGTGGTGGGGCGGCTGTGGACGGCTTGGGCCTGGCCGCGGCGCTCGTACGGGGGGTCCGGGACAGGCGCGCGACCTGCTCGGGGGCGGCCCCGAGGGAATGCTGATGCTGTTGGTAAATCTGGGGTCGTGCGTGACGTCGGCCTTCGAGACCTGGTTGTGGTCTTGAAGGCCGACGTTGTCGTATGGGGTGGGTGCGGATGTCGATGCAGCCGAAGGGGTCCGGGGAGATTCCGGCGGAGACGGTGAGGGTGGCGCGGGCCGCGTTCCCGAAGGGAAGTCTGGCGATCCGGCTGAGGGACGAGTTGGGGCCGCTGTTCACGGATGAGGAGTTCGCGGATCTCTTCCCTGCTCGGGGGCGTCCTGCCTGGTCGCCCGCCGGGCTGGCGCTGGTGTCGGTGTTGCAGTTCGTGGAGGGGCTGACCGACCGGCAGGCGGCGGAGGCGGTGCGGGCGCGGATCGATGTCAAGTACGCGCTCGGGCTTGAGCTGGACGACCCGGGCTTCGACTTCTCGGTGCTGTCGGAGTTCCGGGACCGGCTGGCCAAGGCAGACGGCGGGCAGCGGGTGCTGGACGGTGTCCTGGCCGCAGCCCGGGAGAAGGGGCTGCTCAAGAGGGCGGGGCGGGCTCGCACGGACTCCACGCACGTGTTGTCGGCGGCGCGTGAGCTGTCCTGGCTGGAGATGGTGGCGGAGACCTTGCGGTCGGCGTTGAACGCGCTGGCGCAGGCGGCACCGGACTGGCTGGCCGGTATCGCGGAGCCCGACTGGTTCCGCCGTTACGCGACCAGGGCGGAGGACAGCCGGTTCCCCACCAGCCGCGCGAAGCGGGACGAGGTGGGGACGCGGATCGGCCGGGACGGAACATGCCTGCTGGCGGCCGTTCTTGCGCCCGGCGCCCCCGAGGGGCTGCGCGGACTTGCCGAGGTGGAAACCCTGCGGAAGGTGTGGGTCCAGCACTTTCACCAGGTGGAGGGCGAGGTGAGGCGCAGGGACCCAAAAGACCGCCCACCGGGCGCGTTGCGCCTGGTCACCCCCTATGACACCGAGGCTCGTGGCAGCGTCAAACGCGACACGATGTGGGACGGCTACAAGGTCCACCTCACCGAGACCTGCGAGCCCGACACCCCGAACCTGATCACGAACGTCGCCACGACGGTGGCCACCGTCGCCGACCGGTCGATGGCCGAGACAATCCACACCCACCTCGCCGCGCGTGACTGCGCACCCGGCGAGCACTGGGTCGATGCCGGCTACCCCACCGGTGCCGCCCTGGTCAGCGCCCGGCACGAGCACGGCATCGCCTTGCACGGCCCCCTCCAGGCCGACAACAGCGCCCAGGCCGCCGCAGACAGCGGCTTCGGCCAGGACGCCTTCACCGTCGACTGGGACAGCAAGCAGGCCACCTGCCCCGGGGGCAAGACCAGCACCACCTGGAGCGAACGGCTCTCCCAACGCGGCCAGCCCGTGCTGCGGGTGGTGTTCTCGGTCAGCGACTGCCGCCCCTGCACCATGCGCCAGGCGTGCATCAATACCCCCAACACCAAACGCCCCCGCGAGCTGCGGTTGCGCCGCCACGACGAACACCACGCACTTCAAGCAGCCAGAGCCGAGCAGAAGAGCGACGAATGGAAGGAGCGTTACAAGATCCGGGCAGGGGTCGAGGGCACCATCTCCCAAGCCGTCGGGCGCTGCGGCCTGCGCAGATCCCGCTACCAGGGACTCGTCAAGACGAGCCTCCAGCACCAGCTCACCGGCGCCGCGATCAACCTCGCCCGCATCGACGCCCACCTCACCGGCGAACCCCGAGCGCGCACCCGCACCAGTCACTTCGCGCGACTTCGACCCGCCGACCAGACGATCGACGGGGCGAAGAAGGCGTAGGACCCCAGATTTACCAACAGCATCGGAATGCTCTCGGGGCCGCCGTCCCCGGCCGGGAGGCCGGGAGGCCGAGAGGCCGTCAGAGGCTGAAGACGAGTTCGGCCTGGTCGCGCTTGGTGGTGTGCAGGTCCCAGTAGACGGGGGCGATCTCCTCGGGCTGGGCGGTCGGGAATCCGGGGACCGCCGGTGTGCCGATCGACACGTTGACGGCGACGTGTGCGGCCTGGACACCGGTGCCGTCCAGCTCCTTGTGCAGGTTGATCACCCAGTTGCGCAGCGCCGCGGCGGCGGCGTTGACGTTGGCGATCTGCGGCACGGGGTCGACGGAGCCGGCGCCGGTGGTGAACAGCAGGGTGCCCGCGCCGGCCTCACGCATGGCGGGCAGCACCGCGCGGGTGGCGGCGATGGCTCCGTAGAGCTGGAAGTCCATCTCGTGCTGCACGTGGGCCGGTTCGGTCGCGGCCGGGGTGGTCGTGACGGTGGTCCGGAGGCCGCCGACCGGGGAGTACTCCAGGACGTCGATGCCGCCGAAGTGCGAGGCCGCGTCCTTGAGCGCCTGGGTGAGCGCGGTGCGGTCGAGGACGTCGGCGGGGAACGCGGCGGCGCTGGTGCCCTCGGCGGCCAGCTCACCGGCCAGATCCTCGAGCCTGGCCCGGTTGCGGGCGATCAGTGCGACGTCGTAGCCGTGGGAGCCGTAGGTGCGGGCGATGGCGCGGCCGAGCTGCGGGCCGGCGCCGACGATGGCGATGGTGGGCATGAGAGAGCCTTCCTCGGAAGCAGAGTCGGAAAGGCCTATCCGTTTTCTTTCCGGAAAGCCTTATCCGTTTCGCTGTCCACCGTAACACGTCAACCGGATAGGTCATTCCGGTTTGCTAGTCTGACCGGTATGAGCCCCCGAGACCCGCACCCCGACGCCGACGCCGACACGGCCGTTTCCGCAGGTCAGTCCAAGCGCAGCGACGCGGAGCGCAACCGGGGGCGGATCATCGCCGCCGCGCGCACGGTCTTCGGGCGCGACGGGCTCAACGCCTCGATGGCCTCGGTCGCACGGGAGGCCGGGGTGGGGATCGCCACCCTGTTCCGCCACTTCCCCCGCAAGGACGATCTCGTCGCCGCGGTCTTCGCCGACCGCATGAAGGCGTACGCACAGGCCACCACCGAGGCCTTGGCCGACCCCGACCCGTGGCACGGCTTCACCGGCTACATCCAGGACGTCTGCGCGATGCAGGCCGCCGACCGCGGCTTCGCCGACGTCCTGACCATGAGCTTCCCCGGCGTCCCCGAACTGGAGGAGCACCACACCCGGGCGTACGAGGGCTTCCTCGAACTCATCGGCCGCGCCAAGGACAGCGGGCAACTGCGGGAGGACTTCACCAGCCGGGACCTCGTACTGCTGCTGATGGCCAACGCCGGAGTCCTCAACGCCACCGGCGACGCCGCCCCGGACGCCTGGCGCCGCCTGGTCGCCTGGATGATCCAGTCCTTCCAGGCACCCGCCCGCGGCCCGCTGCCGGACCCGCCGGAAGACGCCGCGCTGTACGAGGCCATGCGCCGCGCCAGCCAGGATGTCACCACCCCCGACACCGGAAAGCGACGCTGAACCGGCACCCCGGGGGACAGGCGACCCCGGCGAGGCCGCCGTTGGATACGGACGCCGACTGCTCGCAAACCCGTCGCCTCCCCCAGGCACCGGCGCCAGACGCCCGCGCCTGATGACGCAGCCTCTACCTCCCCCGCACCGTCGCACCTGCCGGCAAACGATGACGAGCTCAAGCGGTCAGCGCATCACCGCTGTCCAGAAGGTCGGCGTCGACCTCCGCCGGAGTGCGGAACCCGTTAGGGTCTTGCGGGGCCGGTGGCTGAGCTCGTGGGCGATGGCGCCCAGGCCGGCCTGGCTGAACGTGCGGGGGTCCGCTCCCTTGGGGAGGTACTGCCGTAGCAGCCGGTTGGTGCTCTCGTCGGTGCGTGCCCGGCGGCCTCCCAGACGCCGAGCGCGGGCGCGAGCTGTGCGCCGAGCCGCCCAAGGTGCGGAGCGGTTCGGTGATCACCGTCCAGTGACGGGCCGGCGCGGGGGCTTCCCACCGGTCCTCGGCGGCGCTGAGAGCCCTTTGTTCCCTCATCGCGGCGGGGTCAGTGTGGGTGGTGATCTCCAGGAGGTCGAACGTCCCCCGGACCGGCCGAAGGTCGGTCGGCGCGGTACGCGTCCACGGACCGGCACCACGCGGGGGTTACATCCCACTCTCGGGTTGGGCCCCGTGATGTCCGGGTGCGCCCGAGGCCCGATTCAGGTCGGCAGGTTGCGCACCATGACGGCATACAAGCAGCGCGTCCTCGCCCTTCGGACCGATTTCGGACAACAACGTCCGCAGGCGTCACCGCGCTCCCCGGTCATGCGGTGGCACGTGGACCCACCCCCCAGCGGATCGACGGCAATGGCTTTATATCGCCCGAAACTTGCGTTCAGGTGGCTTTCGCGGATTCGTTGTCATCCGCTGAGGAACCGACTGGGCTTGCCGGTGTACGAGATGTGCAGGAACTCGCGGGCGCGGGTGCACGCGACGTACAACAGACAGCGTTCCGCGGCCATGTCGGCGGCGTGCTGGAGCCGGTCGACGTCCTCGGGCGTGACGGCGGTACGAAACGGGAAGGCCGACGCGGTCACCCCGCCGACGGCGACACAGCGGAACTCCAGGCCTTTGAGACTGTGCATGCTGGCAATCCGCACCGCGTCCGCAGCCGAGGTGTCCTTGAGTGGGACAGCGGCTATACCGACAGCGGTCAGCCGCTGCGCCACCTTGTCGGTGAGGCTCTTGAATCGCGCGCACACCGCGATCTCCGCGGGTCTGACGCCGAGCTCCAACCAAGTCTGGATCTGCGCGACGATCGCCGTCGCCTCTTCGGGCTCCGACCCGAACGCCGCCACCACCGGGGCGTCGCCGCGCAACAGCGAGCGATACCCGGCGAGGGAGTCCGTGCCGTCGCCACCGAGATCCGACACTTGCGCGCCGTCCAGGATGCCGCGGGCCCGCCGCAGGATTTCCTCGGTGGAGCGGTAGTTGATCCGCAAGCGCCCGGTGCGGCCCGCCACCGGAATACCGAGCGACCGCAAGCTGACGCGTGCGTCGTAGATCCGCTGGTGCGGGTCACCGGTGATGAAGAGGTCGTCGGGGCCGAGGGCCACCACCGCGCGCAGCACCCGCCACTGCGCGGGGTGCAGGTCCTGCGCCTCGTCGACCACGACGTGGTCGTATCGTGGCCCCTGGCCCGGGTGTTCGCCGAGGAGTCGGGCAGCGTGCGCGCAGAGCTGAAGGTGCGTCTGCTTGCGCTCCGCGGCGAGGCCGTCTTGGAATCCCTGGATCGCGGCCCACACGGCGGGGCGGTGGGCCGAGTCCAGCCGACTGCCACGCCCGCGCCGCACACACGAGAGATACGCCTTCTCGTCGTCGAGGTCTTGGGCGAGCACGATGTGGCGATATTCCTGTGACAGGAACGCCTCGGTCCACGGCAAGTCGAGTTTCCGGCGCAGCCGTTCCCACCGCACGCGCTCGTCCGCATCGCCGATGAGGTCGGCGGGCGTGCCCTTGAGCTGCCGTACCGCCTTGAAGGCCAGGGCATTCACCGTGGTCACCTCGACGCGGTCGGGCAACTCGTCGACGCCGAGCAGGAATTTCAGGCTCTCGTGAAGTGAGGCCGCGAGCGATGTCGTGTAGGTGGTGAGCAAGATGCGCGTGTCGGGCGAGCGCTCCAAGAGGTGCTTCACGCGGTGGAGCGCGACGACGGTTTTGCCGGTGCCCGGCCCTCCGGTGATCTGCGCCGGCCCGGTGTAGGTCGGGCGGTACGCCACGCGGTGCTGCGTGGGGTGCAGGAATACCCGCCAGGCGGCAAACGGCTTGGTGAGCACATCCTCCAGCTCCGCGGGCCCGGAGACGAGAGTGATGCGGTTGCGCGTGTTGGCGATGGCCGCGGCCAGGGTCTCCTGGGCGGCGTCGGTCACCGCGGGACGCCGTGCCGTGACGACCTCCCGGTAGATCTCGTCGGGCGTGAAGCCTTCGGCGAGGAACTGCAAGACCTCGAATTGGTCTTCGGGCATGAGCCCGCCGAGCGCTTCCAGCTGTGTCTTGTCGGTCAGGGCGCGGGCCGCTCGGAGCGTTGCCGCGTCGATGCCAAGGCTCTTGAGCACCGTGTCGGAGCACTTCTCGAACAACAGCGTCGGTGCCGTGCGCGCTTCTTGTTCGAAGACCGGGGTGATCTGCTCGATCGCCACCACGTTGCGGACTTCCAGGCCCCGGGTCGCGGTGTTCACCGTGTAGAGCCGCTTCGCGGCCCAGGTGTAGGCCGCGTCGTGCGGCAATACGTTGACCAGCAGGAACACGTCAGTGCCGTCATCGGGTGCGAGGACGACGCCGCGCCAGAAGTCGTCGATCCGGATCGTCCGCATGCGCGGGTCGCGTGCCTGCTCGACCGATTCGAGGTGCAGCCCTTTGTCGGCGTACAGCTCCGCAACCGGTAGCTGCTGGAATTTCCGCATGGCCTTGCGGACACCGGCACGCACCTTCTTGCCGAGCTGGTCGAACTCCTCCCAGAAGGTGTTCGCGAACGCGAGTTGCGGCATGGCAATCCCCTGTGCGTGAGCCGTGTCAGGCGAGGTCGGCGACGGTGAAGCGGCGGAGTACTCCGCGTCGTTGCAGTTCGTGGACGTGGTCGGCGACGCGTTGTGGGGCCGCGCCACCGCGGACGAGGAGTCCGGCCTCGATGTTGCGCCGGGCCCCGGACTCGGTGAGGTTCGCGCTGCCCAGGAACAACAGGCGCCCGTCCGCCACCGCGATCTTGGCGTGCTGCCGTGCCCCTGGGCTCGGGCGCTCCTCGCCGGGCCAGTGCCACAGCCGCACGCCGGGTGCCGACTCGAAGGCCCGCGCGGGTTCCGGACCGGACAGCAGTCCGCCCGAGCCGACTTTGGTCTCCAGCACCGCGTCCACGCGTACTCCCCGTGCGTGCGCGGCTCGCAGGGCCTCGGTGAGGGGCCGGTAGGCGCGCGCGGAGTAGGACATGATGATCAGCTCGGCGGTGGCCGCATTCACGACTTCGACGAGGACCTGCGCGGTCGAGCGCGTGGGTGCCGCGTTGGTCGACGGCCCGCTCCAGACCGTGCGTACGTCGACTTCACCGCGCCCGCTGGTCCAGCCGGCCACGAACCCCCGGAGATAGGCGGCGGTTTCCCGCCCGTCCATGCCGGCCCGGCCGGCGGCTTCGAGTAACTCCCGGACGGGATCAACCGCTTCGGGCGCGTGCAGAGTGTCGAGTATGTAGTCGCCGTCGCGGCCCCGTGTCAGGTGCCCGGCAAGTGTGCGGATGCGGCTCGCCCCGAGCGCCGCGGCCACCCGTCCCGCGGCGCTCTCGAAGGCTCGGGCGCTCACCCGACGAGATCCGGCGGAGTGAGCAGCAAGTCCGGGTCGTCGTCCAGCGGGACGAGGAAGCGGCGGTCGAGGAAGCGGTTGCCGCGCTCGCAGGTCGTCTCGGACAGGAACAGGCACACGTGGCACGCGGCACCGTGCAGGTAGTCGAACGGCTTTTGCGGCAGGCGCTCCGCGCACAACGGATCCGACGAGCAGTGCAGCGCGTCACTGAAGGCTCGGCGGACAATACGCTCGAAGTGCGGCTGTTCGGCGAGGGACACCAATCCGCCGAGGGTGCCCTCGCTGTCCGGCACGGCGGTGTAGAGCAGGATCCCGGTTCGCGGGTCGTCGTCGTTGCCCGTGTAGATGCGCTCGGCGAGGCTCGCCGAACTGTAGCCGCATTCCAGGGCGATGGTACGGATCAGCATGTGCGAAAGGGTGTGCAACGCGATGTAGCGCGCGCCCGGCCAGTGCGCCATGGAGTCGTACGCACCGGCAAGGCGGTCGGACCGCCGGTTGTCGCGGAAGCGCGCGTACGCGGCCCGGTGCGCGGCGATGGCCTCCGAATGCGCGACACGCGCCTCCCAGTTCGCCACGAGATCGGCGTCCAGGCGCACGAAGACACCCTCGCCGCGCACTTCGGTGGCCGGCACCCATTCGCGGGCCAGGCGGCTGAGTTCGACCCGGGTGACGAGCCCGGGGTCCTCCGGGTCGAAGGCGTCCAGCCGGGTGAAGCCGACGAGCGCGCGGGCCTCACGCAGGCGTTCCACCTGCCGCACGGAGGCGAACAGGCCGCTCAGAGACGGCGGTACGACGGCTTCACGCAGGGTGAAGTCGTCCTCCTGTGGCAGCGTGCTCGACGTGAGGGCACGCCACTCGTCAGTGAGCAGGTCCACCGGCTGTTCTGGAGCGCTGACCGGAGTACCGGCCAGGGCCGCCTTGTGCGCGGCCACGGCCGCGGCGATCTCCTCGGCGTCGAAGTCGGCGAGGTAGCGGTACGGCGGGAACTTGACCAAGGACCGGATCTCCGCGGCGGATTCGATGTGCTGAAGGTCGTCCCACCGCTTCTCGACGAGGGCCCGCGCGGTCTCGTCCTTCGTCTCCGGCAGGGCGAGCGCGGTGAGGGTGATGGGGAACCACTGGTTCGACGCACCGGCCACCATGACAAGCGGCTTGTTGACGCAGCCCTCGGGCTCGAAGAAGTCCAGGTGCGGATGCCGCCCCCGGCACTGCGGCAGATTCGCCTGCCCCCGCTCCCCCATCGCCTCGCGGATGTTGCGGCTCGCACCGCACGCCCGGCACTCGATGTCGACGTCGGCGGCCTGGTTTCCGCCGCGGTCCCGCATGCGCAGGCTGGGGCGCGGCATCGTCGGGCAGCCGAGGCCGCGGTGCACGAAACGGACGTACGGGAACTCGTCCAGATGCCCGTCGGTGCACACCAGGGTGAAGCGCGCGGCGACCGCGAGTGGCCTGACCTTCTTGCAATCATGCACGAACTTGGCCTCGTGCGGCGTGCGCGGATTGCGGTTCACCAGCGTGAAGGCGTCGGAGTCCACCCCGGCCAGCAGGTTGCACGCGGTGCAGCGCAGCCACTGCGGGAACGGTGTGACGGGCACGCCGACTCCCTGCGCCGCCTCGCCGCGCGGGTCGTCGTCGGCGCCCTGCTGCCAAGGCGCCGAGCGGAGTTCGGTGACCTTCTTGGGGCCGTAGCGGCGCAGTACGCGGTTGACCGCGTCCGTGAGCCGCCGCTCGGAGACCAGATAGTCGCTGCCGGCCAGCCCCTTGTAGTCCCATGTGTCGGTGCCCTTGACCAGCACGGAGAAGTTGGGGAGGTCGATCAGCGAACCCACCCCGCCGGTGAACATCAGGTGGCTGGGCCGGGCCGCACCCACCCGCCGGAAGTATGCGTCGCTCATGCAGGCACCTCGCTGCGCTCGGCGCCGCATTCGCGAAACGCATCCCTCTTGTTGATTCGCTCGCTTCGCTCGCTCATGCGGACACCTCGCCGTCGTCGTCTGTGCTCGCACCGGCTCCGGTGGCCGTGCCGAAGTCCCAGTCGGGCGCCGCGCCCGCGGCGAAGTCCCGGCCGGTGATGAGGAGGTTGATCTCGTGTTCGGTCTCGCGCAGGGACATGGGCACGGTCATGACGTCCCATCGCGTGCCGTCGGCAGGCCGGAGCAGCCCGGCGATCACCGTGTCCTTGCGGGTCTCGCTGCGAAAGCCGAGGGTGGCGGTGCCCTCACGGTGCCGCCGCCAGGCGTCCTTGAGGGTGTCGAGGCGTTCGGCGAGGTAGTCCCGGGCCCGGGACCGGCCTACCGCTTCCGCCCGCTCCAGGAGGCGCCGTTCGACTTCCGCGGCGATCCCGCCGTCGAGGTCGATGTCGTGCGCGTCGGTG